>NZ_JBLFEQ010000004.1:82968-356723 GCF_047345125.1 Maribacter spongiae | reverse complement strand
CAGTATTCTTTCGTAAATTTCATCAAAGTTGTGCATCTTAATTGTTTTGTCGTTATTACAATTTACTGCCATTGAGCAGTTTGCACAACTTTTTATATCTCAATCAAAATGCACAACGGGTTACTATAGATTATGTATAAATAGTATACAGATTTAAATTTATAAGATTTAAATCAAATTGACCAGTTTTTATTGTAAGAAAAATTACACGTGTTAAAAAAAAGAAATCTCGTCATATGAAAACCACATATTTTTGGAGGTTTTACTTTTATTTTTCTTGTTTTTTGCAATATGTTTCATCTTATTTAAAATTATGATTGATAATAAAGAACACTTTTAAGCTTTTGTGGTGTTGATGAAAATAAAAGGAAATTAAAAATCTGATTTTGATATATTCATCTCTAGTGAAGATTTCTCCAATACCACTTATCCAAGTAGAAACATAAAAGTCTTAGAAGAAAAAGTGACAACCTAATAGTTTAATGAATTTCCCGAAGGAATTAATATTAGTATAGCTTGAGAATTAATGAAATTTATTGCCCCAAATCTTACCCAAAAACTTTGCGCGTGGATCCTGTCCGGTTTTTGTAGTGTTCCGGTAGATAAACGTTAAGCAAAAACCGGATAGGGCGCATCTACTAATGCTAAATCAAAAGTGTTATTTAGATTTTGGAATAATAACTTGTTTAAATAGGGAGTGATTGAGTATCACATCAGCAAATAAAAAAAGCCGCAATTAGCGGCTTTAGTTTTTTCTTTTACGCTGTGAAAACAACGTTTGAAATGTCTTCTTGGGAATCTTTAATTCGCTGTTGATTTTCAAATCTATATCCTTCTAGGTCTTCTTCAATACTATCGAATATAATTTTTGTAGTAGCCTCATCTACGATTGTTACTTCGGCTTCGGCTTTTAACTCTTTAATCAACAACTCATAATACTCTTTGATAGATTGTGTCATATTACTCTACTATCTTAAATTATTGTTGAAGTTCTTAAACGGTGACAAAGGTACATTTATTTGCACAATTTCATTTAAATTTTCTGTAAGGTAATAATTTCCTACCAATCCAGCAATCAAGCCCTGACGATTAGTCTCTGTAGCATCCAAGATAAAAACACCGTTTACATGGTTCTTTTTAATCAATTCTTTAGTACTTAGTTCAGCTACCCATATAAATTTTGGCATAGGTAAACGTAATAAAAGTTCTCTCGGTAATGTTTCTAAAGAGTCATTAGCTGTTAGCTCATTCTTATAAGACCTAGATGATGCTAAAAACACTTTTAGTATCACATCAGTATCCTTAAGCACATTCAACTGAGTTATATATCTTTTAAGAACAGACTTCGCAAATGCCCTAGCCTCACCTGCATCCATATAAATTTTTGAATACAAGGGAACGATAAAACTTTTTATTTCACAGCCAGCCCAATTCGCTTGTGGATAAAAACTAGAAGGTGTCTCTAACTTACTATGCATGTAAGGAGGATGATTATCATCCATAAAAACATAATCCACTTTAATATCCTCAAAATCATATACTAGAACATTATTTCCATAATCTTCAGGATTTGCCAAAGCATCTACATCAGCATCTGAAAAACGTGACCTACCAATTATACTTTGAGCATGCCCTATGCCTTGAGTGTTTTGTATTGCACTTACCACAGGAATACCTGATTCGATATACATTTTTAACAACTTCAAAAATTCACCACCATAAGCATCTCTTGAATAAATCTTGACACCAAAACCTAATTCCCTAAGAGCAAATGAAATTTGCTGGGCAGTAAGCCCTTTCGATGGCAACAAACGCTCAAAAGATTGTGAAGCAAGAATAGCTCCTATCTTAGAGGGTAATGTCGGTCTATATTCCGGATAGCGCATGCCAAAATATTCCATTATACACCATATTGTGGTTTCTGCACAAGTAATAGTTTCTGAATTTTGAGATGCATGTGGAAAGCCAGTAACTGAAGTTTTCAAGCTATTAGCAGTCACATCTACAGTTACCGAACAAATTCTAAAATTATTTCTCTTTATTGCCTGAGGAGATATTACTGACCTCCCAATTACTTGAGGAAACGTGGGTCTTATAATAGTGAAACCTAAATAACTTTCTCTTATTTCGCCATGTAATTTGACATTTCTAAAATCTTCAAGCTTTAGCTCTTTTGAAAAAAAAGAAATACGCGCACAGTCCCTATGATATTCTTGATTTTTTGAAGAGTAATAGTGATAGTACGAATCTCTGTAGACCTTGTCTACATAAGGGTGTTCCACTAAAACATAGATATCATCTTTTAGATGATTTAGATAACTGTTTAAAACACTTATACTGGAAGTTCTAGGATACTGATGAAGCTGATACTGTTTCTCAAAAAGCTCATTGAGATAAATACCTACTTTATTTATCGGTAAAAACTGTGTTGTGATTAATTGCATATAGCTAAACTCTTACGCTAAAATGAGTAAAAAAAGACAAATTGCCAACTTTTGTGTTTAATTACTCGTTCTTGTTTTGCCATGCTTCAAACTGTTTTTTGGCATTTGGGTACTCCTTAAAAAAATCAATCATATAGTTTCCATAGGTATTAATACCTTTTTGATGAGCTTCTTTTTCTGATGCTAATGCTTCTGTTTTTATTGTATAGGCATAAAACGAGATGAAGCAACACATCAAAATCATGCTCATAAAAGTGATGATAGCCCATTTAGGATAAAAGCTAGCACCCTTAACAACTGATTGTAATCGATATAAATAAGATTCTTGCACACTCTTACTTTCGCTAATAGCATTCTCTTGGGCTTGCAGTAAGGGTTTGAGTTCTTTTAAATTCAGTTCCACTTTCGTGTTGCTTATTTTCGTTTCCAAAGCTTCTAGCTTGGTTATTCCTTTTTCAAAACCTTTTAATTCTGAGACCAATAGTTCGGCCAATTGTTCAATTTTTGTCATGTTTTCTATTTTAGTATCCGATTCCTCGGGTTATTGTTTTCTTAATAACTGTTTTTGCTATGCTTAATAGCATATTGGCTGATAGCTCAATTGATTTGCCCACCAGGTTGAGATTTTTACTTTGCTTGATAAACTTTTCTACTCCAGTATTTTGAGCTAGTTCCTTGCCAATATTCGAACCCCTCATCGAACGATGAACTTCACTTCCTTTTAAATTATGCCCGTCAAACTCAAATCGGAATCCTTGTAATTTATTTGCTTTGTTGATAGACGGAATTACTTTTACCCCATTGCTTGCCATAGCATCCATATATTGCTGAAAAGATTTTGGTTTCATTTGGCTTATAATCACTTCATGTCTTCTTTTCATCTCCATTCGAACTGCCTTTAGATTAAACTCCTTTTCAAACTGCACTTGTTTTACTGTTGTCAATTGCATTTTCTCCGCAACAGCTTGAGCTGCTCTCTGACTACGAATACCAATAAGCCTGTCTTTAAATGCAACTCCTTTGAAATCAATACGATTCACATACAAGTGAATATGTATATGTTTTTTGTCACGATGTACAAAGGCAATTGCTTGCCGTTCTCTTAAATTAAGTTCCTTCATAAATTTTTGGCAAACGGTATTGAGTTCTTTATTACTTAGCTTTTGACCGTCCTTAATAGTGGGGCTGATAACAAAAGAAAATGTGTTCTTTTTACAATGGTAATTTTGAGCTTGCACCAATTCAAATTCCTTGGTAATTTCCTTTGGGTTCTCTCCTACCAAATGCTGTTTAAAAACTATCTCTGCATTTTTCTCTTGATTCCATCCATACGCAATTGATGCGCTTGTATGTGATATCGCTTTTCCTTTTCCAATCATGGGTCAAACTTTTTTAACTGTTCTTTGATTTGTCTGGCGACTTCCAATACTTCCTCACTAAGGTTTGGGTTTTTCTTTTTAAACAGATTGCTTATAGCTTTAAAATTGTTGTGGTATTTCACCAACATCTGGTAGATTTCAATTTCTGAATCTGATAGACGTTCTACAATTTTTTGCTCAAAAGCTACACGTCTGAAATATTCGCTTAAGGTCAATCCTGCAGCTTTTGCTTTTAGCGTAAGTAACTTCTTTTCATAAGTGGTACATCTAAACTTTATGATTTCATCCTTTATGATAAGTTCCTTTTTTTTGCTGTGACCATCGGGAGTAGCCAAGATTGTGTCCACAGACACCCATCTTGACTTACCTCCCGCCGATTCATTCCGCTCCATATGGTCCGGTCCTATTTGCAAAGTCAAACAATCTTGTTCTAAAAGGAGTTCATTTGAAAGGTGTATTGTATGCAGCTCTTTATATCTAGCATCTTCCTCTAGTTTTAACTTTCGTTCCAAATGCCTTTTTCGTTCACCTTCACGTTCCAATTTCAAATCACGTTCTCTTTTCAAACCTCTATTTCTTGGGTCAAATCCTCGTCCTAGTTCCATGCCATTAATTTTTCATTTAAATCTTTGTAGCCTTTATACTCATCCCTGAAATCAACTGCAGTATTATGTTGATGCATCAAAGTTTCAGTTGCTGAATCACCCGCATTGTCATTATCTAGATACAATCTTACTTCATCATAATTGGATAGTAAGATTTCGACATCAGGGAGAAACGCAACGGAGTTTAAAACCAAAATATCCGATTCATAAACGGCAATGGGGCTAATGGTTGCTATTGATAGAAAATCGAACATCCCTTCCGTAAGTATGAGCTGTTTTTTATCTCTTTTAAGCCATGTATACGATTTTGGAGAGCTAGATGTTTTTTGAAACTTATTTCGAAGTTCCCAACCACCTAAATGGTTTTCAAGGCCTAAAGCAAAAAAGGTTTTATCATTACGCTTATAGGTTACTTCTTTCAAATGCTGCTTTCCGATAGCTAATGGTATCTTCCTTGCTTTTAAATAACCAATCATTGCAGGGTGAATTATTGTTTGAATCTCCATTATGTGATTGTTTTTAGGTTTATTAATTCTGAGAGGTGGCTTATGAAAAGAAAAAGCTAAATCATTGCTTAAATATGCCAGGACTTCTTTTACCGATAAGTTCAAAAGCTGGACCAATAGGTCAATGCTATTTCCTCCTTTTCCCATTCCGTGGTCGTACCATCGATTGAGCGCCAGAGATATCTTAAAAGAGGCTTGGGTTTCTGACCTGAAAGGACTCAGAAACCCAAGCTTCTTTTTCCGTTTTCCTTGTGGGGAAGTGACCTAAATTTTCTAGTATTTTCACTAGACAAAAATTTCGGGCGCTTCTGCACGTTATTATTTTTGTTTTCATCAGCGTTTTATTTTTATGATATTCTCCTACCTTCTTACCTAAGTCACTATTTGTAAGGGCTTGTGCTTTAGGTAAACTTTAAAAACATCTTACCCATCTTATACTAAAAGGTAGGTTAGGTAATACCTAGGTAGCATAAGGGTTATACATCTTACCTAAAGGGTTAGCCCTGTTCTTAGGGTATTTAAATTAATAGGTAGTTAGGTAGGTACTATTTCTTCTTTTTAGATAATTCCATTTCCCAAGGAGTGTCCTCAAACAGCGATTTTGCCAAATATCCATAGACCTGTCGCTTGGGATGTTTCACCTTTTGGTAGTTGAATCCAGACAAGGCTCGTCCAAGGTTTATTTGATTCAGTCGCAAGTTCAAACAGGACAAGCTAATTAGCACATCGGACGCAGTAACAAAGTCCTTTATATCATTCGACTTCTCATAATACTTAGCAACCAACTCCTGTTCCGTTGTGAGCTTTGTATACTTCTTGTTGCGCTCCTCATTTTCCATGATATCCTTTAGCGTTAACTCAGGATTGAAATTAGGGTCGTGGTAGGCTAGATGATACGCTTGTGCCCAAACATTTTTGATTTCGATTTCTTTGGAATAGGCAAAATCGATTTTATCCATCAGTTCAAAACACAACCAACGCACCGAACCCGTTTCGTCATTCAAAAAAGAAGACATATTCGTGGAACCTAAAAAAGAACAGATTCTAGGGAGTGTCGTATTCTTTTTATCATAGGGCAAACGCTCATTAATAAATGTCTTAGAAAAGAATGACTTTAATGCATTTACATCCTTCTTAGAAAGTACAGCGAGCTCATCCAGATTGTAGAGAAAGTTCCGGCACAATTGAATACGGGCATCCTTATCATTACTAATATCCTCAGCCATATATTCCGATAGCTCAGGCGGACAAATAAATCGACACCAGGTAGACTTTCCAGAACTCTGCCCTTTATGACTAATGATAAGAGCCTGTTTATTAAAGTAAGTGGTTTCCAATCCACATTTGATGGCTCTTACCAACCATTTTCTAAAATGATACAGAAAGGCTTTGTTGTCATATGTCGGCACATAGGAAACCAACTTAGCAATGTAATCCTCACCATCCCATTTGTCAAGTGATTCGAAGTACTCCTTTACAGGGTTGTATTTTAGAATCAATTCCGACTTCAGCAAAATTTCTAGTTTGCTAGTGCTTACTTCAATTCCAGCTTTCGCCAACTCAATGATTAAGGAATTCAGATTAAGATAATGCCAACTCTTTTGATTGAGAACTGAAATCTGAAAGTCGTGGGATATCTCATTGTACATGATGTTGTACTTTTCATCCAAGTACTCAATCGTATAATCATAGATAGTTTTCTTCTTAGGGTCTTTAACATGGTAAAGCCCTTTTTTATCTTCAGTAGCCATATCGAAAAACTTATCGTTTGTTTTTCAATAGCTTCTCGTTGAACAACTCCTCAAAGTATTCATCAGAAACATCTGGCTTACCCAATAACCAGGCATCAATTCTATCTTTTTCAAAAAAGAGTTTACGGATTCCCTTATTATCTCCTTTGGGAATCATATCTAACCTAGACAGTTTGTAAATGGTGCTTTCAGATAAACCTGTATACAATACAAGGTCTTCCACGTTAAGTACCTTCTTATTAAAAGCCATTAATGACTTTATGTCTTTAAGTATTCGCAGGACTGGTGTGTCCACATTTAAATCGGACAATGATTTTGTTTGCTCATTCATGTTTTCGTGTATTAGAAATTAATGATGAGTAAAAGGCCTTTTACAATTTTGAATTCGAAGACCAAAGTAGCCAGATAGCTTTAGATAACAGAGTGGATAGGGATATACACCTCTTTTATTTTCAAATATCCCCTTTCATTTTAAGGAAGACATTTATCGATTCTTTCGATGAAGTAATCTTCAGGGTTTGTTCTTAAACCATTATTTGAAATTGCCTTTGCAGTAATTAATTGTTCATTTCGATATATCTTTTCTGAAGCTTCAAAGACAGCATAACCAATTCCGAATCTTTTTTTAAACGTTTCAAGCACATAGCGTAACTCTCCCCATGTTATTGAAATAAAAAATATTTCTGAATTATGGTTCTCAAATGGAAGTGTTAAAACATTATAGAAGTCATTTATATCAGTTTTCTCAATATCGATTTTATCCATATTCTTTAGAGCATGAAATAAATTATCTAAGATTGGACGATTAAAATTAACTCCTATTGTTTTTACTTCATGAACTTGCTCTTGGGCTTTAGTATTGATTTTCCTTTCTTTCTGGGTGATTTTGCCAAGTATTAAGAATACAAGAAACACAATCAATATGACGGGTACAAAATACCAGTACCATGAAAATCCAGCTTGATATAGATTATTAAGGACAGCAGATAGTAAGATAAAAAACATCACCACTACTATTATCTTTTGTGTGTTTTCGCTCAAATACCAACTCTTTGAACGATTTTTTAGTTCGTCAAAGGTATCAAGCCAATCTGCTATTTTATCTACTATCTTCAAATCTCTAGAAGTTGAGTTGAAAATAAAGATAATGAAAATGAAAAATAGATTTGTTGTACCTATGTTGTACCCGTAAAAAAGAAAAAGCCCTTCAATTACTTGAAAGGCTTATCTTTACTTAGCGGTCTGGACGGGACTCGAACCCGCGACCCCCTGCGTGACAGGCAGGTATTCTAACCAACTGAACTACCAGACCGTGGCGTTTAGCGTGTGCAAATATACATCGCTAATCCAATTCCACAAACAATTTTCTTTAAAATATCTTTGTGCCTAAATGAATTTCTGTCGTTCTACCAAAAACGTATTTAAAACCGTGGAAAAATCCGAGTGTACATCCACATCTACATATTTAATTCGGTATTGTGCGCATTTGAGTTGTATGGCTTTCAGATATTTTGAAACTTCCTTTTTATAAGCTTCCTTTATGTTGTCCGAATACAGGTCCAGATACTCACCCGTTTCTACATCCAGATATCGTTTTGGGGCGTTTTTAAAATTAAATTGTATTTCCTTTTCCTTATCCAATACATGAAATAGCACTACCTCGTGCTTGTTGTATTTTAAATGCCGTAAAGCATCAAAGAGTGCTTCATCCGTTTTTTCGGTCTGGAGCATATCGGTGAACAAAAAAATAAGGCTACGTCTCTTTATTTTTTCCGCAATCTGGTGTAAATAGGTATATGTGGCGGTCTTTTTTGAAGGCTGCGAGACCGTATATATCTCGTTTAACTTGGCCCGCAACATTTGAAAATGGCGTTCGCTTCCTTTTTCCGGGGCATAATAATTATAATGATCCGAATAGATGCTCAGCCCAACGGCATCCCGTTGCCTTTTGAGGACGTTCATTAATGCGGCCATGGCCAGGACCGAAAAACCGATTTTGTTCAAATTTTCTATTCCCAGACTCCCAACTTCGGGATAATACATAGAAGCGGAATTGTCCAAGATCATATGGCACCTCAAATTGGTCTCTTCCTCGTAACGTTTGGTGTATAGTTTATCTGTTTTGGCGAATAGCTTCCAATCTATATGTTTGGTGCTTTCTCCGGTATTGTATATTTTATGTTCCGCAAATTCCGCAGAAAATCCATGAAACGGGCTTTTATGGATACCGCTGATAAAACCTTCTACCACTTGATTGGCCAGAAGCTCCAGGTTCTGAAAAAGGACGGATTTATTTAATTGCGATTGGATGTTCATCGTATCTAAGATAGGAAAGTAATTTTGAGTCTATGTTAAAAGACCCCCAAAGTCCTGTTTCAACAAGTGCGGGATATTGCCTCAAGGGAAAAATTTAATAGTTCCCTAAAAAGCTTTAAATAAAAAATCCTGCTATGTTGCAGGATTTTTTATCGTTTTTATTTCCTTATAGGGAAGGAATAACGGGCTTACAATAGCGCATCAATAGCGTCCGTATATACCTGCTTGGGAGAAACCCCTACTTGTCTGTTCACGATTTCACCGTTCTTGAAGACCAATACGGTCGGAATATTACGAACCCCGTATTTTGCCGCAAATTCTTGATTGGCATCAACATCTACTTTGCCAACAACGGCCTTTCCTTCATATTCATTGCTTACTTCATCTATAATTGGGCCGACCATTCTACAAGGTCCGCACCATGCCGCCCAAAAATCTACGACCACAGGTTTATCACTTTTTAAAACTACTTCGTCAAAAGTAGCATCTGTTATCTCTAATGCCATTTTAATTTACTTTAAATTGATTATGCAAAGTTAGTCAAATATTCTACGGTTTCCTTACTAACGCCATATACATTCTATCTATTGTTATATTGACAAATTTTATGTTTTAATTTAGTTTGAAATGTACTTGATTTTCTTCCAGTTGCTGTAATAATTCACTGGAAATCTGCACTTTTTGTTTTCTGCTGGACAGGTTTACCTTAATTTCCTCTTGCATTTCATAGACTACAAAATTTAAGGAGTGGTTTCCTTTGTGCGATACCAAAGTATCCTTGAGCTTTCGGACATTTTCTTCCTTTAATTTATCGATATTCAATTTAATGGTCAACTTTTTAGCATAGGCTTCCATGACTTCCTGTAGTAGCATAAAACTATTGAACTGAATTCGGGGTTCCCCTTTCTTGCCCGTTTCACGGTTTACCCACCCATCCCTAACGAATGCCTTGACATAGGCAAAAGAGTTGATCATTAGGAAATGCCTGAATTTTAAATATTCCTCCCCAAAGATTCTGAATTCATAGGAATCCGTATAATCTTCCAGGGTAAAAGCGGCCCAGCCCTTTCCGTTTTTTGATATGCGATGTTGTACGTCCGTAATGACCCCTGCAAAAGAAAGTTCGCGGTTCACGTAGTTTTCCAGTTCATTGGCACATGAAACATTGGCATTGCAAAAAGTACTCATTTCGATCTTAAAATCGTCCAGGGGGTGCCCGGAAATATAGATGCCGACCACTTCTTTTTCCCGGCGAAGTTTTTCCATGGTCCCCCATTCCCCGCATGGAGGGACGATAGGTTCGGGAATCTGGGCTTCGCTCATGCCTCCGAACATATCCATCTGGGACGAGTTTTTGTTTTCCTGATATTTGGATGCCGATTTGATTACTTTCTCCAAAAAGGTTATTCCATCACCCTCGTCATGAAAATATTGCGCTCTATGGGTGGCCCCAAAAGAATCGAATCCGCCCGCTACGGCCAGGTTTTCAAATGCCTTTTTGTTTGCGGCCCTTAAATCTACCCGCTTTGCCAAATCGAATACGGATTTAAAGTTCCCTTCTTTTTTTCGATGCGCCACAATGGTCTCCACAGCGGCACGTCCTACCCCTTTTATGGCTCCCATACCAAAACGGACGGCACCTTCTTTGTTTACGGCAAATTTGTAGTATGATTCGTTTACATCTGGCCCCAACACCTTTAACCCCATCCGTTTGCACTCTTCCATGAAGAAAGTGACCTGTTTAATATCGTTCATGTTATTGGATAATACCGCTGCCATATATTCGGCAGGGTAGTGGGCTTTTAGGTAAGCGGTCTGGTAGGCAATATAGGCATAACAGGTAGAGTGGCTTTTATTAAAGGCGTAGGCCGCAAATGCTTCCCAGTCTTTCCAGATTTTTTCAAGAATTTCTTCAGGATGCCCATTAGCAGTTCCACCTTTCAAAAACTGCGGTTTCATCTTTTGTAGTACTGCAAAGATTTTTTTTCCCATTGCTTTTCGCAGTACATCGGCATCACCTTTAGAGAAGCTGGCCAACTTTTGCGACAAAAGCATTACTTGCTCTTGATATACCGTAATACCATAGGTTTCTTTCAAATACTCCTCCATCTCAGGAAGGTCATATGAAATTTCTTCCTGTCCATGTTTACGGGCTATAAAGCTTGGTATGTATTCCATTGGCCCAGGTCGATAAAGGGCATTCATCGCAATAAGGTCATCAAACACGGTAGGTTTTAGGTCCTTCATGTGCTTTTGCATTCCCGGGGATTCGTATTGGAATATTCCAACGGTATCTCCTCTTTGAAAAAGCTCATAAGTTGCCGGATCGTCCAATGGAAAATCATCCGGAACGAGTTCGATACCGTGTTTTGCCTTTACAATTTTGACCGTATCCTTAATAAGTGTCAGTGTTTTCAATCCCAAAAAATCCATTTTGAGCAGCCCGGCACTTTCCACAACGGAATTGTCAAATTGGGTCACGTATAAATCGGAATCCTTTGCAGTGGCTACGGGAACAAAATTGGTGATATCGTCCGGGGTGATGATGACCCCGCAAGCATGGATGCCTGTATTTCTTAACGAACCTTCCAGGACGCGGGCCATTTTCACGGTTTGCCCTTCCAGGTCATCGCCTTCGGAAATATTCAATAGTTGATGGACTTTTTCCAAATCGTCCGCCCTGAACTTCTTTTTTAAATCGGTTTCCGAAACCCCGAAGATTTTCCCGAGTTTGGACATAGTGGGAATCAATTTGGCGATCCGATCGGCATCGCCCAGGGGCAGGTCCAAGACCCTGGCCGTATCCCGGATGGAAGATTTTGCTGCCATGGTACCATAGGTGATAATTTGTGCTACCTGATTGGCCCCATATTTATTGATAACATAGTCCATTACCCTTCCGCGTCCCTCATCATCAAAATCAATATCGATATCGGGCATGGATACCCTATCCGGATTTAGGAAACGTTCAAAAAGTAAGTCATACTTTAACGGATCTATATTGGTAATGGTCAAACAATAGGCCACTACCGAACCTGCTGCCGAACCACGTCCCGGCCCTACGGAAACCCCCATGTTTCGAGCTTCGCGTATAAAATCCTCTACGATCAGGAAGTATCCGGGATACCCGGAATTTTCAATGGTCTTTAGCTCAAAATCGATACGTTCCGTAATCTCGTCCGTAATTTGGCCGTAGCGCTTTTTGGCACCTTCATAGGTAATATACCTTAAATATGCATTTTCTCCATCCCGATAACTATCGCCCCCCCCATCGGTAGTATCCTCGGCTACTTTAAATTCTTCGGGGATGTCAAATTTGGGCAAGAGTACATCACGGGCCAGTTCAAAAGGTTCAATTTTATTTACGATTTCCTGGACGTTCAAAACAGCATCGGGCACATCTTTGAACAGTTCCTTCATTTCCTCCTGGGACTTAAAGTAATATTCTTGGTTGGGCAACCCATAACGATAACCACGCCCACGCCCTATGGGAGTAGCCTGCTTTTCCCCGTCTTTTACGCACAATAAAATATCATGCGCCTCCGCATCTTCTTTTGCACAGTAATAGGTGTTGTTCGTCGCCACCAATTTAACATCGTGCTTTTTGGCAAATGCGATCAAGACCTGGTTTACACGGTTTTCATCTTCCTGATCGTGGCGCATCAGTTCAATATATAGGTCGTCCCCGAACACCTCTTTCCACCATAACAGGGCCTCTTCTGCCTGGTTTTCTCCCATATTCAATACTTTTCCCGGAACTTCGCCATAAAGGTTTCCGGTGAGGACGATAATGTCTTCCCTGTATTGCCGGATAATTTTTTTATCGATTCGGGGAACGTAATAAAATCCATTCGTATAGGCTATGGAAGACATTTTGGCCAAGTTGTGATAGCCATTTTTATTTTTTGCCAGAAGGACGATCTGGTATCCATAATCCTTTACATTTTTGTTGGTATGGTCTTCACAAACAAAAAACTCGCACCCGACAATGGGCGTAATTTCCTTTTCTGTAGGTTGTTCCCCTTTTTCTAAGGCCTCGGCGTTCCTTTCTTTAACGGATTTGTTGTGGGTACCTATTTCCTTTACAAAGTGAAAGGCCCCCATCATATTTGCATGATCCGTTAAGGCTACTGCCGGCATTTGGTTTTTGGCAGCGGATTTTACAAGAGATTTAATATTGATGGTGGACTGCAGTACGGAGAACTGGGAGTGGTTATGAAGGTGTACGAATGTGGCGTTCTCCAGGGTTTTGATATTCTCTTTTAGCTCCTCTTGGGAAACCCCGCCCGTATCCTTTTCCCATAGGGCATCCGCAATTTTTTTGGAAGCTTTTTTTAGATTGATGTGTTTTAGGCCAATGAGCTCGATCGCCTGTGGATTGGATTCCGAAAAATTTTGAAAATAATCCGGTTGAACATCCAATTGCGCTGTGGTGTACTGTTGCTGGCGCACCAATTCCAAAAAACATCGGGTAGTGGCCTCAACATCGGCCGTTGCGTTATGGGCCTCTGCAAAAGGTGCCGCAAAAAGATATTCATGTAGTTCCGTAAGTGTAGGTAGCTTGAATTTTCCGCCACGCCCTCCGGGTATTTGGCACAATTGGGCCGTATGTTCGGTACAGGTATCCAAAACGGGTAGTTCCTGTAGTGGGTTCTCCACGTTCATCCTATGGAATTCGGCACCCATGATATTCACATCAAAACCTACGTTCTGCCCCACGATAAACTTGGTCTTGGACATGGCGATATTGAATTTCTCCAGAACTTCTGATAACGGAACACCATCCTGTTCTGCCAAAGCCGTGGAAATACCATGTATTTTTTCCGCATCGTATGGGATGTTAAAGCCATCCGGTTTTACCAGATAATCCTGATGCTCGATCAAATTTCCCATATCATCGTGCAGTTGCCAGGCTATTTGGATGCAGCGGGGCCAGTTGTCTGTATCGGTAATGGGGGCATCCCAACGTTTGGGAAGGCCTGTAGTTTCGGTATCGAAGATAAAATACATACGATCAAATTCTATTGGTTCGGGCTTTTTGACCTATTCAGGACACACTACGTATAGGAGTGGGCTAAAAGCCAATGGATAAAATTACTTAAAACTGGTATTGGGACGAAATGGAGTTTTGAGGAGTTATTAACGGTCATGAAAATGCATTTTGTCACCCCGAAATGCATTCGGTCGGAAACGGCTAGAATTTAAAGTCTTTAGGTTTGACATTTGGGGCAATAAACAACTTTGATACCTTTACCGTAATGAAAAAATTGAGCTTCCTTGTACTACTTTGCTTAAGTATTTTTACTGGCACTTGTACACATGCGCAAAAAGAGCCTATTGATTTAACCCCTGAAAAAGAAGTCGAATATTGGGCGTATTTTGTCAAGAATTTTTTTCCGAAGGGTGCCCAGGGGGGCAACCACCCCGGTAAATTTTATGACGATATAAGAATTCAGTTGATCAATGCCTCCGGAACCGACAGTTTGGCGGCATTCCAAATCATTGGCTCCCTTGATTCCCTAATCCCGAACAACATTGGATTGGAAAGCACCAAGGAAAATGCCAATCTGATCATAGAAATCCTTCCCGAAAATTATCTGGAGACGGGCCTTAAGATTCAGGGACCCAACGGTAACATACACGAAGGGGCGTTACACCGCAAGCAAAGTTTCACGGTTCAGAGGAAGAACGACAACAGGCCCGAGATTAAACAAAACTACTTCTCCACCATTTTAAGCGATGCGGTAACCCCGGAAGAAAGAGGCAAGATCTTGCGGTATTTTATTGTTTTTGGAATTACCCATAGAAAACACATTGTACATTCATCCGGTCAATGGGACATGTTTACACCGGACATGTACCAGGAGGTGACCGACAGGCCGCAACTTTATATGTACTTTACCCCAAAAGACCGATTTTGTGTTGCAAAATTATATGCGCCAGACCTCGGCAAGCAACTTAAGGAGTACGTGCTCCAGCATCATGGCCTTTGGTATTACATCAACCTTACCGTTGACGGGGGAATTGTAGTGGGGGTAAAGATCGTTCTTTTTATCCTCTGTTTTTTGTTGCTGATCGCCCTTTCCTATGCCACCGTGCTATCCAAAAGGTTCAAATATCCGTATTTGGGATATCTGGCCAATGCCTTATTGTTGGCGGTGGCCTTGGCTTTGGCCCTTTATATAAATCGGTCCCTACCCCTGATCAAGGATTTTACCATTAACTTTTCTCCGGTCCGTTTTCCTCTCACTCCTTTGGAAACGATCATGATTTCCCTATTTTTTGCCGTGGTGGCCAGCCTGCTCTTCTTTCTGGAGAAATACCTGATCAAAAACAGTTACAGGCTGCTCCATCGCATCATCCTTAAAACATGCCTTACCTTGGTGGCCCTCGCCCTGACCCTGTTCCCTTTGTTGTTGTCCGAACGTATCAAGACCGGTAATATGCCCTTCTTTGCATTACTGGTCTCATATGGCTATGGCCTTGCCGTGGCCCTGTTCCGGGGCATATTCCTCTATTTTAAAGAGCGTTCCGATGCCCTTTTGCGTCAAAAAGATGTAGAACTTAGCAAACTTAAAGAGTTAAAGGCAAAAGCAGAGGTTGCCTCGTTACATGCGCGCATCAATCCCCATTTTTTGTACAATTCGTTAAACTCCATTGCGGGCCTTGCACATAATGATGCAGATAAGACCGAAAAAATGGCTTTGTCCCTTTCCGATTTGTTCCGTCACAACATTAATCGAAAAAATAAGACCACGAGTACCTTAAAAGATGAAATGGATACCATTAAAGCCTATCTGGAAATTGAGCAGATACGTTTTGGGGAGCGTATGCAGTTTTCCATTGAAATGGATAAGGAATCCGAAGCATTGAAAATTCCAAGGAACCTTATACAGCCTTTGGTTGAAAATGCCATAAAACATGGTGTTTCCCAAATACAGGGAAAGGGAACTATCGCGGTGTCCGCTAGAAGAAATGCAAAGGGCCTTACCATGGCCGTGCATGACAATGGCCCCGAGTTTCCCGAAGGATTGGTAAGTGGTTACGGCCTTCAGAGCATCCATGATATTCTTAAACTCAGTTATAAAGACGAAGCCCTGTTCAATATGGAAAACAGCCCCAAGAAACGAATCTGGATCAACATCACCGAAAAAGGATTGCAAAAAGATATTGAAAATGAACAATAGACCCTATAAAACCTTGATTATCGACGATGAACCTCCCGCACGCCAGCGGCTCATGGATTTATTATCCCACTTTAAATCCATTTTTGAAATCATTGGTGAAGCGGCCAATGGTACCGAAGGACTTAAAAAGATAAGGACGTTACAGCCCGATATTATTTTCTTGGACATACAGATGCCTGGAATGACAGGTTTTGAAATGCTGCGCTCACTTAAGGAACCTCCCATGATTATTTTCTGTACTGCATACGACAGTTTTTCCCTGAAAGCCTTTGAGACCAATAGCTTGGACTATCTTTTAAAACCTGTAAAAAAGGAACGATTGGCACTTACCGTTGAAAAACTGAAGTTTTTTAAAAAAGAACACCAATCAGAACATCTGATGAATCTTTTAGAGCAACTTAAGGATACCACGACCTTTAACAAAAAACCAACTTCCATTACTGTTCGTAATGGAAAAAAAATTACATTCATCAAATTAGAGAGCATTGTCTATTTTAAAGCTAACGATAAATATGTGAGCTTGTTTACCGTAAATGGACAGGAATACTTGACCGATCTCACATTAACGCAATTGGAAATACAACTGTCCGACCATTTTTTACGGGTACATCGCTCCACTATAATCAATACCGATATGGTCAAAGAAGTACAACCGTATTTCAGTAGTCGATATGCTATTGCTATGAACGATCGCAATGGCACCAAAATAATCAGCGGTAGAAGTTATCTTTCGAGCCTAAAATCCTGGATGGGTCTATAGAGTACCTGTTTTTCTGAAAAATGCTTGTCCAATCGGATAGAAGTCATATATTTGCAGCCCTTTTTAAAAGGAAAAATGTAGAATTAATAATCAAGGGTCGGGCACCCTACAAAATTAATGTGATATGCCAGTTAAGATTAGATTACAGAGACACGGAAAAAAAGGAAAACCTTTTTATTGGGTAGTAGCTGCGGATTCCCGCGCTAAAAGAGACGGTAAGTTCTTGGAAAAATTAGGGATCTATAATCCTAATACGAACCCTGCGACCATAGAGATCAATGTTGACAACTCCGTTAAATGGCTGCAAAATGGCGCACAACCTACGGATACGGCCAGAAATATCCTATCTTATAAGGGAGTATTGTTGAAGCATCACCTTTTAGGAGGTGTCCGTAAAGGAGCTTTGACCGAGGAGCAGGTAGAGGAAAAATTCAACGCCTGGTTGGCCGAAAAGGAAAAATCCGTTGCTTCTAAGGTGGAAGGTCTTGATAAAGTTAAGGCAGAGGCAAAAGCTGCCGCATTGGCCGCTGAAAAAGAGGTGAATGAAAAGAGGGCCGCCGAAGCTGCCGCGGCCGCATTGCCGGAAGCGACCGAAGGTGAGGAAAATGCAGGGGAAATAGAAACTGTTCCGGCCGATGAGACCGCTGTTGCCGAAACTCCTGCTACGGAGGAAGCCCCGGAAGCAGAAGCTACATCTTCTGAGGAAGAATAACCAAATTAATTAATATTGAGGAAGCGATGGACAAGTCAGCTTGTTTCTACTTGGGCAAAATCGTTTCAAAATATAGTTTTAGGGGAGAAGTACTGGTAAAGCTGGATACGGATGACCCTGAAATTTACGAAAATATGGAATCGGTATTTGTTTCGTTAGGAAACAATCTGGTTCCATTTTTTATTGAACGATGCAGGTTGCATAAATCGAATTTACTTCGAATAGATTTTGAAGAAGTAAAAACGGAATCCGATGCCGATCGGATCATGGGTTCTGAACTGTATCTTCCGCTCACGCTTTTACCAAAACTTACGGGAAACAAGTTCTACTTTCATGAAGTGATCGGATTTACCATTATTGATGCGCACCATGGGGATATTGGAATTATTACAAGTGTTAACGATGCTACCTCACAAGCCCTATTTGAAGTATTAAAAGAGGACAAACAGCTTCTTGTTCCTATCAATGATCAGATTATCACCAAAGTGGATAGGGAGGCAAAACGAGTATATGTAACTACCCCGGAAGGGTTGGTGGATTTGTATATTAATTAGATCGTATTTTAAATATACCTAGTCTATCATTGTTGTTGCCAACTAAAATATGGGGATTTCCGTTAATTGTTATAGTCGTTAAGACTTTAACGTCATTAGGTAAAAAAAGACCTGATTTTTCCGCATTTAAATATGAAAATTCTCCCATACCTTTATTTAAGAGAACCATCCCATATCCGGCATCGTTTCTAGGGGTTTCAATTTCCGATACAAATATATTTCCGGCTATTATTAAATCTTTTAGGCCATCTTTGTTCAGGTCCTGTAAAAGAATGTCATTAATGGACGATATTTGAGCAATATCCGGAAAACCCATAAAATCAAAATTTCCATTTCCATTGTTTTTTAGTATCCCGCTCTTAAAATTATAACTGGACAAATGCAAGGCATTTTTTAGTTTGCCCACCCCATAGATATCCATGAGAGTTGACTTGCCGAACTGATCATATGTAGGCGTTATTTTTTTTATACTGGGCATTTGTTGTGAGGAACATTCCCTACCCCGAACAGGGAACAACTCCCCAAAATTGTAATACCCCAACACCAAATCTTTTTTTCCATTATCGTCAAAATCGGAGTAATACACTTCAAAAGGTTCATCTTTACTGGCCTTGTATTTATAATTTTCCCCTAGATTGCCCAATAGATAATCATCGTCACCATCTTCATCAATATCAAGGGGCGTAATGGAAAAATACCACCCGGTAAGGCTATCCAGGGGTTTTGAAACTATTTTTTTGAAGGTGTTATCGTTGTTTTCAAAAAAGGTGGGTGCCATCCATTCACCTACTACGGAGATATCCATATCACCATCGCTATCAAAATCGGTCCATCTGGCATCCGTCACCAAACCAAGATCAATTAACTCGGGAGCGGACGTCTTGGTAATATCCTTAAATATGCCTTTCTCGTTTTTTAACAAGTAACTTGTCTGGGGAGTAGGATAATCATGGGGTTTATGTCTTCCTCCTACAAAAACATCCATATAACCATCATTGTCAAAATCAATTGTACGTATTATAGAACTGCTTATGTTCAAATCTTTAGGAAGTAAATCCATTCTCTTTTTATACTTACCTCCTTTATTTTCATACAAGCGATCTGCATAGTTTGAAGAATTCGGGTCAAATTCATTTCCGCCACTTGTTACAAATAGATCCAGATCCCCATCATTGTCAAAATCGAAGAATTTTGCATTTACATCTTCATATATGGCATCTTCTTCAAAAGATTGATGTTCAATAAATTCCCCGTTGGATTTTTGAATATAAATAATAGATGTTTCACCGGTACTCTGGCCAAAATAGATATCTTCTTTTTTATCGCCATTTACATCTCCTACCGCTAGAGCAGGGCCAAATTGGGACATTTTATGAGGCAATAGCAGTTGTACCCCATAATCATCAAAATAATTTTCACGATGGGCAATGCCCAAGGGTTTATTTGTAGGAATGAAAAGCTTTTTTTGAGATTCATGGGTCTTGCCTTTAGGATATGTTTCCTCATTGTAATCGACGGTTATTGATCTATTGATTTTAGGGTCTATAATTTTTTGGGCCTTTCCGTCCGGCCAATGTACGATCAACGAATCTACTTTGCTTTTCTCTCCAAGTCCTATATGTATTTTTGGTGGTATGGATGATTGATAGCCCCTTACCATATAATTTTCAAAAACTTGTATTTCATCATCGTAGTGGACGATTACTTTAGCACCAATACCTTTACTATTGTTAGTAGGGCCATTAAATTGTAAACTTATAAAGTTCGAGGAAAACGTATCGGAATTGTTTTGAAGTATCATAGCTTCTTCATCCACATTGTTTATGACCAAATCCAAATCCCCGTCATTATCCAAATCGGAATAAGCGGCTCCGTTAGAAAATGTGGCGTAATTCTTTGGAAACCATTCCATGGATCTATTCGTGAAATTTAAACCTCCTTCATTTTTATAGAAATAATTTTTATGCGGTCTTTTCGGGGTTTTTGCCACTAAAGAATTTATCTTCTTTTTATTGGTCAAAGCATCGGAATTTTCTTTTCTGAAAAGCTTCATTTCAGCAAAAAAATCTTTGTTCCTAAAATCTTTCTTAATTCCGTTTGTTATAAAAATATCTTTTAGGCCATCATTGTCAAAATCCGCTAGTAAGGGTCCCCAACTCCAATCCGTATTGGAAACTCCAGTTATTTGGGCCACATCTGAAAAAAAGGGAATACCCGTGCTGTCTATATAAGTGCTATGTTTTTGCAGACCGTTGTACATGTATTGAAAATGGCGACCCTTCTCAACGTTTCTTCTAAACTTTTCAGGATTCATGCTGGCCATACTTGTTTTCATGCCATAGTTATCCTCTGAGACCATATCCAAGGTCATTATGTCCATAAAACCATCATTGTCAAAATCCGCAATATCATTTCCCATTGAAAAATTTGAAATATGATTCGTGGCTTTTTTTATGACTTCCTTGAATGTGCCGTTTTTTTGATTTATGTATAAATAATCCCTTTCGTCATAGTCATTGGAGATATAGATGTCGGGCCATCCATCCATATTCAAATCACTTATACCAATACCGAGTCCATAAGAAATGGCATTGCTATAAATGCCGACTTCTGCTGTACGGTTTACATATTTACCGTTTTCATTAACATAGAATTTATCCCCTAAGGGTGAAACGGTCTCTGTTCCTCCTGCTCCAAAAGATTTTGGATTATGATTCATTAAATACATGTCCAAATCTCCATCCAGATCAAAATCAAGAAAGGCGGATTGAATGGAATAACTGGCATCATTTAAGCCATAGGAACGAGCCGATTCTTCAAAATGAGGAATTCCTGAACTATTGAAACCTTTGTTAATGTACAGCTCGTTTTCAAGTAAAGATCTTTTTTCATAAGGTCCGGACTTGCAGATATAGATATCCAATAAACCATCACTGTTAATATCTACCATATTCACTCCTGTTGTCCATCCTCTTTTGCCCTTGGTATTGGAATTTTTGGTAATATCCTCAAACTTTAGGTTCCCTTTGTTCAGGTAAAGTGCATTGGAACTTAGGTTAGAGGTGAAATAAATATCATCTAAACCATCGTTATCTATATCTCCAACGGCAACACCCGCACCATTGTAAACATATTCATAGATAAATGAATTGGTCAATTCATTTTCGGTTATCTTATTGATAAAGTGAATATTGGTTATATCACTATTCAGGTTTTCAAAAAGGGGAGATGGCCCCGATTTTTCTGTTTTACATGAAATGGCCAGCATAATGGCAGCCATAAAAGAAACTTGTGTTTTAATTGTGGCTTTTCTTTTCATTGATTAAACAATAAGCGATCCGTGATTAAGATGGTCAAATATTATGAAATGTATTTAAAAGAGTAAAGGAAGAATTGCTCTTCCTTTACCCAACTTAACTACTTAAAACTAACTTAATTTAAACTATAAAATAATTCATTATTGTGCAAACCATAAAGTGGTTCCTTGTCTGTCTTCTCCTTGGATAGGCTCTACGGCAGAAAAATTAGGGTTGTCCTGAGCTCCTGAACCATAACGTAATCTTTGAGGATAATCTCCATCTAAAGTTCCAAGCCCAAAAATAATAGGGTCGGACACTCCCGCTGCCAAGTCACTTGGATAACCGGTATCCCGTACTACAGTCCATGCTTCGAACCCATCAGTATAGCTTACCAACCAACGTTGTAAAGCTATTTTTTCAAGCTTTTCATCTACAGTGCCCGTTGAAATATCGGCGATAGTTTCAGTAGCTATATAGGTTTCTGCATCTCCATCTGGAATACTCCATAACTTCATGGCTTCCCTTATTCCGTCTGTAAATAAAGCTTGGGCATCACCACCCGATAATCCTCTTACTGCTGCTTCAGCCTGTAAGAAATAGGATTCTGCACTTGTGAGAACAATTTCAGGATAGGCGTCTACTTGAGAACCCTTAGGTTGAATCACCCGATCACTGGGTGTACTGAACAAATCATAACGTACATAAGGATAAGTGTCTCCATTAATTCTTGTGGGTTGTCCAATAAACTGTCCTGCAGGGACTTCTAAAAAAGTAGTATCTGCGACTGTGGAAGTTGTATAAGTCGCACCGGCAGTATCAAGTGTTTCAAGAATAAAATCAAGACGTACTTGGAAATTTGGATCAATTCGAGAACCATCATCAGGGTCTGTGGCATCAATAAATCTAAACTCTCCTCCTTTTGCTGGTTTTGCATAAGCTGATAATCGGGGATCATTATAATCTTGTAATAAATTGATAAGAGTAGCTCCTATTGTCCAATCAGAACCTCCTCCAAAATTGTGCCAAACATCTCCATAGGCAGCTGCTGCCCATTGGCTAATGACAAAATCTTTTTTCATAACTACATTTCCTCCCCATAAATCTAAGTCACTTCCACTAATCCTATCCAAAAGTGGTGCTGATAAAGCCTCAGAAATTGTTTGAGAGGCAAAATTTTCACCTGGAGCTCCCAACGCACGCATACCGATTCTAAGTTTAAGTGTATTGGCCAATTTTTTCCATTTTTGCAAATCACCTCCCAAATAAATATCATTTTCTCCAACATCATCGACCCCAACTCCGGTTCTTTCTGTGGAACCTATGATATCCATGGCCTTATTCAAATCAGCTATAATACCTTGGTAGATTACAGACTGTTCGTCATACTTTGGCGTTAAGATTCCATCAACACCGGCTTCGGTAAATGGTACCATTCCAAAGGTATCTGTGTACATTTGATAATACAATCCTTTTATAATCAATGCCATGGCGAACATAAATTCATTCTCCAGTTCTGCTCCTTCTTCCACTTGCCGACTAAAATCCAAGACATTACCAAGATAACCGGACAACCAACCAAAAGAAGCATCAGTGAATCCAGCACTATAACTATATGCTAGTTCATCTGGCCACCAAGAAGAATTGTGGCCAAAAGTAAAATGACCGGCATAGCGATCCGAATGAATCAAATGTGCTCTCCAATACGGAAAACGATCAGGAGAATATAATCGGAACTGAGTGTCCGTTAAAAAGAATTTGGCACTTACCTCTTCGGTAAGAAATCCATTCTGGTCCGTGTTCAATTCATCAAAATTTTCGGTACAGGACGATATCAAAATCAGACATAATAGTCCAAATACCATTAATTCAATTTTTTTCATCATACAATTTTTTAAAAGTTAACATTTAAGCTAAGTCCAAAACTTCTGGTTGTTGGCAGGGCATAAAACAAAACTCCTTGGCTGAAGTTGGATGTAGAGTAACTCGATTCCGGATCGAAATTTTCAGCGTCTTTATATAAAAATAATAAATTTCTTCCAACAGCGCTCAAAGATGCACTTTGTATAAATGTATTTTCTAAGAACTTTTGCGGTACATTATAAGTCAAACTTACTTCACGTAATCTTACATTAGTTTGGTCAAAAACATATTCTGATCCAATATTACTGACCGCACCCCAGTAGTCCTGAGCACTTATAGTAGTGGTATTTGGCGAAAAAGTACCATCATCATTTTCCACGACACCATCGACCAAAATACCACTTTCACGGAATTGTAATGATCTTTGGGATACCCCTGAAGCATCCAATGCAGCATCTGTAAACGAATATACCTCACCTCCTATACGGAAGTCAACGAGGGTATTCAACGT
The DNA here is from genome assembly GCF_047345125.1 of Maribacter spongiae. NCBI lineage: Bacteria > Pseudomonadati > Bacteroidota > Flavobacteriia > Flavobacteriales > Flavobacteriaceae > Maribacter > Maribacter spongiae. The sequence continues at coordinate 332,839 of NZ_JBLFEQ010000004.1, read as the reverse complement.
GAAATCCTTATAGCGGAAGGTATTGGTAAACCCTCCTGAAAAATCAGGTTGGTAATTGCCAGATTTTTCCCGTTGCGAAGTGGCCTGTGGACGGCCTTCGGCCGTAACGATCAACTGCCCGGCATCATTGCGCAACCATGTAGTCGTTTCAATATCACCAAAGCCTTCCCCGGCTCTACCTACAACGGCAACGGTACCTCCATTATCAGAACTAAAATTAAATAGATCTTGTCCTTCAATCAAGCTCACGAGTTTATTTCTATTTCGTGAAATGTTTCCAGAAACATCCCATGAGAAGTTTTGAGTACGGATCGGAGTTCCCCCAATCAATATTTCAAAACCTTTGTTGGTAATCTCACCCACATTTGTTCTAAATTCATCAAACCCAGTTCCGGGATCTACGGGCACATCAAAAATCAAATCCTTTGAATTGATATCATAATAAGAGATATCGGCAAAAAAGCGATTCCCAAAGGCTCTAAGTTCCAATCCTATCTCTGATGAAGTCACGTCTTCAGGGCGAAGATCTTCACTAAAAAGTATTCTTTCCCTATTAACTACAACATTATCTAAAAACCCGTTGGCAGCAACCCTAAAAACATTTACCAGTTGTTGGGGGTCGGTATCGTTACCAACTGTTGCCACACTACCTCTTAGTTTTAATAAATCTATAGAATTGCCCAAATCGAACATTTGGTCGAGCAGTACACTCAAACTTGCAGAACTATAAAAATAAGAACGATTGCCGGCAGATAAAGCGGATGACCAGTCATTTCTTCCTGTTATATCCAGATACAACATATCATTATAGGACAAAGAAGCTGAACCATATATTGAGTTTACACTTTTACGGACTCTAGCGTCTTGACTGGCAAATAAATCTTCAGTATTGTCTAAAAATGTCCTTCCAGGTATTTTGAAATTCTCTCCTCTAGTAGTTGATCGCAATGCTGAAAACCGAAGTGCATTGGCTCCTACATTAGCCGTTAAATTAAATTTGCTGCTTAAATCTTTATTGAACATTAACAAGAAATCATAGTTGGTCTCTGTTCTGTCGTTTCTTTCAAAATCAATATTACCACCCTGAAAGAAATGATGCCCTACTTGGGTTACTTTTTCAACATCCTGGGTAATATCATCTGTACCTGCTCTTACAAAGATGGACAACCAATCATTAAATTCATATTGTAATTTAGCGAAACCGGTGACACGGGATCTTCTATCTTCATTGGAATCATGGTTTAAAATCCAGTATGGATTACCTCCTGCTGAAGTAGGGGCGATTACCCTATATATGGCTAAAGGATTGTTAGGGTCTACGGGTCGAATCGGGCTTTGCAAATCCTGGAACACCTGTAGGTCCGAGAGTCTTACATTTCTTGCCAGTGGCCATAGATAAGCCGCCACCCCTTCTGTTCCTTGATTCGGCCGATTACGTGCCGTCTGTTTAAAATAGGTAACTCTGGCATCCAAGGTCAATTTGTCCGATAAATTGGTAAATGCCCTTAGATTGAAATTATCTCTTTGGACCCCTGAATTGGGCAGAATAGATTCGATATCCGAGTTGGTATAAGAGAATCGAATGGATGATTTTTCAGTGCCGCTACTCAATGCCAAAGTATTTACAAAACTAGTTCCTGTCTCAAAAAAGTCTTTCACATTGTTTGGTTGGGCCACATACGATCTTTGTTCTCCATTGTAGGCCAATTGCGAAGACCCATCAAAACGTGGCCCCCAAGAACCTGCACCGGCCACTGTATTTGCCTGTACCGATAACGGATCACTTGCATTAATTTGAGGAAAAACACCATCAGTACCTCGTCCATATTCATTTTGATATTCCGGTAATACCAAAGGGGTATCGAAAGTGGCATTAGAGGTAAATGAAATCCCCAGACCTTTTCCCAAGGTTCCTTTCTTAGTAGTGATAATAATGACCCCGTTACTGGCTCTTGAACCATATAAAGCGGCTGCGTTAGGTCCTTTTAAAACAGATAATGATTCAATGTCATCTGGGTTAATATCTGAAATACCCGAACCTAAATCACCAATATTAAACTGTCCTGCACCCGTTGGAGCTCCCAAAGCGGAATTGTCGATCGGCACACCATCGATAACATAAAGGGGTTGGTTGTTTCCCGTAATGGAGTTATTACCCCTGATTACCACACGGGTACCTCCACCAGGGCCCGATGTTCCTTTTGAAACCACTACTCCTGCAACCTTACCGGCCAAAGAGTTGACCACGTTAGCTTCTTTTGCCAAGGAAACGGCATCTCCATCAACTTTGGTAACGGCATAACCCAAAGATTTTTTCTCTCTGCTGATACCCAAAGCGGTAACCACCACTTCATCCAATTGACTGGCATCCTCTTCTAAAGAAGTGTCTATTGTGGATTGCCCGTTTACCGCAATTTCAATGGACTTATATCCCAATGAAGAGAAGACCAAAATTGCGTTGTCGCTTACATTGATGGCGTAGTTTCCATCAAAATCCGTGGAAGTTCCGTTGGAAGTTCCTTTTTCAATAACATTGACACCCGGCAAGGGAATGCCGGACTCATCCGTTACAGTCCCTGTAACGGATCCATTTTGCGCTATTATACCCTGTGTAAAGAGCAATAATAGCACAGTCAAAATACTAAAGACTTTTTTGTTCATAAATTTTGAGTTTAGTTAGGTAATATAAATATGACAGTGAAAATCCTGACTGTAGAAGGGATATGAAAAATTATTCGACTAATAACTAGCGTGAAAAGCTAAATAACAATTTCTTAAAAATGTTTTAACTTCTTTAACTGAACTTATTGGTAATGAAGGGTTGTGGTGCTAAGACGAGAAAAGAACGGATACACGTACAAATTCCTTAAGGTCTTAAATAGAATTTTAATGCATTTGAATTCACCAAATCTTGATGGCTTATAAAAAAAATGGGTAGCTTTTGATCTCCCGCAGTAATCTGTTTTATTTGGCCCTTACCATTTTTTGAAATTACTATTTTATCCTTATGGTAATACTTTTTGTTCAGATGTAGGGTAATTTTGTTAAAACTAGGTGTTGTCAAGGCATAAACGGGGTTTGCCGGGTTTATAGGATATATGCCCATCATGGAAAATACTGCCCAGGCACTCATTGTTCCCGTATCGTCATTTCCGGGTAAGCCCTCAGGTAGATTTTGATAATGCTTGGTCAAAAGTTCCTGAACTTTTTCCTGGGTCTTGAATTCTTGCCCGGGAACATAATTGAAGAGGTACGGGTACATAATGTCCGGTTCGTTGGCCATGTCGAACTGTTCGGAATCAAAAACTTTTTCTAGTTGCCGAACAAACTTCTTCTTTCCGCCCATAAGCTTTATAAGGCCAGGTATGTCATGGGGTGCCATGAAGGTATATTGCCAGGCATTGCCCTCAATAAAGCCTAAATTTTTAACAAAGTTGGCACCGTTATTCGGATCATAAGGTGTAACCCAACTGCCATCTTCATTTTTAGGCCTTAGTAAATTTAAGTCCTTATCCAATAATTTACGATAGGAGATGGAACGCTTTGAGAAATGTTTGAAATCATTTTTCTTTCCCAATTTTTTTGCGAGCTGGGCAATGGCGTAATCACTTATGTTGTATTCCTGGGTGGTGGAAACGGAGCCGCTGTTTGTGGTGGCCGTGGTAAGATATCCATATTTTAAATAGTCTTCCAATCCGGGCCTGAGAGGGTTGTTTCTGATTTGTTTTGCACTTTTCAACATAGCTTCATATGCTTTTTCAACATCGAAATCCCGTATTCCCTTGAGGTACGTATCCGCTATAATGATTCCTGCCGGATCCCCGACCATAGTAGTTGTTTCCGTAGCGTTCAGTTCCCATTTGGGGAGCCATCCCGATTCGTCATAAATCTGTAACATGCTTTTGATCATGTTGGATTGTTGTTCGGGATATACCAAGCTCATTAGTTGGTGTAAATTTCTATAGGTGTCCCAAAGCGAAAAAACGGTATATCTGGTCCCGTCCGTCTTTAATGTTTCCCTTGTACCCATTTTGGGATATTCCCCATTGGCATCGTTTAATGTATTGGGATGTATCAGGGTGTGGTAAAGTGCGGTATAAAATTTAACCTTATTTTCTTCACTCCCTCCTTCAACTTCTATCTTGGCCAAATGCTCGTTCCATTCTTTTTCCGTATTTTTTAAAACTTCATCGAAGGAATTGCCATCGGTCTCTTTTTTAAGGTTTTTCCGGGCGTTTTCTATGCTTATATAGGAAACCCCTATACGCATTTCTATCGTAGTGGGAGCATCGAAGTTGTAGTGTACAAAGGCCCCGATGCTATCACCGACTACTTCTTGCATGAATCCTTTTTTGATGAGCGGTTCACCATTATAATTTTTTCCATGGGACTGCATCCATTGTGATTCTACTCCGGTAATTTTAGACGACTTTTTCCAAGTGCCATATTCGGTCGCCGGCTTTGAAAATTTAGCCACAAAATAAACAGGATAGGCTTCTTCGGGTTTGTAATAACAAAAAGAACCTACGGTTCTGACACCTTCAATTTCAGTAGGTGATATGACCCTGACCCTCGCACCCTGTTCATTGGTAAGCCCCAATCCTAAATTTAAAAGAATATTGGCCTTGCCTTTGGGAAAGGTGTATCTGCTTATTCCTGTGCGTGTAGCTGTGGTAGTCTCGACTTTTACATCATACTTGTCCAACCGATTTGAATAATAGCCTACTTTGGAGATTTCATCGGAATAGGTCGAACCGTATTTCAAATGATCTATTTCCAATTCCCCGGTCGTAGGCATGGCTAAAATAACGCCTAGTTCCGGGCAACCAACACCACTTAAGTTTACATGACTGAATCCCGTTAAAAATTTATTTTCATGAACGTAAGGAGTGGATAGCCACCTGCTATCTTTTTCCAGAGGCAGATTCTGATCGCCGGCAACATTAAAAGGGGAAATGTTTACCATTCCCCTTACGGCGATGGGACCGGGGTTGGTAGTTCCAAAGTTGGAAGTGCCAATAAAGGGATTCACATATTGTATATAATTTTTGTTCTCAACAGATTGAGCTTGAACGTTGTTTGTGGCCAGGATACATAAAAATAGAAACCAGGGTATGAGGTTGAATCGTAATTCCATATTAATTAAGGTTTTTGGCGAGGCTCAGGGAATAGGGGATGTCTTTTTCTCCAGAGGCCCAATTCTTGTTGGGGTCGGAATCCATTGAAAAATAGAGTTCACCGCCATTTTGTATGCTATCGTATTTCAGAAAGGTTTTGCTATAATCCTTCCCATTTAATTTAGCTGAATTTATGTAAAAGTTGTCCTTTGAATTTTTAGGAGCTTTGATCGTAAAAGTATTTCCATTATTCAAGTTTATGGTCGCTTTTTTGAACAGGGGACTGCCGATTACATATTCATTAACGCCCGGGGTCACCGGATAAAAACCCAAAGCACTAAATACGTACCATGCGGATGTTTGCCCATTGTCTTCATCGCCACAATAGCCATCTGGATCGGGGGCATATAATTTGGTCAGTACGGTTCTGATTTTTTCTTGCGCCTTATGGGAACTATTTACGTAATTGTAGAGGTAGATCATGTGTTGAATGGGTTGATTTCCATGGGCATAGTTCCCCATGTTCATTATCTGCATTTCCCTGATTTCATGAATGGTGAACCCATAATAGGAATTGTCAAAATCCGGGGGCATATCAAAGACGGAATCCAATTGGTTTTCAAACTCTTTTTTTCCGCCCATTAAATGTATGAGGCCATTAATGTCATGAAAAACGGACCATGTATAATGCAGGCTGTTCCCTTCGGTAAAAGCATCGCCCCATTTTAATGGATTAAAGGGACTTTGAAAGCTACCGTCTTTATTCTTTCCACGCATCCATTTGGTAACGGGGTCAAAGAGGTTTTTGTAGTTAAGGCTTCTAACATAAAACTTTTCGGCTAGTTGCGTATCTCCAAGTTTTTCGGCCATTTGGGCAATGGTGAAATCCGCATAGGCATATTCCAGTGTTCGTGCTGCATTTTCATTGATACCTACATCATAGGGCACATAGCCCAATTTATTGTAATAGTCTATTCCTTCCCTCCCAACGGATCGTATAATAGTGCCATTGGAGGTAGGCCTGTTTGCCGAAGTTTCTGCATTTTTGACCATGGCTTCCAGTAAGATGTCCCGATCTTTTATAGAAATCCCTTTTGCGTAAGCATCCGATATTATGGGGGCCGAATTGGAGCCGATCATACAATCCCTGTGGCCGGGACTGGCCCATTCCGGCAGCCAACCGGACTCTTTATAGGTATTTGCCAGACCTTCCATGATATTGGAGTTCAACTCCGGGTAAACCAAGTTGAAAAATGGGAAAACGGCCCTAAATGTGTCCCAAAACCCATTGTCCGTAAACATATATCCGGGTAAGACTTCCCCGTTGTATGGACTGTAATGGACTATTTCATTGTTCCGGTCGTATTCATGGAGTTTTCTGGGAAATAATAAAACACGATAAAGACAGGAGTAGAAGGTTCTTATGTTGTCAACATTATCATCTTCAATTTGAATTTTACTTAATTCATTTTCCCAAACCTTTGTGGCTTTGGACAACGTTTCATCAAAATTGTCCGAGCCTATCTCCCTGTCCAAGTTCAATTGAGCCTGCTCTGGACTTATAAAAGAAGAGGCAACTTTTACATGTACCTGTTCCCCTCTTTCTGTATTGAAACCAACGATGGCTCCTGAGTGTTCTCCTCTATTCTCGATAGTATTAGGGTGTAATGCCCAGTTATCTCCCCAAGTATGCGTCAATTCAAAATCCTTATCAAATTCGGCCACAAAATAATTATGAAAATTTTCTGGAACACCTCCACTGTTATTTCTGCAATAGCCGATAATTTTACGTTCCTCGGGAATGATTTTTACCATGGAACCCTTAAAAAAACCATCCAATAGAATGTATGAGCTATCTTTTGGAAAGGTGAATCTAAAATGTGCGGCCCGCTCCGTTGGCGTAACCTCTATTTCGGTATCATAGTCCGCAAGATAAGCTTTGTAATAATTGGGTTTAACGGTTTCCGATTTATGTGAAAACCACGAGGCCCGCTCGTCTTCCTGAAATTTAAGCTCACCGGTAACGGCCATGAGCGAAAAGGCGGCATAATCATTTATCCAAGGGCTTGGCTGATGCGTTTGCTTAATGCCCCGTATTTTATTGTCATCATATTTGTAGGTCCAACCGTCTCCCATTTTTGAGGTCATGGGTGTCCAAAAATTCATGCCCCAAGGCGTTGCGATCGCCGGATAGGTATTTCCGTTTGATAATTCAAACGAGGAATCGGTGCCCATTAGTGGATTTACATGGTCCAGCAAAGAAACGTCTTGATCTGATGTTAATCCGATGCTCTCCGTTTTACATCCTTGGAAGCATATCAAAATTAAAAGCAGATGAATAAATGACCGGTGCATAATTGTTAGTTGTTAAAATTCTTGATAACACCCCATTGTTCATCGGTAATGGCAGGTCCATCAAAAAAGGAAACGCCTTTTGCCCCGTTCTTTTTGGCCAGCATCATGGCGGTCCTTAGTTCATCTGCTTTCATGTCGGGAACATAAATTCCAGTATGTAGTTCTGTATTTTTCCCCTTTAAATCCCTTACACCTTGCCCCGTAGCATAACCGATCCAGTCTATTTCTTCATTATAAAAATTGTGATAGATCATAGGTAGCACCACGTCAATATTCCATTTGTCCCATCGTTGACGTACCATATGGTCGGCCATCTCCGGATATGGAAATACTGCTGCGGTCAATATTTTTCCATTTTTATGGGCAATTTTATGGGCATCGTCCACAATGGCCTTTATTCTATTCAACCTAAAATTTTTCCATTCCATGTCTATGGATGGATTTTTTGATTCTTTTGGACTTTTATGATGTATTTTTTCGAACTCGGAAACACAGACATCACAATAGCAAAAATCAAATTCTGGCAACTCCGTATCCTGGGTAAGATCATATTTGGGCAAAAGGCCAATAGGCAAGAATATGTCCGAATAACGAATGTAATCCAGATGTACGCTGGCAACGCCCTTTACTTTTGCCAAGCCTTCGACCAGGCTTAATATGTGTTCACGAGATTCTTTTCTGGTAGGGCAAAGCCATTTGTAATAATCCACGTAGGGAGGTTCATCATGACAGGATTTGCCTTCTTCCCTGCTTACGGCATACCAGTCCGGATGTTGCTCGGCCACCTTATCTCCGGGCCTGTTAACCGTAAACATCCAAGCGTGTACCTCTAACTTGAATTTTTTGGCAATGGGTGCCAATCGTTCCAATAGCTTTGGATTGGCGTAGGTATTGATCAGAACGGCATCGACTCCATTGGCCGCATACTTGGCAAATTCCTCCGAGAAAGAACTGTCCGTTCTTTTTTCATCAGCCGTGACCCATGTCCAAATTTTAAATTTTGATTCAGTTTGCTCTACAACGGAAGTTGATGTTGTCGCTTTTGTATTCTTTTGATTTTGACAGGAGGTCAAAGAAATGACCGCAAATAGGCAAATCGTTTTAACGAATTTACTGTTCATAAGTTTCAAATTTTCCATCATTGTGAATTACTAATTTTTTGTTGGTGAACGGGCTTTTTGCCCAAATATCAAACCCAAAGGCGTTCTTTTCCAAGATGGGGAAAACCGATTTTCCCAATATAATTTTAGCATCGCTTTGTAGCCGGCCATCTATGGATTTCCAGATTGTTTTCCTTTGGTTTTCATCCCTGTAATCCCTAAACAATTTATACAAATACCATTTTATGTGTTCGTCCTCGGGAATTTTAAAATTGGAATCCGCTCCCACCTTGTCCGAAGAGAAATACACATAACCCCAGTGCTCCGGCTCATGCATATTTATGACCCCTTGTGGTGACCATACCCAATTATGTTCATGCAGATACTTTCCGGAACTATCCTTTTTTCTGGAGTATCTGCCATTTTTTAGATCAAAGTCCCAATTTACCCGGGAAAAGTTTATCCTCCAATATTTATTTTTAGGGATAACGGTCTTTCCACCAGGTTCGGTTACAAAGGACCAGGGTATGGCAATTTCCACTGTCCACCCTTCGTCAATGTCAGATGGGTTATTTAAAGTCCCATTAATATGAACGGCCGATCGTAAGCCCTTAAAATCCCATCCGCCCAAAATTCTTCCTTTATTCCGATAGGGTTTGGAAAGGAACAGGTCCCAAATAGTATTCAGGGCGTTCATTTCGTATTCAAAATAATTATGTGTATCGCCTTCGGGGTCTATGAAAATTTCAAAATCGTTATTGTAAAAAATAATGGTGTCCCTTTGTTTTAAGGTCGCCCAAACATGCGGTTCTTTAATTTCGGCGAGAAAATAGAGATATTCCGTATCCCACACCATCTTAACACGTGTTTGATAGGTAGCTGCCTTATCCCCTTCAATATCCTTAAAAACTTGGGACCATTTGGCCTTTTTCCAGGAAGTCTCCTCCATTTTGCCATCGATTTGTATCGTTTCAATCGTGTTTTGGGCAACGTAGCTTCTGGGAACGTTCTGGGCATATAAAGAAATACAGCCAAAATACAAGGCAAACAGAAGGAATAAGGTTGTGCTATTTTTTAATTTTGAGTAAGGACTTTTCATACTATACTAAATACTATTTTTCTTTGTGAAATCTATAATTTCCGAGAGCCTTCCAAAGGCTATTCCGACTACTGTATCCGCGGCACCATAATAAATGGCCACTTTGTCCTCTTCATGGGAGTGTAGGGAGGCACAGGGGAAAACTACATTGGGCACGTCGCCCATACACTCATACGGAGTCTGGGGCGATAACAGGTATTGCCGTGTTCTGTATTTTACCTGATTAGGGCGGTCTTTGTCCAATATGGCCGCACCCATGGAGTATCTAAAGCCGTTACAGGTATTTATAACACCGTGGTAGAACATAAGCCAACCTTCATCTATGCGAATGGGCACGGATCCCGCACCTATTTTTGTACACTGCCAGGCACTATCCGTAAATGGGGTTACTTTCATAACACAGCGGTGTTCTCCCCAATACTTCATATCCGGACTGTAGCTTATATAGATATCTCCGAAGGGGGTATGCCCATTGTCACTTGGTCTGCTTAACATGGCATATTTTCCATTTATTTTTTCGGGAAACAGTACACCGTTCCTGTTAAAGGGCAAAAAGGCATTTTCACATTGAAAAAACTCCTTGAAATCAAAGGTATATCCTATGCCAATGGTAGGCCCGTTATAACCATTACACCAGGTAATCCAATAACGGTCCTCAATAAAAGTGACCCTGGGATCGTATTTGTAATCCGAGTGGATCATATTGGTATTCCCTTCTTGGAAAATTATGGGTTTATGCTCAATATCCCAATGGAGCCCATCTTTGCTAAATCCTGCAAATACGTTCATTTGCACTGCTTTGTTATCACATCTAAAAACTCCGGCATAACCATTGTTAAAGGGTACTACGGCACTGTTGAAAATACTGTTGGAAGTTGGGATGGCATCTCTTTTGATAATGGGATTTTCAGAATACCGCCATAGAACTTCCGAATGGTCTTTTGGTTTTTCTTGCCAGGGAATAGAAATCACTTTACTATTTTTTTAAGTGTTAATGAATTGAAAATGGAATTTAAGTCAAAATAATTAATCCGGGATTTTCCTTATTTGATCCAACCATGTATACTTAAGCAGTATTGATGTGCCTAAAAATATAAATAGGGCGATAAGGGTTTTTGGATAGTCCCGTATCATGAAATAAATAGGTAAAACGATCATACTGGATTGCCATACGATTCCAATGATACAGTTCATCATGTCCCCATAGAATTTTTTATTTGGTTTTATCCGGTCGTCATCTTGTTTTAATCGTTTGTAAACCGGTTTCCAAAACCCCCAGGGGCGGACATTTTTATAAAAAGACTTGAGTACGTCCATTTCCGTAGGCTGTGTTAAATAAGTACCTAAAAAAGAACCTAAAAGGGAGAAACCAAAAATAATGGGGAACAGATAAATGGCATGCATATGGCATAGATCGAACAATAGTGTTCCCTCTGCAATATTTCCTTTGTTCTGATCCAATATAAATTGTAGTGTGGCAATGAGCAGCCCTGCCAGCATTCCCCAAAAGTACCCCCATCCATTAAAACGCCACCAAATCCATTTTAAAAAATTGGAAGCTACATAGCCCCCAAAAAGGGCACTCGTGATCCATAGGGTCAAAGAATTGATGGATTCTGCAAAGAACCCCATAAAAACCCCTAAGAAAACTACTAAAAAAGATGCTATGTGGCTTACTTTTATATAATGCTTGTCAGAGGCTTCCGGCTTAAAATATTTTTTATAGATATCATTTACGATATAGGCGGGACCTGCATTTACAAAAGCCGAAAAAGTAGACATGAAAGCTGCCAGTAATCCAGCCAGGAGCAATCCTTTGATGCCCACGGGTATATGGTTGTTGATTACTTTGGGGAGAATTATTTCCAGGTCGGCACCTTTTAGATCGGGGTTGGCCGCCATTTCAGGCCCCAATACGATCAATGCAATGACTACGATTCCCGTTATAAGAAGGTATCTGGGAATAAAAAGCACCAAATTGGTGAATCCGCTCATATAGGCCGCTTCTTTTACGGATTTAGTGGATAAAATCCGTTGCAGGTCATAACTTGGGGTAGGGCCCGCCACACTGGCAAAAAAACCTTTAAAAAGTGTCATGCCTATTAAGGCTCCGAACATTTTATAACCTTCGGAATCAATAAGGTCATTAAAGGCCTGAAATTTTTCGCCCCAATGTGTGCCGAGTTCTTTACCAAAAAAAACGTTTTTCCATTCGGCAGATACAACCGCATTTAATTCGACATCCGATATTGTAAAAAAAGCATAACCGGCCACTAATAAACCCGCTACCACCATAATCGCATACTGTAAGACCTCTGTGGCTACAACAGAGAACATGCCTCCTTTTATCGTATAAACGGTCGTTAAAAAAATAATGATCAGTGCGTAACTTTGTTCGGAATCCAGGAGAACGGTATTCCCTATCTCCAATGCCAAGTCCCATGGAAGGATAACGGTCATAAATTTACCGATCCCCTCAAAGAAATACGCAATAAAACCAACGGCGGCAACTATGGCGAAAACAGCAACGATACTATGTGAGGCCCTGCCGGCCCTATCATCCCCAAAACGTGTTAAGATCCATTCCGATCCTGTCATAATATTTGAACGCCTTATCCATACGGCCAGGAACATCATTACGAATATTTGATTCCAAATAGGCCATAACCACATGAACATAAAGCTTTTGGCCCCATATAAGAATAGTAATCCTACCATCCATGCCGTTCCGGAAACATCGAACATGCCCGAACCATTGCTCAACCCCAAATAATACCATTTGATGTTGTTGCCCCCCAAAAAATAAGACTTAAGGCCTTTAGAGGCTTTTTTAGAAACCCAGATACCCACTGTTAGGGTCAATAGTATATAAACAAGGATAATAAAGACATCGATTAGATTCATTCCTGCCGGGCTAAACTTTTTTTCTAAGGTTTTTGACTACTTTAGTGTCTATAACATCTCCTTTATATTATTTGGAGCGGTATGTTAACAGTTGGAAATGTTAATAAATTTAACTTTATAAGGAATAAAATTAGACCAACAACTAATGGTCAAGGCCAAACGTCATAAAAATAGAAAAAAGCAAAAACATGTATGTGAATAGTAAAATCGAATATTTTTTAGGAAAGGACAAAGATTCTGATAAGTATCGTATAAGCTTTTGGCATCATGTTATTTTCTGGGGATTTTATTTTGTGTTCAATACGATAAGATGGAGTAGTGTACATGATGATTTTATATATTCCTTGAAAACGAATTTGATCGGATTTCCCATCCATATTCTGCTGACTTATTTTAATGTTTATTATTTAATGCCCAGATTTGTATATACCAGAAAATATTTTACATATGCTTTTCTCGTCTTGGTGTCTCTTTTCGTCATGTTGTTGGCAAAATATAACCTAACGTATTATTTGGTAAGCACAAATGTATGGCCGGAAGGCCCCGAAAATATAGATAGTTTAACTTTTGATTATGCGTTGCAGACCATGATAGGGGAACTCTACGTAGTATCTTTCTTTACCGCTATTAAGTTGACTATAGACTGGCTAAGGGAAAACAGTAAATTGTATGACCTGGAAAAAAGGCAGCTGACCACTGAGTTGAGGTTCTTAAGGTCTCAGGTATCACCACATTTTTTCTTTAATACGCTCAACAATATTTATTCATTGACCTTGGAAAAGTCCGACGAGGCACCGGAAGTTATCCTTAAACTTTCCGATTTAATGCGGTATCTTTTGTATGCCACCAAAAAGCGTCGGCAGGACCTGAAAAGCGAAATAGAGTGTATACGAAATTATATAGATTTGGAAAGGATCAGGTTTGACGATACTTTAAAAATTGATATGCGTATTTCCGGTGACTTGGAGAATTATAAAATAGCTCCAATGCTATTGGTTCCTTTGATAGAGAATTGTTTTAAGCATGGTGCCAGTAAGAATATCGGGGAAATGTTCATAAATATCGATCTGGCCGTTTCCGATGGTTTTATGACCTTTGAAGTGGCAAATACGATTCCCAATGCAAAAGCAAAAAAAGAATTGCCCACCAGATCTGGAGGAATCGGTTTGTCCAATGTTAAAAAGAGGTTGGAACTGGGCTATAAAAAAGAAGATTATAAACTGTCTATTTTTGAGAAAGATCAGATGTTCAATGTTATATTAAAACTTAAGGTCATATGAAACTTAAAGTAATAGTGGTAGATGATGAACCGTTGGCGATAAATGTGCTTAAAAACTATATAGGCCAGGTCAAGGAACTTCAATTGGAAGGCACTTTTTCCAATGCTATGGAAGCATCGTCCTTTCTAAGGGACCATGTAGTGGATATTATATTCTTGGATATTAATATGCCCTATTTGAACGGATTGGAGTTTTTAAGTACGCTTCATGTAAAACCTTTTGTAATTATGATTACGGCACATGAAGAACATGCCTTGGAGAGTTTTGATCTGGAGGCCATAGATTATATGGTAAAACCCGTCTCCTTGCCCCGGTTTTTAAAATCCGTGGACCGGGTTATCGGTCTAAAGCAGGGAAGTATCGTATCTGAGGAGAATGTTAAGAATGAAAAACCCAGCATTTTTGTCAAAGTAGATAAAAAAAGGCTTCAGAAAATTTTTCTGGACGAAATTATGGTCGTGGAGAGTCTAAAGGACTACATCCGTATAATTACGCCGACGGCAAAATATATCGTTCATAGGACCCTAAGCAGTTTTACGGAAGAACTTCCATCGGAACACTTTATAAGAATACACAGGTCATATACCATAGCAGTTGGTAAAGTAAACGCAGTAGAAGGTAATAGTGTAGAAATAGGCGGTATTAGGTACACTATAGGACGAAGTTATATAGAGGATGCAAAAAGTAGGATCCTAACGAACTTGAAAAGGTGAGATGAACATGAATTTTTTAATCAAAAACCACATAGCGATATGATCAAAACAAATTTATGGGAGAGCGGGTTCAGCATATAATTGCATGGGTTCTTAAGTTTTTAGATAGCTTGTTCATAAATGGTTAAAAAATTCAAACACATGAAAACTATCGTTCTTTATAAGATAAATATTGAAAGGTTATTGCCGTTACTTCTTTTGGTTCTGTCATCCTGTGGAAACAGGGAACAAAATAAAAATACAGAAAGGGTGCCCAATGTTGTACTGATTTTTACGGACGATCAGGGCTATAATGATGTTGGTGTTTTTGGAGCAAATGATATTGCTACCCCCAACTTGGACCAAATGGCCCGGGAAGGTGCTATGTTGACCAGCTACTATTCCGCCCAGGCGGTTTGCTCGGCTTCAAGGGCGGGTATTTTAACAGGTTGCTACCCAAACCGTATCGGTATTCATAATGCCCTGGGGCCGGACAATACCCATGGTATAAACGCTTCCGAGACTACATTGGCCGAAATGCTCAAGTCAAAAGGCTATAAAACAGGCATATTCGGTAAATGGCATTTAGGACATCACCCGAAGTTTCTGCCCACTAGACATGGGTTTGATGAATGGTTCGGGATACCCTATTCAAATGATATGTGGCCTTATCATCCGCAGCAAGGGCCAATTTTTAATTTTCCAGATCTGCCCCTGTACGAAAACGAGACGGTTGTAGATACGTTAACGGAACAATCACAATTGACCACCCGGATTACCGAACGTAGTGTCGATTTTATCCATCGCAATAAGGATGAACCATTTTTTTTATATGTGCCGCATCCGCAACCACATGTGCCGTTATTTGTGTCGGACAAGTTCAAAGGGAAATCCAACAGGGGGTTGTATGGTGATGTAATCATGGAACTGGACTGGTCCGTAGGGCAGATTATGGAGGCGTTAAAAAACAATGGATTAGAGGAAAATACGATTGTTATGTTTACCTCGGATAACGGCCCGTGGCTATCTTATGGGAACCATGCCGGGAGCGCATTGCCCTTTAGGGAAGGAAAAGGAACCGCCTGGGAAGGTGGACAGCGAGAACCGTTTATCATTAAATACCCGAAAGCGATTCCGGCCGGGAAGACCATTGCCGTCCCGATCATGGCCATAGATATATTGCCCAGTATTGCCGAAGTAACCCAGGCAGAACTACCAAATAGAACCATTGATGGTAAGAGTGTGTGGAAGGTGCTTACGGGAGAAAGTAATGAAAGCCCCCAAGAAGCTTATTTCTTTTATTATAGGGTGAACGAGCTTTTTGGTGTACGTTATGGAGAATGGAAATTGTATTTTCCACACCGGTATAGAACGATGATCGGACAAGAACCGGGTAAGGATGGATCGCCGGGAAATTACAAAATGATAGACATGGAGGAAATTGAACTATATAATGTGGTCAATGACGAGAGTGAGATCAAAAATGTGGCCGCAAAATACCCTAAGATAGTTGCCGAGATTAAGTTATTGGCAAATAATATGCGCTCACGTTTGGGGGATTCGCTTTTAGAATTGGAAGGCTCGGAGACCAGACAAGCGGGGCAATTGGAATGAGCGAATCGTTTAAATTCAAACAATTCAGCATACATCAAGATCGTTGTGCCATGAAAATTGGTACGGACGGGGTGTTATTGGGTGCATGGGCTTCTTTGGATAAAAAACCCAATACTATTTTGGATATTGGTGCAGGAACCGGACTCATTGCCTTGATGATGGCACAACGAAGCGATGCCGAAATAATTGATGCCATAGAAATAGAAGAAGCGGCCTACGAACAATGTGTGGAAAATTTGGAAAACTCCCCATGGGGTGATCGGTTGTTCTGCTATCATGCTGGCCTGGACGAATTTGTTGATGAGGTAGATGATAAATATGATCTTATTATTTCCAACCCACCTTTTTATTCGGAAGATGTTTCAAGCGGAGATAAAGCAAGGGACAGGGCAAGACAAAATAATTCTTTGCCTTTTGATGAGCTTTTGGAAGGTGTTCGGAGACTCTTGTCCAAGAACGGTGTCTTTTCGGTCATTGTTCCCCATAAAGAAGAAAGGCTGTTTATTACAGTGGCTGAGAAACAGGGTCTTTATCCGAAACGGATTACCCGTGTAAAGGGAAATTATGAATCGCCCGTGAAACGAAGCCTATTGGAGTTCGGTTTTGCGAGGATCAATCTAACGACAAACGAACTTGTTATCGAAATAAGCAGGCAAAAATACACTTCTGAATATATGCGATTGACAAAGGCATTTTATTTAAAAATGTAACTTTTCAAGGTGTCATCGTTATATTTCTTTAATTACCTTTGGTAAAATTTATTGCTATGCGACCGGATTTATTCGAAGCTCCCGATTATTATCTTTTAGACGATCTACTGTCCGAAGAACACAAATTGGTGCGTGGTGCCGCCCGCCAATGGGTAAAACGGGATATCTCCCCCATCATTGAGGAATATGCCCAAAGGGCTGAATTCCCAAAACAAATCATTGGTGGTTTAGCAGAAATCGGGGCTTTTGGTCCCTATATTCCGGAGGAGTATGGAGGGGCCGGTCTGGATCAGATAAGCTACGGCCTTATCATGCAAGAAATTGAGCGAGGCGATAGTGGCGTGCGTTCAACTGCTTCCGTGCAATCTTCATTGGTTATGTACCCCATTTTTACTTATGGGACAGAAGAACAACGCAAAAAGTATTTGCCCAAATTAGCCACTGGTGAATGGATGGGGTGTTTTGGGTTGACTGAACCTAATCATGGTTCAAATCCGGGTGGAATGGAAACCAAGTATAAAGACATGGGTGACCATTATTTGCTAAATGGCGCCAAGCTCTGGATATCAAATTCCCCTTTTGCAGATGTTGCTGTGGTATGGGCAAAAAATGAAGAAGGACGAATACATGGTCTTATTGTTGAACGTGGTATGGAGGGTTTTTCTGCCCCGGAGACCCATAACAAATGGTCTTTGAGGACCTCTGCCACAGGAGAGCTTATTTTTGATAATGTCAAAGTTCCAAAAGAAAACCTTTTGCCGGGAAAATCCGGTTTAGGTGCTCCGTTGGGTTGTTTGGATTCTGCGCGTTACGGTATTTCTTGGGGAGCTATAGGTGCCGCAATGGACTGTTATGATACGGCACTAAGATATGCCAAGGAACGTGTACAGTTTGGAAAACCCATTGCCGCCATGCAATTGCAGCAAAAGAAGCTTGCGGAAATGATAACGGAAATTACCAAAGCACAGTTGTTGGCCTTTCGGTTGGGGCAATTAAAGAACCAGGGGAGGGCCACTACGGCACAAATCTCCATGGCCAAGCGCAACAATGTAGAAATGGCCGTTAAAATAGCCAGAGAGGCAAGGCAGGTTTTGGGAGGAATGGGGATTACCGGGGAGTATAGTATTATGCGCCATATGATGAATTTGGAAAGTGTAATTACCTATGAAGGTACCCATGACATTCACTTACTGATTACAGGTGCGGATATTACAGGGCATCAGGCATTCAAATAATTTAACCTATTCCTTAGATTGGCTTAACATTAATACAGAATCGGCAATCTATTTTTGCCGTGTTCTTATGGAGCACGTGTTAGTATTTTTGAGTTAGTTAGTTTAAGCCGATAGGAGTATCGGCTTTTTTTATTTTTTTGCAGAGAATAAAGTTATGGCTTTTTGATCTGTATTTTGCCGTACTTGGGTTGCGTGCGTCTTAAATTATACCTGTAAAACATAAATCGTAACCTTTACCACATATTCTCTGGTGTTCACAACAAACCTTTTTAGGAAAGGCATTGCTTTTCTATTTTTACAGTGTTAGAAAAAGAATTAAATTTTTTCATTTTCATATAGTGTTCTCGTAAAAGAGTCCGATCTTGATTGATCGGGCTCTTTTTAGTTTTAAAGAATGGTCAGGTATCGAACCGGTACTTGTGAGTGGGATAATTGTCCGGTTTGTTTTCTGTGGTATCATCTGGACAACTAAAATCTTTTGTCCGGTGTTATGGTGGATGGAGACTTTTCCCGATTTTATGAAAAGTAACTACTTCTGATTTTTATTTTCCCCGGTTTTGTTGACCAAACCTTTAGTGAATTCGTTTAAGGCTTCTACTTTTTCCTCAAAATTCCCTTTGATGGTTTTTCTGTATTCGTTCAGGTTTTGGACAAGATCATCAATATTTTCCGGAATTACATCTTCAAAAAACTGTCTTAGACGTTTTGCCGTGGTCGGTGATTTTCCATTGGTGGATATGGCTACTTTTACATTGCCTTTTGTGACGATCCCACCCATATAAAAATCGCAAAAAGGAGGATTATCGGCTACGTTCACTAAAATGCTTTGTGCCCTACAGTCATAATAGACCTGCTCGTTAACGGCTGCCTTGTCCGTAGTGGCAATAGCAATATGTTTCCCTTTTAGATATTTCTTGTTATACACATCCGTATGCATAATGATTTTATACTCTTTGGCGAGTGCAACGGTTTCTTTCCGAAACATGGGAGATACTATTTCTACCTGTGCATTGGGGCTGGATTTCAATAAAAAAGTAAGCTTTTCCAACGCAACATTTCCGCCCCCTACGATCAATACATTTAAATTACTGACTTTTAAAAAAACAGGATATAATTCGTTCTTTTCCATAAGCTTATTTTCTAAAGAATAAAGATACGTGATATTCCCATGGTGGTTTGGATCTATGCTAATCTGTCTCCAATCTGTTTTTAAAGACTTCTTTCATAAAATCCAGCTGATCCAACGCTTTTTTTGTAAAATCGAATAAGCTCAGTGCGCGATCCAGGTTTTGGTTTTCATAGGATACCTTGTAATAGATGTTATTGTTGAGGTAATCCGTTAATGCCCTTAACCCATGGATAAAAGGCATAAAAGCAGTGCCCAGGGGAAGGGATTTTAATTCCCGTTCGGTCAAAAAAGGGCCATTATGCGCCAAACCTTCAACAAAGGCATTAAAAAGGGTTTGATCAAAGGTTATTTTGTCGTGATCTTGTTCATCCTCTGGAGCAGTATTCACAATAGTTCTGATGGCATCGCCAAAATCATAAAAGAAATACCCGCCCATAATGGTGTCCAGATCGATCAGGCACAGTGCCCTGTCCGAAGCCTTGGAAAACAAAATATTGTTGAGTTTGGTATCGTTATGGCATATACGGAACGGTAGGTCGGACGTATTGATGCCTTCCAGTTTTTTAAGGGTTTCCTTTGCAAAATCCAAAGTGTTTTTTGCAAGGTCAAGCTTGGATTTTTCGGCAGATCCTAATGCTTCGTGAAATTGTATTTTGCGGAGGTTCAAATCATGGAACTGCGGAATGGTGTCTACAAATACCGAAGATTTTTCATTCTTTAACAGCAAATGGAATTTTCCGATGATCCTTCCCGCTTCAAAAGCGATTTTGGTATTTGTAGTAGTATTGAAAGTGGTACTTTCCGGAATATAGCTCATAAGCCGCCAATAACTTCCAGAATGTTGCACGTAGGTTTCCCCCATGCCTGTCTTTTGGAGCTTTATAGTGTTGTAATCATTTGCCATTAACGCATCCAGGGCTTTTGCAATATTCTGCATTAACCCTTTAACGTCTTTAAAGACATTATGGTTTATTTGCTGCAAAATATACAGGGGCGTATGTTCTTTAAAGACCAGAAAAGTATCGTTTATATAACCTGCCGTCAAAGGCTGTAATGAAAAATGACCCTGTTCAATGGAAAAATACCCCAGAATATGTTGAAGTTCTTCCGGGGTATATTTACTGTTTTTTAATCCCATAAGGGTGAGGTATATTGACCTTCGTTTGTTTTGTCCTGAAGGCTTTTCATTGCTTTTTCCTTATCGCTTGCGTAGGTAACCCCGAACCACTCTCCGCCAGAAGGAATGCATTTTACGGCAACTTCATTGGCCTGGAGCATTTCTTGGATGGTAATGGGCAAATAAAGTTCGCTGTTGGCTATGCGATCGTCATCGTTCAAAAATATCCTGAATTCCGATTCGATTTTATCAAAGACCGATGGTCTGCAAACCCAAAAGTTCATGCTCGCCTGTTCGTCTCCCGTAAATCGCAATCCGGTATCTTCGTCTATGATGGCCTCTTCCTTTTGTATTAGCTTTAACCGTTCCTCTACGGAAAGCAGGTCCTCGCCGTCTACCTTGCAAACCCCTCTTGAAACCGAACCGTGTTCAGAGAGTGTATCCTTTAATGTATATCCCAATAGGGCATAGACGTCGTCATTGCCGTTGGAGTTCATAAACGCTGCAGCGTTCCTGTATGCGGATTGTCCGTAGAAATCATCAGCGTTGATTACAACAAAAGGACCATTGATAACGTTTCTTGCGGCCCAGACCGCATGTGCCGTTCCCCATGGTTTCTTGCGTTCCCCAGTAAAGGTAACACCATCGGGTAAATCCGTTAGTTCTTGCGCCAATACGTCCAATTGAATATTTTTTGGAAGTCTTTCGTTCAAATATTCCTGTAAAAAGGAAACATTTTCGGCTTTGGTAATGATAACGATTTGTTGAAAACCATTTTTAATGGCATCATAAATAGCAAATTCCATTAAAAATTCGCCCCTTGGTCCCAATTCATCAAATTGTTTTAGCTTTCCGTATCTACTGCCACTACCGGCAGCCATTAAAAGTAGTGTCATGGTTTTGTTTTAAGGCCCAAAAATAATGATTGTCTTTAAATTTTTTAGGGTAATCGGTCATATGATTATTAAATCCGATAAGAACTTATCAGGTTCGCCGACTTTTTCATATATTTCCTTCAATAATTATAGATTTTCATGACTACAAGAAGAAATTTTATCAAAAATACGAGTCTGGCCGGTGCCGGACTTTTTACTGTACCTGGTTTTGCGACAAAAAGATTTGGTGCGAACGACAAATTGAACATAGGGATGATCGGTGTAGGTTTACGAGGCACCAACCACCTTAACAACCTGTTGTTAAGAAAGGATGTTTCTATTACGGCCATTTGCGATATAGACCCTGCACGGATAAACCTGGCAAAGAACCTTATTTCAAAAGCAGGATTTAAAGCTCCTCAGGTTTTTGGAAAGGACGATTATGACTATCGAAATCTTTTAGAGCTAAAAAATGTGGATGCCGTTATTATATCCACGCCCTGGCTTTGGCATACGCGCATGGCGGTAGATACCATGAAAGCGGGAAAGTATACGGGAGTGGAAGTCTCGGCTTCCAATACTTTGGAAGAATGTTGGGATTTGGTGAATACGCATGAGGCCACCGGAACGCATATGATGATTTTGGAGAACGTAAATTACAGAAGGGATGTTCTTGCGGTATTGAATATGGTAAAGCAGAGCGTATTTGGAGAGCTGGTACACTTTAGGTGTGGATATCAGCATGATCTGCGCCATGTAAAATTAAATGATGGAAAAACAGCGTATGGAAAGGGAGTGGAGTTTGGGGAAAAAGGAATCTCGGAATCCAAATGGCGTACAGAACATGCCGTTAAAAGGAATGCGGACGTATACCCGACCCATGGTCTGGGTCCTATTGCCGTAATGGCGGACATAAATAGGGGCAATCGTTTTGTTTCCCTTACATCACATGCAACAAAGTCTATCGGTCTCCATAATTATATCGTTGAGGTAGGTGGAGAGGACCATCCAAACGCCAAGGTCAAATTCAGGCAAGGGGATGTTATCACTTCAACGATCAACACGGCCAATGAAGAGACCATAATCATAACCCTTGATAGTAATTTGCCAAGACCATATTCGTTGGATTTTAGGGTGCAGGGAGCTAAAGGTCTTTGGGAAGTTAATGGCAACAGAATCTATGTAGAGGGAAAATCGGAACCGCACAGATGGGACAAAGCCACCGAATGGCTTACCAAATACGACCATCCGCTTTGGAAAAAATATGGGGAATATGCCGTAGGTGCGGGTCATGGTGGTATGGATTTCTTTGTCCTCAATTCCTTTGTAGAGTCGGCAAAAGCCAATATAGCACCGCCATTGGATGCATATGATGCTGCGGCATGGAGTGCCGTAACCCCTTTGTCAGAAGCCTCTATAGCCAATAATGGCGAACCCCAGGATTTTCCGGATTTTACACGCGGGAATTGGATAAAAAGAAAACCCTATAATTGGATGAAAGAGACCTACTAAAATTACGGTGGTCTTCATAAGCTGATATTTATCATATTTTTTTAGGATATAGAATTATAGGTTTGTACAAACCTTATAATCTATGTGCAGTCTTGTTCAAAAGTATAATGTAGCCGGTCCCAGGTATACGAGCTACCCCACCGTTCCCTATTGGGATATCCCATCCTTTTCGGGAAAACAATGGGAAACCAGTGTTCAAAAAAGTTTTGCCCGAACCAATGGGAAAGAGGGGATAAGCCTCTATGTTCATCTGCCTTTTTGCGAGAGCATGTGTACTTTTTGTGGCTGCCATAAACGTATTACCAAACGGCATGAAGTGGAGTTGCCCTATATCCAGAACTTGTTAAAGGAATGGGAACTTTATTTAAATCTTTTCTCGGAAAAACCGATTATCAAAGAATTGCATCTGGGTGGCGGAACCCCTACTTTTTTTAGTCCGGATAACCTAAAACATCTGATTCATGGGTTGCTCGGCAAAGCGATAATGGCCGAGGATCATGAGTTTAGTTTTGAGGGCCATCCGAACAATACCACAAAGGCACATTTACAGGCTTTGTATGATGTTGGTTTTAGGCGTGTCAGCTATGGTGTTCAGGATTATAACGAAACCGTTCAAAAAGCCATACATAGGGTGCAACCTTTTGAAAATGTGAAACGTGTGACGCAATGGGCAAAGGAAATAGGATATACCTCCATCGGACATGATATTATTTTTGGACTGCCGCATCAAACTATGGAAAATGTTGAGGCCACCATTCAAAAAACAAAGGAATTGATGCCGGATCGATTGGCATTTTATAGTTACGCCCATGTACCCTGGTTAAAAGGAAACGGCCAGCGTGGTTATAAGGATACCGATCTCCCTTCCGGTGCAGAGAAAAGAAGGCAATATGAAAATGGCAAGATACTGTTGGAGGAGGCAGGATATACGGAAATAGGAATGGATCATTTTGCCCTGGCAACGGACGAGCTTTATAAAGCCATGAAAGAAGGTGGGCTGCATCGGAATTTTATGGGATACACGGCTTCCAAAACACAATTAATGATCGGTTTGGGCGCTTCGAGCATAAGCGATAGTTGGTATGGTTTTGCCCAGAACGTAAAAAGTCTGGAAGAATACCAACACTTGGTAAAAAACAATATCATCCCCATTTTTCGTGGACACATGCTTACCATGGAAGATGAAATTGTTAGAAAACATATTTTAAACCTTATGTGCCATATGGAAACTTCATGGTCTACAGGAGAAATGCTGTTTGAGAACCTGCCCGATGTTTTGGACAGGCTATCTGAAATGCGTCAAGATGGTTTGTTGGAGATAACCGAAGATCAAATTAAAATAACGGAAAAAGGAAGGCCTTTTGTACGGAACGTATGTATGGCCTTTGATTTGAGATTGCATGAAAAAGCACCGGAAACACGGTTGTTTTCCATGACTGTTTAACTAAGAACATCTAAATCCGCTAAAATGAAAAATATTATTGTTCCCATAGATTTTTCAAATCAATCCGAATATGCCATACAAGTAGCGGCTTCGATTGCAAAAAAGAATAAATCCACCCTGTTCGTATTGCACATGTTGGAGCTGAACCAGGCTATATTAAGTTCCAGCCAGGGCGCACATCCGGAGCAAACGGTCTTCTTTATAAAATTGGCGGAAAAGCGGCTAAAAGAGTTCCTGGATAAACCTTATTTAAAGGGAATCAAAGTAGTCTCGGTCATAAAACACTTTAAGGTCTTTAGTGAAATAAGCGAGGTTGCGGAGGAACATGATGCGGATTTGATCGTTATGGGTAGCCATGGAACAGAGGGAGTCAAGGAGCTATTCGTGGGATCCAATACGGAAAAAGTAGTTCGTAACTCGAATATACCCGTTTTGGTCATTAAAACAAGGTTCAAGGATTTCAACCCGCAGCAAATGGTTTTTGCATGTGATTTAAAAGAAGAACATATACATGCATTCCAAAGGGCAAAATTTATAGCGGACGCCCTTTCCATGGAGCTAAAATTGATTTATGTTAACACCCCTGGGGCCGGCTTTCTTAATACCGCCGAAATTCAGGAGAAAATTGAGGCATTTTGCAGTACGGTAGGGTTTGATCCGCTCATTGCCATCTACAATGATTATTCCGTGGAAAACGGGATTCTGAATTTTGCGGAAGAAATGGATGCGGATGTTATCGGTATTTCTACCCATGGACGTAAAGGACTGTCCCATTTCTTTATGGGCAGCATAGGGGAGGACATTGCCAATCACTCCATACTACCGGTAATTACCTTTAAGATTTAGGTGAGTCCATGAATTTCGTCATTAGTTGAAATCCACCTTATTTTAATCTTTAACGGTTCAGTTTATGATTGGATCAATTTCATGGTCTTTGGATTCCATAGGGCCGGTTTTTCCGTAAAATAACTCTCGTTGGCCAATAAGGCCGCTCCCGATGCCCTTAATCCAAATGTTGGGTCTTGGATCACTTTTTTATTTTCCCTGATAGCGGTAAAGAAATTATAGAAATGATCATAATGGCCACCTTTATAATCGTTAGGGGCTTCCCATGTGGTTATGCCCGTATTCAAATTGGATGCCCGTGGTTCCAAATTTTGTTCTTTATATATAGCATTGATTTTTTCCTGTGTAGCCTCGGTATATGCAACCATGGCATAGGCACTCGGAAGCCTGCCCAATTTAGAACGTTTTAATTTGACCCGGTTTTGGCCTACTTCCATTTCTCCCTCGGTTCCGATCAATTTAAAGCCACCGCCACCACCGTTCCCGGCAATGAAATTTATTCGGAACGCTGCATTAAAAGCGGCATGTGTATCTGTCTTCGGATAGTCGTACAAGGTCATGGTGACATCGGGAACATCACGCCCATCTTTCCAATAGCGCAACCCTCCGGTAGATAAAGCCCGGTTGGGACCATGGGAACTTAAGATATGGTTAAGGGTAGAAAAGGCATGTACGAAAAGGTCCCCGGCCACTCCGGTACCATAATCCTGATAGTTTCTCCACCGGAAAAAACGGTTTAGTTCATAAGGAACTTTAGGGGCGTTGCCCAAAAATTCATCAAAATCTATGGTATTGGGATTGGCATCCGGTGGAATGGGATATTGCCATGCGCCTTGGGCCGAATACCGATCGTTGTACATATCTAACATCACAATATCTCCAATGGCCCCTTCTTCATAGAGTTGTTTCGCTTTTTCATTGCCCAGGGAGGACATTCCCTGGCTCCCGACCTGACATATTTTTCCACTTTTCTTCTGGGCTTTAATAATAGCCTGGCCTTCTCCGAACTTTTGGACCATCGGTTTTTCACAATAGACATGCTTTCCGGCCTTTAGGGCATCTATGGTGATTTTTTGATGCCAATGATCGGGAGTGGCCACGATTACGGCATCTATATCTTTTCGTTCCAGGATTTTACGATAGTCCCTGGTTGTATATAAAGATGTTCCCCATAATTCCATGGCGCGATCTAGTCTGCCCTCATAAAGATCGCAGACCGCTACCAGTTTTACACCGTCTACACGTAATGCTGTTTGCGTATCATAAATTCCCTGGATACCAGAACCGATAAGGGCCAGGTTGATATGGTCATTGGCCAAATAGTTTTTGGGGGTATAGGTACGGGATAAAATTATTTTTTCCTCAAAAGAAGCTCCCATAATCATTGGTGCCGTAGTAAGGGCGGCCGAGGTAAGCGTAGCTTTTTTTAAAAACGACCTTCTTGTACTTTTCTTTTTCATTTTTACAGTTTTCCTATGGAAATAAACGAAGGGCCAATTTACGTTTTTCCATTAGACTAAGTAGCTGCGCTATTAAAATAAATAAAGCTGTATTTGTTATATTTTGATCAAAAGCCAAGTCTGTTTCTTGCATTGGTTTTCTAAAAGTTCATTTTCCTTTCTCATTACATTGAAAGAGTATAAACGATTTCATTATATAGGTTAGATGGAAGTAAGCACTATTTGTCCATGAATACTAAATAGGCAAAAATGCCTTTTTATCCCTTAATTCATGGGATAGATCTTCTATTGTCTTATTTTCCAGGCCATTGATCAGTTTTGACCGTGCGGGCACGAATAATTGGTGCAACGGGCATGGTTTTTCTTGGTCGCAATCTTCCAGACTCAACAAACAGGATTCCAAGCGCTTCTTGCCATCGATAATGTCAATGATCCTCGATACGGGCTGCAACTTATTCTTTTTACTGATATAAAAACCGCCTTTTGGCCCCTTGATGGAAGAAACGATACCGTGCCTGGCGAGTTCTTGTAAAAGTTTTGCCAAATAGGTCTTGGGAACGTTTATGGGCCCATGAATATCCTTGACCATTAATCTTTTTTCCTCGTTGGAATGTAATGCCAGATAAAGAATAGCTTTCAGGGCATATTTTGCAGAATTTGAGAACATTTTTTCATTTTAAAAATCCAAATATAATATTAAAAAGATTTTTTTATCCTAAATATGATAAATATCATATTATAAGACTTGTAGCGATTATATTTTTGATCAATAAACATGTAAACCAACATATAATGAAAATAGTAATTAGAAGTTTAGCAATCATTTTTTCCGTGTTTTTAATAGGCTGTGGAGGAAAGGAAAAAAAGAAAGAGGAAGGGTTTAGCGTGAATCGTGCCAAAACGACCGAAAAATCCGAAGTTGCTCCTACAACCGATGAAGTTCCGGCCTCTGAACGTATCACCTTGGATAATAAAGGGGTGGGTCAGATAACGTCCATCACATTAGATCCGGAAATTGATACCGAGATGGCCGCTGCCGGGGAGGCACTTTATAAGACCAATTGTACAGCCTGCCATAAACTGGACAAAAGATTTATTGGACCTTCCCCAAAGGGTATTATGAAAAGAAGAAGCCCGGAATGGATCATGAACATGATCTTGGATCCAAAGTTGATGACGGAGCAGGACCGTTGTGCCAAGGATTTATTGATAGAATTTAATGGTGCCGCAATGGCCAACCAAAATCTTACGGTAGAAGAGACCCGATCAATTTTGGAATATTTTAGAACCCTATGAATAGTTGGCATAGGGCATAGCAATTTTTGGATACTTGCTTAGATTGTTAGGGCGAACCCTGTGAACATCATTTAAAAATAATTAATACATGACACTATGAAAACAAACAGATTGAAGTTACTATTGGGTTCCTTTGTGTTACTGTTCTTGATCGGCAGTTGTAAAAATGGAACCAAAACCGAGAATACGACGGCTACCGCTACGACTTCTAAGACAGCGGACACGGAAAAGAAAGGTCAGGCCTTTATAAAAGATGATGGGTCAACACCCAATATACTTCAGATCGCCATTGGCTCTCCGGACCATACCACTTTAGTGGCAGCGGTACAGGCGGCAGAATTGGAAAACGCCTTGGTCAATGCAGGCCCATTAATGGTCTTTGCTCCTACCAATGCCGCTTTTGAGGCATTACCTCCGGGAACGGTCGAAGATTTACTGAAACCCGAAAACAAGGATGCCTTGGCAAATATTCTAAAACACCACGTTACCCCTGGTAAATACTCCAAGGATTTTTTAAAGAAGTTTAAAAAATTGGGCCAGGCCAATGATCAGAACACAATAGTTGAAACTAAAGGTGATGATGTATTTATAGGCGGTGCCAAAATTATGGCAAGCATTTCTGCCGGGAACGGAATTATACATGTTGTGGACA
Source organism: Maribacter spongiae (assembly GCF_047345125.1). Taxonomy (NCBI): domain Bacteria; kingdom Pseudomonadati; phylum Bacteroidota; class Flavobacteriia; order Flavobacteriales; family Flavobacteriaceae; genus Maribacter; species Maribacter spongiae. Next base: position 304,402 of record NZ_JBLFEQ010000004.1, on the reverse strand, counting down.
AGGTAATCTTGCCACCATCCGAATAATCAAAATAACCAATTAAAACAGAACAAATGAAAAAGTATAGTTTTTACGTATTAATGTTTATCGGCCTTGGTGCGCTCTTGGGCAGTTGCGGTAATCAGGGGGATGGTAAATCTTCCAGTGGTGCCTTATCTTCCAGTGCCGCTGAAAAGGCTTATGTACCACCTGGGGAGCATGACGAGTTTTACGCCTTTATGTCGGGGGGCTATAGTGGTAATATAACCGTTTATGGCCTGCCTTCAGGTAGAATGTTCAAGGAAATCCCGGTGTTTTCACAATTTCCGACCTCGGGATTTGGATATTCCGAAGAAACAAAGCCTATGTTGAATACCTCTTTTGGGTTTGTCCCCTGGGATGATGCCCACCATCCCGATATTTCCCAGACCAATGGTGAATTGGATGGCAGATGGATTTTTATCAATGCGAACAATACACCCCGTATTGCCCGTATAAGTTTAAGTACTTTTGAGACCGAAGAAATTATTGAATTGCCCAATAGTGCAGGTAACCATAGTTCTTCTTTCGTTACTGAAAATACAGAATATGTGGTGGCCGGAACCCGTTTTTCGGTTCCTATTCCACAGCGCGATATGCCCATTAAGGATTACAAGGGCAATTTTAAAGGCTCACTTTCCTTTATTAGCGTGGCTCCCGATAGTGGCCGTTTAAATTTGGAGTTTCAATTGATGATGCCCGGTTTCAATTACGACCTTGCGCACCCGGGGCGTGGAAAATCCCATGGATGGTTCTTCTTTACAACGTATAATACCGAAGAGGCCAATACATTAATGGAGGTGAACTCTTCCCAGAACGATAAGGATTTTATCGCTGCCGTAAACTGGAAAAAAATTGAGGAGTATGTGAAAAATGGGGGCGGTACAAAAATGGCTGCCGAATATGCCCATAATGTATATGATGAGCATACCCATACCGGGACCTCTACCATGAAAAAAGAAGTGTTGACAGTAGATCCATTGGATGTACCTGGAGCTGTTTTCTTTATGCCTACGCCAAAATCACCACATGGTGTCGATGTAGATCCCAGTGGCCAATACATCATAGGTAATGGTAAGTTGTCCGCCGATTTGACCATACATTCCTTTGACAATATGTTAGCTGCAATCGAAGCTAAAAAGTTTGATGGAGAAGCCTATGGCATTCCGATATTAAAATTTGAAGATGTATTGGGAGGTGTTGTAAAAAGTGGTGGATTGGGCCCGCTGCATACTGAATTTGATGGAAAGGGAAATGCCTATACGACCTTTTTCATTTCTTCCGAGGTCGTAAAATGGAAATTGGATACATGGGAAGTGTTGGATAGAAAACCTACATTTTATTCGGTTGGTCATTTGATGATTCCAGGGGGCAACTCTGCCAAACCCTTTGGGAAATATGTAGTGGCCCTGAACAAGATTACCAAAGACAGGTATCTGCCCACAGGTCCCGAAATGGAGCATTCTGCCCAGATCTATGATATTTCCGGTGACAAGATGGAGTTGATCTATGATTTCCCGACCCATGGCGAACCACATTATGCCGCTGGTTGTCCGGCCGATCTGTTGGCACCAAAATCAAAGAAGATCTACCGTTTAACGGAGAACAAACATAAATATGCCGTGCTGAGTCCGGATCAAGCCAAAGTAGTACGTGAAGGTAATGAAGTCCATATATATATGTCGACCATCAGAAGCCACTTTACACCGGATAATATTGAGGGTATAAAAGTGGGAGATAAGGTGTATTTCCATATTACCAATCATGAACAGGATTTTGATGTACCTCACGGATTTGCCATGATAGGCCAAAATACTTCGGAGCTGCTGATTATGCCCGGACAGACCAAAACATCACTTTGGGAGCCTAAGAAACCGGGGGTATGGCCATTTTATTGTACGGATTTCTGTTCGGCATTGCATCAGGAAATGCAAGGTTATGTGAGGGTTTCCCCTGCAGGATCCAATGTACCACTTACCTATACCTTGGGCGAATAAATTTTTAGCGATTGTTTTTTTCAGATAAAAGCGGGCTGTGCCCTGTGCCGGCCCACTTTTTTTAGGAAACCTGAACAGTGTCGATGCCATTGAAAGGCACTGGAAGATGAGATCGGTATGATCGGATAATCCTTAAATACGACACCGTAACTATATAAAGTTGTCAAGCCCGCTCAAAATATCTGGGGGATAGATAGATTATGGTCATTGAAAAGCACTAAAAATAAACGCATGAAAAAAGCAAGTATCTTAATGATATTAGGGCCATTGTTCTTGTTGGGGCTGTTCTTCTTCCCGTTATGGAACATAATGTTGGGCGCTCCGCAATATCCGGAACCTTTGGGAATGAACATCCATATTAATGGGATTAGGGGAGCCAGCGAATTCGACATTCAGAACATAGACGGCCTTAACCACTACATTGGTATGCGCAAACTGCCAAAGCCTGAGGAAATGTGGGAGTTTAGCACCTTTCCCCTGATCATAGGCGGAATGATTGCCTTGGGGGTACTAATTGGGATGCTCGGTTTTTTTAAAAAAATAAGTTACAAATGGTACATGGGCTGGTTTGTACTGATGAGTGTTCTGGGAATCCTGGGAATGTATGATTTTAATGCCTGGATGGTGGATTATGGCACCAATTTAGATCCCAATGCCATTATGAAACTGGCCAATCCGGACGGAACGCCCATGACCTATAAACCGCCTTTGTTCGGTCATGCCAAAATGTTGAATTTTGATGTTACCTCCCTACCGTCTACAGGTGCATGGATGATGTTTATAGGGATGATGTTGACCGTGGCGGCCTATTTTATGGGATGGAAAAATAACAAGTCCCAGAAACCTAAAATCAATTAAACCAATACCCTATGAAAAAGATTTCATTTGTGTTGCTCTTTATTATGTGTTCCCTTTTGGGGTGTACCCATAGCCCCAAACCGGTTGCTTATGGTTCGGATGGCTGTCATTTCTGTAGCATGACCATAGTGGACAAACAACATGCCGCCCAGTTTATGACCCAAAAAGGCAGGACGTATTCTTTTGATGCTACGGAATGTATGTTAAACCATCTAAAGGAAATAGCTATAGAAACCGTTGCCCTTTACATGGTCAATGATTACAATATGCCCGGAGAATTTATAGATGGCGAGCAGGCCGTATATCTTATCAGTGAAAATATACCAAGCCCTATGGGAGAATATTTGACCGCTTTTGCTACCGAACAAGATGCAAAAAATGCCCAAATGAAAAACGGAGGGGAAATTTTTACATGGCAGGAACTACGGGAAAGATTCAAATAAACATTTAACAGGAAACCTATTATGCCACAATACCTATCAAAAGAAGAAAGTATTCAACTTGCCAAAGAGAACTATATCGGTAGGCTGGGATTCATTTCCGGTCAAAGTCCCTTCATAGTGCCCATAACCTATTATTATGATGACGAGGAGAATAGCATTATCGGTTTTACTACCGAAGGCCATAAAATTGATAGTATGCGCGAGAACGGATCGGTTTGTCTGTTGATAGAAGAAATCAATTCCTTAAAAAGATGGAAATCGGTATTGATCCATGGTACGTTCGAGGAGCTTCAAGGTATTGATAGCAAGTATTTTTTAAACCGGTTTACCAAAGGGGTCAAAAATATTCTGAAAGCCGAAACGAAAAAAGCGGTTACGTTCATAAGTGACTTTTCCAACAAAAAATATTCAAGGAACAACGCTATAGTCTATCGCATTAAGATATGGGATGTTATAGGGCGATTTATGGAATAGGAAATCATTGTTCAAATCTGTTTAAACAAGAATGTTATGTATGAAATAAACGATCAGATCAATACACAGGAATACGATCAACTCAAAATACACAAATTTAAAAAAATAGGGGCCATAGAAGTCTTGAGTATCAGTTTAGAGAAAGATGCCATATTCCCTGAGCATACCTCCCCAACGGATGCCCAACTGATCCTATTGGAAGGGGCAATCGATTTTCATATCAATGGGGAAACCTTTCATCTAAAAAAACAACAGCATTTTAGCTTTCCCCAGGAAGAAGAACACTGGGTAGAGGCCATTGAAAATTCCAGGTTTTTAATCATTAGATAACCAGGCATGAAGTGTATAAAAAGAATGTATGTGCTATACCTATGCCTAATTTTTACACAGTTGAGCTATGGCCAGATTTTCTCGTGCGGCCAGTGTAAAATGGATATAAACGATCAGGCTTTTAAGGCACAGCTCGTATCGGATTCTGAAAAAATAGTACAGTTTGATGCCATTGAATGTTTGGTTAATTTTTTAAAGACAAAGGAAGAGGCCAATTTTAAAAAAATATTGATCACCGATTACCATAGTGGAGAATTAATCGATGCCATAGATGCGTATTATGTAAAGAGTAAGGCCGTACCCAGCCCAATGGGAGCCAATCTGTCCGCATACAAAAGTAAAACGGATGCACTGGCCGTAACAAAAAAGAACGGGGGCGAGGTCTATACGTGGACAGTACTTAAATCCAGGTTCGTTTCGTCCAATTTTGGTGGCGTACACCATAAGCATCACAACCGTCCGGATGCCTATGCACCGTCAGGTATTATGGGCGATCATTTACACCCAAAAGGAGGATTGATGGTTTCCGTACGTTACATGAATATGGGTATGGAGGGCAACCGTGATGGCAGGGACAAAATTACGGATGAAACCATATACCGGCGTTTTATGGTCGCCCCACAGGATATGACCATGCAAATGTATATGCTGGGAGTAATGTATGCGCCATCGGATAGGCTGACACTCATGTTGATGCAAAATGTGGTAAAAAAAGATATGGATTTAACGGCACGTATGATGATGGAGAACGGTATGCCCATGTTACGCGATTTTTCAACCTCCTCCAATGGTCTGGGCGACTTAAAAATGGGAGTGTTGTATGGCCTTCTGGCCAATGAAAAGATCAACCTCCATACAAATATCAAGCTCAATATACCCGTAGGAGATATTAAGAACAGAGATGCAACTCCCATGATGGCCAATGCCAAATTGCCCTATGCCATGCAATTGGGTTCCGGTACTTTTGATATTACCATCGGGGGTACATTAAAAGGAACGATAGCGGATTTTTCCTGGGGAATCCAACAGTTAAACACTTTTAGGACCGGTGGGAATAGTCAGGGTTACCGTTTTGGAAACCTACATGAACTGCACATTTGGGGAGCTTATGCATTATCCCAAAAAGTGAGTGCTTCCCTAAGAACTAGTGGCAGTAGTGAAGGTAGGATAACCGGTGTCGATCCAGAATTGAACCCAATGATGGTAACCACCGTCGACCCCGATAATTATGGAGGGGAACTGTTGCGGGGTGCAATTGGCATAAATATATTATTGGCAAAAAATAAACTTGTCCTTGGCACAGAACTGGGTACCCCGCTTTATCAAAATTACAACGGTATCTTCATGAACGAAACCGTTAATTTTAGCGGAAGCTTAAAATATACACTGTTATAAACGATACAGAACAATGAAATTAGCCTTTGCCCTTATTTTAGTTTTCAATTTCTCGCAATGTGTTGCAGGGCAAAGTAAGGTTATTGCCATTTGTCAAAAATGTGAAATTAAAACAATTAAAGAGGGAGTGGCAAAGGCTTCTGATTTTGACACCCTATTAATAAAAAAGGGGACATATAAAGAATTCAATATCCTTATTGATAAACCCTTGGTCCTGGTGGGGGAAAACTACCCGGTAATAGATGGAGAAGATCAGGGTGAAATTATAAGGATCGTATCCGATAATGTTACTATTGATGGCCTGTTCATTGTTAACGTGGGTACAAGTTACACCACGGACCATGCAGCGATCCGTGTGGTAAAAAGTGAAAAATTTCTCATACAGAACGTGGTTTTGGAAAAGTTGTTTTTCGGTATTTATTTGGAAAAATCGAGCAAAGGCCGTGTATATCATAACAAAATCATTGGAGATGCCATAGACGAATATAATTCCGGAAACGGTATTCAATTGTGGTACTCAAAAGATATAGTGGTCGAAAAGAACATTGTACAGCATGTACGGGACGGGATTTATCTGGAGTTTTCGGACAATATCAATATCAAGGATAATATCAGTACCGATAATTTGCGTTATGGGCTACATTTTATGTTTTCCAATGACGACGTTTATTCCCATAATACTTTTGAAAACAACGGGGCCGGTGTTGCCGTAATGTTCTCCAAACGCATAAAAATGGTTGGAAATACGTTTAAAAAAAATTGGGGAACAGCAGCTTTTGGCATGCTCTTAAAAGAAATCAATGATGCCGAAATAATGGATAATACCTTTGAGGAAAATACCATAGGTATCAATATAGAAGGGTCCAATCGAATTACGTACACCAACAATAACTTTATTAAAAACGGATGGGCCGTAAAGATCTTAGGTGCTTGCTATACCAATAGGTTTACAAAGAATAACTTTTTGTACAACTCCTTTGATGTTTCATACAACAGCAAACTGAACGACAATGTATTCGATCAAAATTTTTGGAGCGATTACACCGGGTATGATCTAAATAGGAACGGTGTGGGCGATGTACCGTATAGACCCGTAAAACTCTTTTCATATATCGTAAACAAAACCCCCGAGACCATTGTATTGTTACGCAGCCTGTTTATGGATATTATTGATTTTTCCGAAAAAGTATCTCCCGTATTTACTCCGGACAATCTTCTGGATGCGAACCCGCTAATGAAAAAAACACGATGATCAAGATAGAGAACCTCCATAAAAAGTTTGGAAAGAACAAGGTGCTTTCCGGTCTGGATTTAAGTATAGAAAAAAGCGGGATTTTTGCCGTATTGGGACCTAATGGATCCGGTAAGACCACATTGATCAAAACCATTTTAGGAATGGTCGTACCCGATGAGGGTAGGATTATGGTAGGGGACAAGCCCATTAAGGGAAATTGGAAATACCGTCAAGAAATAGACTATCTGCCACAGATCGCCAACTTTCCGGGAAACTTGAAAGTAAGGGAATTGATCCGAATGATCAAAGACCTTCGCCAAGTGCCCAGTGAGGCAGAAAAATTGATTTCCCTCTTTAAATTAGAACCTTTTTTGGATAAAAAACTGGCCACGCTCTCCGGGGGAACAAAACAAAAAGTGAACATTGTACTGACCTTTATGTTCGATAGTCCCTTACTTATATTGGATGAGCCTACAACAGGATTGGATCCGGCTTCTTTAATACATTTAAAACAATTGATAAAACGGGAAAAAGATAACGGGAAAACCATTTTGATCACATCCCATATCATGCACTTTGTAGCTGAGGTGGCCGATACCATTATATATCTACTGGAAGGGGAAATATATTTTAATGGCAGTATAGCGGCATTACAGCAGAAGACCCAACAAACCGATCTTGAACATGCCATTGCGGCCATAGCAACCTCACCGACCGATGTTTAAAATATTAAAATACAGTTTTTACGATCTGATACGAAGCCGTTGGAGCTACATCTATTTCTTGTTTTACCTCATACTGGGTTTTGTGCTCCTGTTCCTGAACAATGATGTTTCCAAAGCCGTCATTACCCTAATGAACATTATTATAGTGCTCGTACCGCTTATCGGTACCATTTTTGGGGTAATGTATTTTTACAATGCCAAAGAATTTACGGAACTCTTATTGGCACAGCCTATAAAACGTTCTTCCATCTTTTTGGGACAATACTTGGGGGTGGCCGGTTCGCTGACCATGAGTTTGGTATTGGGCCTGGGCATTCCCTTTGTACTTTACGGACTTTTTAAAAGTGATGCCATTTTCAACTTTTCGTTGCTGCTGGTGACCGGTGGATTTTTAACCCTGATCTTCACGGCCCTGTCCTTCAATATTGCGCTTTCCAATGAAAATAAGATAAAAGGTTTTGGCTACGCCGTATTGTTGTGGTTGTTCATGGCCGTAATCTATGACGGACTTTTTTTGATGTCGCTCATTGTTTTTAAGGAATATCCATTGGATAGTTTTTCTCTGGGAGCTACCATGTTGAACCCTATAGACCTGTCACGCACCTTGATACTTTTAAAACTGGACATTTCTGCATTGTTAGGATATACGGGGGCTGTTTTCAAACAGTTTTTTGGAACGGATCAAGGGTTTTTGGCTTCGATGGTTATGCTGGTCTTGTGGACGGTCTTTCCCATTTGGCGGCTGGTATACAAATCAAAACGAAAGGATTTTTAAAGAAAAATTTTAAAAAATGATCTTGGAATTATGACCGATATCATAGATTAAGGGAGGAAACATATTTAATTTTCAAATGAAAGATAAAAAAATCTTTTTATACTAATTTAAACAACAACCAATATGCTATCAAAAAAACAAGCACGTGCGTTTTTTCTTGGGGGAACGTTGGTCACTTTCCTGGTATTTATAGGATTGACCATCTATTCGTTCAGTAAAGAACAAGATCAGTCCAATTATGGGAACATTACCGAGCAGGTGGTGAGAGGAAAAGAAATATGGGAAGCCAACAATTGTATGGGGTGCCATACCATTTTGGGAGAAGGGGGTTACTACGCCCCGGAATTGACGAAAGTCTTGGATCGTAGGGGTCCCGGTTATGTAAAAGCGGTACTGATGAACCCCATTCCCTGGGAACCGAACGGAAGAAAAATGGTAGCCTATGGCTTCACCGAAGAGGAAGCCGATGATGTCATTGCCTTTTTTGATTGGATCGATGACATAGACCTTAATGGTTTTGACCGTGTCGTATCCCCTTTGGCCAAAGGAGAGGATCCATTGGCAACGGATAAGGAATAACTAACTAATCAACTTTATAAATTACTATTATGAAATATAAATCACAAAAAGTAGCCTATTGGTTTTTTGCCTTATCCATGCTGCTATTGGTTCTTCAGCTTACATATGGCTTTATCATGGGTTTTGCCCGTATAGGGATGGATGGCCTGCATGATTTTATTCCTTTCAATACGGCCAGGGCCGTTCATACCAATCTATTGGTGGTCTGGCTTTTGTCCGGTTTTATGGGAGCGGCCTATTATATTATCCCCGAAGAAGCCCAGCGGGAACTGGTCAATGTAAAACTGGCATATGTACAATTAATTTCCCTTGCACTGGTAGGCGTTGCGGCCATAATCGGATACCATTTTAATTGGTGGGAAGGTAGAAAGTTCTTAGAAATCCCCAGACAACTTGACTTTTTGGTGGTCGTTAATGTACTGTTGTTTCTCGGATTGATTTTAATCACCCTTTTTAAGGGGAAACGGAAAACCACTACTGCCCTCGTACTTTCCATGGGGCTGTTGTTTGCGGCATTGCTCTACTTGCCGGGCATGTTGCCATTTGACAGTCAGGTGATGGATTCCTTTTTCCGTTGGTGGGTGGTCCACTTATGGGTAGAGGGTGTATGGGAATTGATCATGGGCGGTATTCTCTCTTTCCTATTGATCAAACTCACAGGGGTTGATCGTGAAGTGATCGAGAAATGGCTCTATGTTATTGTAGGCCTGACCTTCCTTTCAGGGGTATTGGGTACTGGTCATCATTACTATTATATAGGTGTCAATAAAATCTGGCTGATCGTTGGGGGCATATTTTCCGCCATGGAACCTTTGGCTTTTTTGGCAATGGCCCTTTTTGCCGTGAACATGTACCGAAAAGGAGAAAAAAAACATCCGAACAAAATGGCATTGTTCTGGACCTTAGGTTCTGCCATACTTTCTTTTGTAGGGGCCGGATTGTTAGGTTTCGCGCATACATTGCCCCAGACCAACTTATATACCCATGGTACCTTGGTTACCGCCATGCATGGCCATTTGGCCTTTTGGGGAGCTTATGCCATGATCGTTTTTGCCATTATAAGTTATTCCCTGCCCAACATGACGGGGAGAAAGCTCTATGATGGTACAACAGGACGGGCGGCGTTCTGGTTATCCAATATTGGAATGATAGGTATGACCATAGCCTTTGGGGTCGCCGGGGTCGCTCAGGTGTATATGGAACGCAAGCTTAAAATGGATTTTATGATCGTGCAGAACGAAATCAGTATCCATTTTGTAGTATTGATTATTTGTGCACTGTTATTTACGACCGGAATCATAATGTATATTATAGACTTTGTAAAACATGGTCGTCCTACCGATGAGGCTATGGAAGTTTCGGAAGTATGACCATAAAATATACGGAGCCTGAAAAGGATAGGATATTCAAAACACCAAAGGTGAGTGAGACCTGCCCTTTTCAGGCTCTATTAAAAATTAGGATAAAAGAATGAATATATTAGAGGATACATCGTCCAGGACATTTAATAATATTCCGGACAAAGAAGGCATCCCTTTTTATAAACCTGTTTCCAAAGAAATAGAGGTTTTTAGACATGCCTACAAGAATAAATTGCCCATACTTTTAAAAGGCCCTACGGGTACCGGAAAAACCAGATTTGTGGACTATATGGCCCATCAATTGGGGAAAAGATTGATTACCATTGCCTGTCATGAAGAAACTTCTTCTACCGATTTAATAGGTCGTTTCATTATTAAAGGAGCGGAAACGGTTTGGATAGATGGCCCCCTTACCCAGGCCGTAAAACATGGTGCTATTGTATATTTAGATGAAATAGCCGAGGCTAGGCCGGATATTGTCGTTGCCATCCATTCTTTAACGGACCATCGCAAAGAGCTGTATATTGATAAATTGGGAGAGACCATTAAGGCACATCAAGATTTTATGCTGATCGCCTCTTTCAACCCCGGTTACCAGAAAGGGTTTAAAGAACTAAAACCATCTACCCGGCAACGGTTTATTGCCTTGTCGTTCAATTATCCAAAGCCAAAGGATGAGGCCCTTATTTTAGCTGCCGAAACGGGAATAGATGAAGGCGTGGCAAAGAAATTGGTCAATATTGCCAATAAGATCCGGAACCTGACCGATCTTGGTTTAACGGAGACCGTTTCTACACGTCTTTTGGTAGATGCGGCAAAATTGATCCATTCAGGCTTGCCCAAACGATTATCCGTTCGGGTAGCGGTAGTGGAACCTTTGACAGACGATCCCGAGATTATCGAGGCCCTTGCAGATCTTTGCGATCTAATGATATAAAAAGATGTTCTTTACTATTGACCCTATCATTTCACGGAATACGAACCATTGTTTACCAAGAGGCCATGTTTGAACCGGATGAATATATCTTCGGCAAATTCGTAAAATTCCTAAAAAGGCGAAGACAAGATGCCCAGGAGGCTATAGCCCATACCGTAAAATTGTCAGACATAAAACCGCACCTTACCATATTTGCGAGGGCCATAACGGGTAAGCCCATTGAAATTTTTGAAGCGGAACGTGAAGGGGGCTATAAGAACGATAGTTTTTTTCTTCCCTCCCGGTTTTCCGAATTTACCGATATCGATAAAAACCACTCCTTTTACTTGTTCAGGATCCTTTACCTGTCCGTGCAAAAAAACCTTGGATTTAACTATGTCAAGGGGGATGAATATACGTTAGAACAGGCAAGGGAAAAGGCCCTGGAGTCATCCGATAGCATTTTGAAAGAAGTTTTTGATCAATTTCCTATCGCTAAGGATATCCATTATCAATTAACTTCTCTTTTTTTTGGAAAATCTACAGAAAAAAAACCGGTAGACTACTCGTTTATTTATGGGAAATGGATGCGTAATGATACCTCTGCCCCTGAAAAGAACAAGCTTAAAAATATTTCCGAATTGGCCAAAAAAGCCATCCAAAACGAAATCAATACCATTCTAAAAGCCAATGCCGTTGAGGAGCTGAACGCTCTACAAATAGATAAAAAAGCGCAAGAAGATTACGTACTCACCCATAATTTTGAAAAAGCGGAAACCGCAGAGGAGTGGGAGGGAGGTTGGCGCGATTTTGATGGGGACGATGATTTGGAAGACCATGCCAATGCCTTGGAAGAACTGAATATGAAACATGCCGTTCGGGTAGATGACCCGGTACACTCGGTATATCAGGCGGATTTTATAGAGAATGCCACCATAGCGGAAAGTGAGGAGATAAATACGGAGGAGTTCCATTTAACATACGATGAATGGAATTTTAGCAAACGAGCCTACAGACCGGATTATTGTAAAGTTTATCCAAGAGAACAGGTCAAGACCAATACCGATTATTACAAAAAAACCTTGAGACAGAATGCTTCTACCTTAATGGGGCTGCGAAAAATGCTGACTTCGGTCAACAACAAATACCAACAACAACGCAGACAGGCGGAAGGTGGGGAGTTTGATCTGGATGCCATTACAAATCTGTACGTTGATGTACACTCCGGGCATACCCCTTCCGAAAAGATATACCTGAGCAAACGTAAAAAAGAAAAAGACCTTTCCATTTTAATAGTATTGGATGTTAGCTTGTCCAGTGATGGCTACGCCGCCGGGAATAGGATTATAGATGTTGAAAAACAGGCTTCTATTATTTTTGGGGAGATATTGGATGAATTCAATGTAGATTTCTCCATAAATTGTTTCTATTCCAAAACCCGGAACTATACCACCTACTTAAAACTAAAGGGTTTTGATGAAGATTGGAACAAGGCCAAACATAAAATAGGTGGAGTAGAACCCAGTGGTTATACCCGTATTGGGGCCGCTCTGCGCCACTCTGGCGCATTGTTGGATGAAAGGGACACCAAGAATAAATGGGTCATTTTAATTTCGGACGGTAAGCCCAATGATTATGACAAATATGAAGGCAAATATGGAATCAATGATGTAAAACAGGCCTTAAGGGAGCTTAACCAACGCCAGATCAATTCCTATGCGCTGGCTATTGAGGCGCAGGCAAAATATTACCTGCCACAGATGTTCGGACAGAACCATTATCAAATTTTGACCACACCGGTGGAGCTGTTACAGTCCCTGGTTAAATTATACGAGAGAATTAAATATCAGAGTTGATAAAATTCTGGTCAATTTAAAAGAGTTCATCAAGGCTTGCCCCGGATAGTCGGGAAATAATGATTCAGAATAAGAACCTGAAGAGAATTGATTCTTAACTTGGTTTCTTTTGCCTATTATCTTTCATAGCGATTACAGTCGCCGTGTTTTTATGGATGACCGCTCTTCGTATTGCTTTCTTAGCTTTGGACTCCGGATATAGGGTGGGAAAGTTTGATATCGTAATCTCAAACTCTTTAAGTGATTGTTCAAACTTAAGAACCTCTTTTTTGCTAAATTTGGTCAGGATATATTTTTTAATTCCAATTGCATTTGATAGTGATTTTCTGGTCCATTTAACTTTAACAGGTTTATGCATTGGCAAGCCTGTTCCAAAAATCCTTTGAGTCTAATGTCTCATCCTGCTCATAATCTCTGATTCCACTTAGGATATTAACCCTGTCACTTTCGGTAAGTTCTTCCCACCAAGCAGAAGATTTACCTTCACTTGACAATTTTACAGAGTTAAGCAATCCTAAAATTGAACCGTCTGTAAGCGACTGGATCCATCCTACCAACTCTTTCCTGGTATTGTCTAGTTCTGTTGTGCTCATTTCTTCGTCGTATTTATGATTAAAGTTACAAAAACCGTGCTAAAGCTTTCTATGTGCTTCCAATTTAGATCCGATCGATTAAATTATCAGGGTTATTGTTACCTGAAAAAGGAATATTCATTTTCTTTACTCGTGTAACGGCCAATTCTTTCCATTGATTATGTTCGTGCCCGAGAGCGTTCACTTAACCTTTTTAACTCGAGCAATATTGAGTTTAATGCTTTTATTTCATCCTCACATTCTTTCTCTCTTTTTTTAAAACCGTATTCGTACATTTTTCAACGATTGGAGAATTGCCCGATTAAGATGTATTGCGCAAAGTCGAGAACTGTTTCCCCTCTGGACCTTACCATTTCCCTCAATTGTTAATAAGATCTTTGACAACTAGTTTTTCAAAATGAAAAGATTGGTTTAGAACATAATAATTTTATAAATGATAAAAAGGTCTTTTAATAATCATAATTGATGAATTGCCATAATTTTCAGATTGTACTGCAAGAAGTGCCCGGGGAAATAAGCCTCTGTTTTAGTATATCTGGCTGTTCCCTGCACTGTGAAGGGTGTCATTCCCCATTTCTATGGAAAAAAGGAAGTGGAACAAAACTGGACCATAACATTTATGCCGGTTTACTCCATAAATATCATGGGTTTGCCTCCTGTGTACTCTTTATGGGCGGTGAATGGCATGAACAAGAGTTGATACAGAAGCTAAAATATGCCAGGAGAAAAGGCTATAAGACATGCCTCTATACGGGTGAGGAAGAGGTAGTTCCAAAAATAGGGGAACAATTGACCTGGCTCAAAACAGGAAGATGGATCAAACCTTTGGGCGGCTTGGACCAAAAAAGGACCAATCAACGGTTCATAGAAGTGAAAACGAAGAAACAACTTAATCATTTATTCATAAAAACCTAAAACCATGATACGACTTTCAGAAAATCAAATCGCAAAAAAAATTGATTTTATTCAGCATTACGTAAATTCCGGGAATGCCGCAGATGGCTCCAAGGTAGATGCCAATGCCAATGTTACCTCCAAAAATATCGCGACCATGGAGGCCGAACTCAATAAAGACATCAATATTCAGGTCAATAGGGCTTTGGTAAAGCAAAAAATAGCGACCCTTTTCGGTGAAGATCTGGCCCTTGAATATATACGGCAGATCGAGTCCCATGAAATCTATGTACATGATGAAACTTCGTTAAAACCCTATTGCGTATCCATAAGCATGTACCCTTTTTTATTGGACGGTCTTACCAAACTAGGGGGCGAAAGCCGAGCTCCCAAGCATTTGGAGAGTTTTTGCGGAGAATTCGTCAACCTTGTCTTTGCCATAAGTTCACAATTTGCCGGAGCATTGGCCACGGTAGAGTTTCTAATGTATTTTGACCATTTTGCGGCCAAGGATTACGGGAAGGACTATTTGGAACACCATGGAAAACTAATAGCCAATCACTTGCAACATGTAGTGTATGCCATAAATCAACCCGCGGCCGCAAGAGGCTATCAATCTGTATTCTGGAACATCTCTATATATGACGAAATCTACTTTAACAGGATGTTCGGGGATTTTGTATTTCCGGATATGACCAGGCCACAATGGGAAAGCGTAAGGAAATTACAGGCATTCTTTATGAGTTGGTTCAATGAAGAGAGGAAAAAGGCCGTACTTACCTTTCCAGTAGTAACGGCGGCCATGTTGGTAAAAGAAGGCGCCCCCGTTGATACGGAATTTACCGGGATGTGCGCCCAGGAATTAAGTGAGGGCAATTCGTTCTTTATCTATCAATCCGAAAATGCGGATAGTTTGGCCTCTTGTTGTCGTTTACGGAATGAAATAAATGATCATACCTTCAGCTATTCATTGGGTGCCGGGGGTGTGGCGACAGGTTCCATAAACGTAATCACACTTAATTTGAACAGGCTGGTTCAGAAAAAGGCCAACATTGTAGAGGAGGTTCGGAAAATACATAAATATCAAGTAGCCTATAGAAAACTTATGGACGAGTATCACGGGGCGGGATTACTGCCGGCTTATAAGGCAGGTTTTATAGCACTCGAAAAACAGTTTTTGACCATAGGGATCAATGGAATGGTGGAAGCAGCGGAAAGCCAGGGTGTCGAGGTGGGCAACAACGATCGGTACAAGCAATTCGTAAATGCGCATTTAAAACAGATCTATAATGAGAACAGGGTGGCCAAAGAAAATTATGGCTATATGTTCAATACAGAATTTGTTCCCGCAGAAAACCTGGGCGTAAAAAATGCCAAATGGGACCGGGAAGACGGTTTGTTCGTACCACGTGATTGCTACAACTCCTATTTTTATGCGGTAGAGGATAACAAAACAAACGTTTTGGATAAAATAATCCTGCATGGGGAAGAAACCATAAAATACCTGGACGGCGGATCGGCCCTTCATTTAAACCTGGAAGAAACCCCCAATAAGGATGGTTTTATAAAACTTATCCATAATACGGCCAGGGCCGGATGCAACTATTTCTGTTTCAATATCAAGATTACTATTTGCAACAAATGTGCCCATATAGATAAGCGTACCCTGCTTAAATGTAGTAAATGCAAATCTAGGGACATAGACCATGCCACCCGTGTTATCGGATATCTAAAAAGAATATCCAATTTTAGTTCCGGGAGACAGGATGAGCATGGACTAAGGCATTATCATTTTTCTTATGGCCGAACGAACGAACTTATGGATAAAAGGGCATGCACATTGAGACAGGCACAAATACCTAGCAAAGTAAAAAACCCGACCATATCCGATTTAAAAACAATAGAACTATAGGTGGAATCACTTTTAAAAGGAGATTGTCCATACTATGCGGTAGAATTTATAGATCAAAACCCTTTAAGGAAATTACGGTTCCTTTTGTTTTAATTTCCTTGACCAACATGGTAATGGTTTTGTCCCTAAAATCGCCCAGAATCTTTTTTTTAAAGGGGGAAACGATATAATGGGCGGGGCAGGGATTATCGTCGTTGCATTCGGCTAATCCCATAAAACAGGCATCGAATTTATAAGTACCGTCAATGCATACAATTACGTCCCAAATGGATTTTTCCCTATTGGCCTTGTCAAGGAAAAACCCTCCATTGGGACCCTTGGTAGACGATATTAGCCTATTAGTGGCGAGTTGCCTTAATAATTTGGCTAAAAAAGGTGGAGGGGTTTGCAATTCCTCGGCTATTTTAATACCTCCTATTTTATGGGTTTCATCCGTATGGATCGCAAGATAGAGGATGGCCCTGATTGCATATTTACTGGCGTTTGATAGCATGTTCAACTGTAAGGAAGTAAATATAACAAAAAGATTATTTTATCTTCTAAACTGACAAATATCATATAATGTGCTTTTGGATAGTAGTAATTTTGCCCTCTTTTATGAACTAGATCATTATGGACCTAAAACAGGACATACTACAATTAAAACGTGAAAAAAATGCGGTGATCCTGGCACATTATTACCAACGGCCGGAAATACAGGAAATTGCCGATTATGTGGGCGATAGTCTAGGGTTGTCACAAAAAGCTGCCGAGACCCATGCGGATATTATTGTCTTTGCAGGGGTACGTTTTATGGCAGAAACGGCAAAAATACTTAATCCGGATAAGAAAGTGATCTTGCCCGATCTGGATGCAGGTTGTTCATTGGCCGATTCGTGTGTCCCGAACGATTTTGCCACTTTTGTAAGAGCACACCCCGATCACACGGTAATTACCTATATCAACTGTTCGGCAGAAATCAAGGCGATGAGCGATTTGGTGTGTACCTCTTCCAATGCGTTGAAAATTGTTGGATCGGTGCCAAAGGACCGTCCTATTATTTTTGCCCCGGATAAAAATCTAGGTAAGTATATTGAAGAACGAACAGGGAGGAATATGGTACTTTGGGACGGTAGTTGTGCGGTGCATGAGGCCTTCTGCATAGATAAATTGATAGAAGTACACCAAAAACATCCCGAAGCATTGATCATAGCCCATCCGGAATCGGAAGAACATATCTTAAAAACGGCAAAGTATATTGGTTCTACTGCAGGGATGATACACTATGTGGAGCAGCATCCCGATAAGAAATTCATTGTGGCCACAGAAGTGGGGATCCTGCATGAGATGAAGAAAAAAGTGCCCGGAACTGAATTGATTCCCGCCCCTTCAAAAGAGGATAATACCTGTGCTTGCAGTGAATGTGGTTTTATGAAACTGAACACCTTACAAAAAGTGTACGACTGTTTATTTTATGAGACCCCCCGAATTAATGTTGCCGAAACAATTCGAAAAAAGGCCTTGATCCCGATACAACGTATGCTAGAACTCTCTAAAGCTTAAAAGTGATATCGACAGATTATTTGATAATCGGTTCGGGAATCGCAGGACTCACTTTTGCCGTTAAAATTGCGGAAAAATTTACAGATAGGACCGTTTGCATTATAACCAAGGCGGACGATAGCGAATCAAATACCAAATATGCACAGGGTGGGGTAGCCGTTGTACAGGATGCCCTCGAAGATTCTTTTGAGAAGCACATTCAAGATACCCTAAATGCCGGGGCCGGCCTATGTGACGGGCAAGTCGTTGAGATGATCGTGAAAGAAGGCCCTAAAAGACTTAATGACCTGATTGTCTGGGGTGCTAATTTTGACCTGAGCCCTAACGGGAAATTGGACTTGGGCAAGGAAGGTGGGCATTCGGAATCCAGAATAGTACATCATAAAGATGTTACGGGCCTTGAAATAGAGGAAGCACTCCTAAACCGTGTTGGACAATTGTCCAATATTAATTTTTTAGACCATCAATTCGCGATGGATCTAATAACGGAATGTCACGCATTATCACCTCAGCATCAGGGCCAAACGTGTTTCGGGGCTTATGTGCTAAATAAAAAAAATGAAAAAGTAGAAACCATAAGAGCGGGTGCGACAATATTGGCTACCGGGGGTATAGGAAAAGTTTATGGACATACGACCAATCCCGATATAGCAACGGGAGACGGTATTGCCATGGCATCCAGGGCCGGGGCGCATATCCAGGATATGGAATTCGTTCAATTTCATCCAACGGTGCTATATGATGGTAAAGGAGGGCGGTCCTTTCTTATTTCAGAAGCGGTACGCGGTTTTGGTGCCTATCTGAAAAATAAAGAAGGGCATAGATTCATGTTGGATTATGATACCCGAGCAGAACTCGCCTCACGGGATATTGTTTCAAAAAGTATAGACCAAGAATTAAAAAAATCAGGAAATCCATGTGTATACCTGGATTGTACACATCTTGATATTGACGATTTTAAGACCCATTTTCCAAATATTTTTAGCGAATGCGAAGCTCGGGATATTGCTATTGACAAAGATTGGATTCCCGTAGTCCCCGCCGCACACTATATATGTGGAGGTATAACGGTAAACAAAGAAGGGAGGACCTCTATCGGGAACCTTTTTGCTTGTGGCGAATGTACAAGGACCGGACTGCACGGAGCCAATAGATTGGCTTCAAACTCTTTGTTGGAAGCATTGGTCTATGCACACAATATATACGAATATCTTGGCCAGCAGCCTGTTCCGTCGATTACTTCTACTACCCGTCAACATAATATGGAAAGCCGTCCGGTTTTAACGTATGATATTGTGAAATGGAACACTACATGGAATAGGGCAAAGTTACAAGCTTTAATGCGTAGTTATGTGGGTATTGTTCGCAACGATGACCTGCTCAGGGCAGCAACTGAACGATTGGCGGAAATGTATGAAGAAATCGAGGAATTATACGAAAAATACAAATTGGATACCTCTTTATGCGAATTGAGAAATATGATTACCATAGCACGCTTAATCGTTGCACATTCTTTGGAAAGAAAAGAGAATAAAGGAGGGTTCTTCAATATAGACAATGAACCATCTACCTAAAAACAAAGATGATCGAAGGTGAAACATTGGGAGGGGAGGTCAATATGGCTTTCATTTCCCCTTTTTCTTTTATAGGTCTTTGATTTTCAGTTTTTCTATTTCCCCATGCAAATCGTTCAACGTAATCATATTTTGTTGTAGGTCGTGGAGCATTCGATCCAGGGTATTTTTAAAATATTCATTACCGGTATTGAATAAATTTTGATAATAGGAAATCCCTTCTTTAAGATTGTTTGTAAAAGCGGTCAAGTATTGCTTTTGTTTATCGGTTATCTCTTTTTTGGTTTCTGCTATTCTACATTTTAGAAAATCGATGTAAATGCTAAGCTCCTTTATGAACATATTGGGCCGATCCGTTCGTGAAATCATATTGGTTTTTCCATAAATATGATCTGTAATTTCCCTTAAGGACATGATTTTAGAGAAATAGGCCATATTTGGACCTGGACAAATGGAGACCCCTTCTCCTTCGGTCTTTGTATCCAGACCATAAGCTAAAAGGGCGGATGTTCCCAAACCTACACAAGTACACGATTTTTCGGTTATTTTATTGTATTGAGCGGTATATTCTTCGGCAGAGAGTGCCATACCCTCTAGCTCTTTAAGCTTTAAATGCTGATATTGTCGTGATGCCGTGCAGATACCTTTATCCGTGAAGACCTTGTTAAGGGCAACAAATTTTTTGGGACAGGAACTGCCCGGCCTGCCCTTACTGATCAGGGCGAACTTCTCATCATCTTTGGTATTGCCCTTAAGGCTGTGGAAAGGAATTCCCAACGGGGAGATATCGCTTAGGTATAGATCTTTTTCTTTGGCATGGACCAATTGGTCACGGGTATGATCGTCTACCGTTGTTGCTTCGGGGACCAAAAGGAACGGAGTGCCCCAACCTACGGAATCCACATCGTAATGGTCCAGTATGAATTGATGTTCCTCTGCCGTACCTACCCCGCCCTGTGCCGTAATCTTAAGGGGTAAGGTCATATTGGGAACGTGGCGTTCTTTTTGGGCAAGTGCCCTTACCAATACCTCATGTACCGATCGTATAAGTTCTTCTCTGTTTTCCTTAAATTGCTCCAGGATGGGACCCATTAAATAACCATCTGTAGCAAAGGCATGGCCGCCACAGTTAAGTCCCGATTCAATTCTGTACTCGGATACCCAAAGCCCTTTTTTGGCCAGGAATTTACCTTGGATCATGGCGGAACGGTAATCACTTACCTTTAGGACGATTTTCTTTTTGATTACGTTGTTCCTATCCGGATAAAAATCTTCGAACCGTTCCAAATAACTATATAACCTTGGGTTCATTCCTGCCGAAAGTATTACCGATGAACGCAGGTTGCTGTTCGCATAACCCCTGAGTGCGGCATGCGCATCATTGTATTCGGCAGGGAGTTTTTCCGTTTTAAGGTAATTGTCCTTGTCTACCTTGGTCATGATGTTTACATCTATGCTGCCCATAGACATTTGTTCCTTTGCCCAATTTCTAATTTCATCCAGGTTAAAGTAATCCTTGGTCAATTTTTTGAACTCTTGTTTTGCGGCAGAAGAATCCGGCAACATATTAAAATATTCCTTGATCCCGTTGGCCGTTTGAATGGTCGTATTTTTAAATTCTTCAAATTTCTTTTGGGCAAGATCATGCATCAGGTCCAGATAAGAGGTAATTCGTTTTGCCCTAAAATCCTCTATTTTTTCAGTGATTTCAGTATAAGTGATTTCAAACTTTTCACAGTACATCTTCCTCAATTTTTCAAGAAGGATATCGTCCACCAGAGAAATCACGGAGTCCATACCAAAATGTGAAACCTTTAATGGAGTATCTATGGTGAACCCTATTCCCATCACGGGAATATGGAAAGAATGTGCATGAGCCATATTTAAATTAATTTAAAGTCATTCGATAACGATCGTTTATACACTGAACTTGGATAAATATTTGTTTTTATAGCCAGCATTCAAACAGATTCCTTTGAAGAAAACAAAACAGGCGAGTATAACGTTGTTGGAAGATGTCTTGAAACCATGATGGTATTCAAGATAAGGGCCTGGTCTTGTATCTACGGTTATTTGTGCATTTAAACGCACGACAAACAGGATAAATAATAGAAACAGAATCTTTTTTGCCGTCTTCACAGAATCCGTTTGAAATTTGGACGAGGCAAAATACGGGCTAAAAAAACTGCCATACTATGACATTTGTCATGTATTTGGGAATGGTTGATTAGCAGACCATACCCGGTATTTTAGATTAAATTAGCGTTTGTAAAAATAACTGGCCATGAGTCCTATAAAATTACATGCCAAGACGGCGTTGATCTATTTTTTACTGGCCGCTATCTTTGGTGTAGTACTAAGGTCTTTTGGCTTGTTGGAGCTTCCTGTCAACTATAAATTCCTAATTCATACCCATTCGCATATTGCGCTATTGGGATGGGTGTATGGTGTGCTTGCTACCATATTGTACAAATTGTATTTGAGCAAGTTGGGTCTTGATAAAAAATATGGCAATATTTTTTGGTTTACCCAATTAACATTGGTGGGGATGTTATTGACCTTCCCTTTTCAAGGATATGGTGTATATTCCATTATTTTTTCTACGCTGTTCCTGTTCGCTTCATATAGATTTGCATGGTTCTTTTTTAAGAACGTTCCTGCATCGTTTAAAAAAAATGCTTCCTATAAATGTATACGGGTTGCCCTATGGTATCTTATTATTTCCAGTCTGGGGCCATGGGCCTTGGGAGCTATAATGAATACCTTGGGGGCGGCATCCGTTTGGTATCGTTTGGCTATTTATTTTTATTTGCATTTTCTCTATAACGGATGGATGATGATGATTCTGTTCGGGTTGTTTTTCTATGTCCTGGAACAAAATCAAAATGAGCTATCCGATAAAATGTTCCGACGGTTCTTTTGGACCGTCAATTTGGGCATACTGCTTTCCTTTTTCTTATCTGCCCTATTTGCGCATCCACCCCGGGTTTTAAACTTTTTGGGAGGATCGGGAGCTCTTTTACAATTGATGGCTTTTGGGATATTGTTGAAAACCATAAAAAATTTTGGAAAAACATTCAAAACGTCATTTTCCTTATTTCAGAAAGAACTGTTAAGGGTCATTATGGTCTTATTGATCATTAAACTAGTATTCCAATTGTTGACGGCGTTTCCCTATTTTGCCCATTTGGCCGCTACAATACTAGATTTTACCATAGGGTACCTGCACCTGACATTTTTGGGAGTGGTTACTCTGGGTATTTTCTTTTTTCTGGATTACTTTAAGCTGATCCACATTTCCAGAAGGAGCTATTATATTTACCTAGGTTCCTTTTTGGGAACGGAATCGTTAATTTTTTACAAAGCGATAATGGCCTGGAAAGGGGCTTTGTTGTTCAGTGGATATTTTGATCTATTGCTAATTCTGAGTGCCGGTATTCCCCTGGCCATACTACTATTGTTGATCGGTAATTTAAAACTTAAGACTTAGGAGTTTACTTCTTCTTTCGCTGTTGATATATATGCATGAACAACATGGTACTCATCTTTTGGGCACGGTTTTTTGCTATCCAGGCCGTTTCACCTAAAAAAAGTTCATCTATGGTGGCGAACCACAGGTTTAGCCATAGTCCAAAATGCTCCGATGTAATGGAACCCTCTATTTTTTCGTCTACATGCTGATGGGCGATGACGGGGTTCCCATGGTACTTGCGCTGTAAGAAAAGCTGGGTTTCCCAGAAATCGGTAAGCAGCTCTAAATGTTGGCCCCAATTAGAAATAATACTATTGAAAATAGGGCCAAGAATTTCATCCTTTCGGATTTTTGCATAGAATGTTTCCACTAAAAGTTTTACATCCGATCTATTTTTTATATCCTCTTTTTTCAATTTTCCGTATTTAATTTATAAATCCTGCATGGGTATTTTTTTTAAAATATGATGTTTTTTACCTTTTTCTGATAACCTTTCCCGAGGAAAATAAAGGAGTCAATCATCATTGAGGGTTTCGATCATAAAATCGTACAATTGTCTCATTTGAGGTTTTCCTTTATGTTTTCCCGCCCTTCCAAAGGCATAGAGTATAAACCAAACAACGATCATAAATACCATAAGGCCCATTTGAACACCATATGGTTTGTTTAACGAGGCACTGGAATACGCCCATATTCCCAAAATGATGAAAAGGGTGGCAACACCAAAATGGAGGAACATAAAGAAAGTCCATAATGTTGGATTTGGTCCGAAAAGCCCATAAAGTTTACAGCTTTTATCATCAATTTCATTGATTTCCAAATGCAATTGTGGGGACCAGAAGTGGAGTTCATTTTTATTGAACTTGATAAAAACATGGTCATCGATCCGATGGGTCAAAAAAGGGGAACGTACAGATTTTTCAAAAGCCTCCAGAATGGATTCCTTGTTGCCCGGTAGTTCAAACTGGAACCGGGGCCTAAGGACGATATCATTGGGCAGTACTTTCATAAACTACATCATGGATGACATTCCATTTGTGGGGATATTGTTTCTGTGGCCGGTTTTGGCGACACATACGGGATTCCAAGGCCAAGACCGCGGAGAATGAACAATGTTCCCATAAGCACAACAAAAACCGGAATAAGTCTTTGCATTTTTTGTTTGGTGACATTTTTCAATAAACCGCTAAAATAAATAGTCAATGTCATCAATGGAACGGTACCCAGGCCAAAAAGGGCCATAAACAAACTTCCTTCCCACGGATTGCCCATGGCAATTGCCCCAAAAAGGGCCATATAGACCAGGCCACAAGGAAGAAACCCATTTAAAAAACCTATGGTCAAGAAGGTATCGGGAGTTTTCTTTTTCAGTTCCCGTCCTAATCTGTTCTTTAGTTTTGAAATGATACGATGAATAGGTTTGGAACCGTTATATTTATTAAAGACCCGATAAGGAAGCAACACGATTAAAATCATCAATATTCCAATACCGATAGAAAGTTTTTGTTGCATTCCAAAAACGTACAATCCCTTTCCCAATAGCCCAAAGATCAATCCGATAATACTATAGGCCGTGAGCCGACCCAGGTGATACAATAAGGTCTGCCCAAGCCCTTTTATAGTATTGCCCCTATCCACCGGTAACATAAAAGCGATGGGCCCGCACATTCCAACGCAGTGGAGACTACCCATAAGACCCAATAAAATGGCGGGGAGTATCATTTTTAATAGATTATACGTTCTTTATGCAAATACGCTTCCCCTTGATATTCCCAGGAAACGGTAATGTCCCAACGGCCACCCAACAAACGTTCGTCAGGTATGAGCAAATGTGAATTGGACAAACGTATAGGTAAGTCAAAATCCAGGTGTTCATTGGATGGCCTGTAAAAGGACACAGTTCCTTTAATTAAATGGGGAGATACATCTTTTGGGAATTGAAGTCGGATACCTTTATTCACCTTGGTAATATATAATCTTACATTATCGGCGGCCGCATTGTTTTGGGCATTTATTTCCTTCTGATATTCCAATTCCTTTTTGTAATAGTCTTTGGTGACCAGCTCATGGCTGGATTTATTGTTCATGGACATTTGGACAACAAAAAATAGAATGAAACCTATAAAGCCTATAAAGGCCAAAACCACTCCCGTTCCCCAATTTAGTTTCATAATCGTATTTTTATTTTATTGCTATTGACCTCTATTGTGCTTGAAGGGACTGGCATTGCTTAAATTTACTTGACCATTACCTATAACTACGAGGGGCCATAAATGCCGTCATAGTGGTTTCTATCAATGTATTACCACTGTATATCCCGACCTTGATCTTTTCCTTATCACTTTTTACGGCGGCATTATCGATCTCTATAAATAAGGTGCCTTCCGCTAAATCCTGTGCAGGTACTTCAAAATTTTCATTCCGCACCAATTTTATCTTCCCTTTGTGTGAGAGGAGTTTAAAGTTAACATTTTCTACGCCTTTCGTTGTTTTATTGACCAATTTATAGGTGTACACATTGCTAATGATGTTTCCTTCCTTATGCTCGTACAATTGACCGGGCAACCGTAGAATATTGGCCTCCAAATCGTTTCGGAGAAAAAGCATTCCTGCCAGAACACCTATCAATATGGTCAATACGGCCGTATAACCCTTTAATCTTGGTGTGAACTTGAATTTTTCTTTTTTTACGATCTCAGCTTCACTTGCATAGCGAATCAATCCTTTGGGAAGGTTTACTTTCTCCATGATTGTATCGCACTCATCTATACAGGCGGTACAATTTACACACTCTAACTGGGTTCCATTTCTTATATCTATTCCAGTAGGGCATACGTTTACACATTGAAAGCAATCAATACAATCCCCGTGGCCCAATGCTTTTCTATCTTCGTTCTTTCGCCATTTTTTTCTTCCATTTTCAGCTTCGCCCCGTTTATGGTCATAGGCCACGATAATGGATTTGTTATCCAGTAAGACACCCTGCATTCTCCCATAAGGGCAGGCAATGATACAGACCTGTTCCCTGAACCATGCAAAGATAAAATAGAACACGGCAGTAAAAACGAGTAACGAGATCAGGGTACTCAAATGTAGCAACGGGCCATCCGTTATATATCTTATCAAGCGATCACTTCCTATCAAATAGGCTAAGAATACATTGGCTATCAGAAATGAAATGACAAAGAAAATACTCCATTTTAAGGTTCTTTTTCTTATTTTTTCAGCGTTCCAGGTTTGGCGGCCCAGCTTTATTTGTGCCCCTCTGTCGCCCTCTATCCAATATTCGATCCGCCTAAATACCATTTCCATAAAAATGGTCTGGGGGCACATCCATCCACAGAATATACGTCCAAAGGCTACGGTGAACAAAGCAATAAAAATGACCCCGATGATCATTGAGATGACAAACAGGTGAAAATCCTGGGGCCAAAAGGGAAAACCAAAAATATTGAATCGACGTTCCAATACATTGAACATCAAAAATTGATTGCCGTTAATTTTGATGAAGGGACCAGCAAAGAGAAAAGCCAACAAAAAATAGCTTACATATTTTCTATAATCATAATAACGGCCACTTGGCTTTTTGGGGAATACCCAAGCCCTCTTACCTTCTTCATTAATGGTTCCTATGGAATCCCTAAAATGTTCACTATCCTGGGCCATTTTCTATTGATGGTATGATTTGAACGACTTAAACCGCTCTCCCGTTATTTTGGATAGTGTTTAAACGTTCAATTTTGAATTTTTGTCCAAAATAAATTGAACCTTTTGTCTGGTTGAAGGGTTTTCCTATGGATTATCCTCTTCTACCCAGATATCGCCTTCGGGGGGCTTGGGGTTGGCAGGTGTTTTTCCATTGATTTCCGTTAGGATGTAGCTGGATACCTGGGCCATTTCCACAGGTTTTAAAATCTGTTTCCAGGCGACCATTCCCTTGCCGTCCCGCCCTCCTTCTGAAACGGTGTTAAAAACATTTTTAATGCCACCGCCCAAAATCCAGTATTCGTCCGTTAGGTTGGGTCCTATACCACCACCGCCATCGGCCATGTGACAGGCCACGCAATTGGTTTCAAAAATAGTTCTACCGGCCGAAATATCGGACGGTTCCTCTAGTAGGGTCACGGTATTGGCATCGACCAGATCTTTTGCGGTCAATTTATAGGCTTCCACGGCCAGTTTGGCTTCCGCCATTTTTTGTTCGAACTCCTGATCTTGGTCGTAATCATTGAATACATGGAAACGAACAAGGTATATGACCCCGAAAATTATGGTGGCGTAGAACATATAGACCCACCATGGTGGTAATTTATTGTCCAGTTCTTTGATGCCGTCATAATTGTGGTCCAAAATAATCTCCCCTTCTTCTTCTACCGGTCTTGACCCTAAAAGTTTTTGATAGGTCTTCTTGCCCCAGGTCCATTCCCATTTTTTAGATGTGGATGCCAAATATCGTTCTTTGGCTTCCTCCGAAAGTGTTTGGAACATTATATTTTCTATAGAGGCCAAAATAAGCTCTATCCCGATTAACAGCAGGAGCACGAACACCAAGAATAACGCGGCCATAGGATAGGCTATAAAGGCAGGTTGCTCCCCGGAGTCGATAAAGTACTCCATTAATCCAAAAATGGTAAAGAAAATAAGCGGAATTCGAATCCACCAAAGCGATGTGTTTTTCATGACTGATTGTTTTGTTGGTTGGTATTGTCCAATGGGAGTTCGCTAACTTCTTTTATATATGCTTTTGAAGCGGTAAAGACCCACCAGAAAAGGATTATAAAAAAAACGAAGAAGATTAATAACGATAGCATGGGATAGGTGGCTACCCCTTCTATACTTTCCATATATCCTTTTACGAATTTTAACATAATCTATTTATTTTCGGATAATAATTCGTCTGTTCCCTTTATTTTAATATCCGTCCCCAGACGTTGTAAGTAGGCTATCATGGCAACGATCTCACGATCTTTCATTGCAATGAATTCCTCGCCGTTTTCAGCCGCATATTTCTTATCCGCCTCGTAAGACTTCACAAAATCGGGATCAGTATAAAGGTTTTTTTCTATTTGTGCCGCCTGTTCGTCCATATGGCTTTGGGCATTGGCAATATCTTCTTCGGTATAGGGTACGCCCAGGCTTACCATGGCCTTCATTTTATCCACTACCTTGCTGCGATCATGCTTGTTTCGTACCAGCCAGGCATAGGCCGGCATAATGGAGCCTGATGAAGTAGTTTGTGGGTCGTACATATGGTTGAGGTGCCAGTTGTCCGAATATTTACCACCTACCCGGAGTAAGTCGGGCCCGGTACGTTTACTGCCCCAAAGGAAAGGGTGGTCGTAAACAAATTCCCCTGCTTTGGCGTATTCCCCATAGCGCTCTACCTCGCTCCTGAACGGCCGCACCATTTGTGAATGACAGCCAACACAACCTTCCCGGATATAAAGGTCCCGTCCTTCCAGTTCCAAAGGCGTATAGGGTGTTACACTGGTAATTGTAGGGATGTTGGATTTGACCAGGATAGTGGGGACAATTTGGATGATCCCACCAATTAGAATGGCAACAGTGGCCAAAATGGTCAACTGAATGGGTTTGCGCTCCAACCAGGTATGAAACGTTTCCCCAACGGTTCTTTTCTTGGAGACCCGGGTCAATGCGGCGGCTTCGGCCAATTCATCTTCTACTTTCTTGCCGGATTTTATTGTGATTACGATATTATATACCATTACAAGGGCCCCTACGATATAAAGACTGCCACCGATGGCCCGCATCCAGTACATGGGAATGATTTCGTTTACGGTTTCCAAAAAGTTACCGTAGACGAGTGTGCCGTCCGGATTAAAATCGTCCCACATAAGGGCCTGTGTAAAACCGGCCACGTACATAGGTAATGCGTAGAGTATAATCCCTAACGTACCTATCCAAAAATGGAAATTGGCCATTCCTGTGGACGCTAGTCGTGTCTTGAACATTTTGGGAACCAACCAATAGATCATACCAAAGGTCATAAAACCGTTCCATGCCAGGGCCCCTACGTGCACATGGGCAATGATCCAATCGCTAAAATGTGCAATGGCATTTACATTTTTGAGCGATAACATAGGCCCTTCAAATGTGGCCATACCATAGCCTGTAATGGCAACCACCATGAACTTCAGGGTCGGGTCCGTACGTACTTTGTCCCAGGCCCCACGGAGCGTCAATAACCCATTGATCATACCGCCCCAAGAAGGAGCAATAAGCATAATGGAAAAGGCTACTCCCAGGTTTTGGGCCCAATCGGGTAAAGAAGAGTATAAGAGGTGATGCGGTCCGGCCCAGATATAAATAAAGATCAGGGACCAAAAATGTACGATGGACAATCGGTAGGAATACACAGGCCTGTTGGCAGCTTTGGGTACAAAATAGTACATAAGGCCCAAAAAAGGCGTGGTCAAGAAAAATGCCACGGCATTGTGGCCGTACCACCACTGGACCAAAGCATCCTGTACACCGGCATAAACCGAATAACTTTTTAGGGCACTGACCGGCAGCTCCAGACTATTGAAAATATGAAGTACGGCAACCGTGACAAAAGTGGCCAAATAGAACCAAATGGCAACATACAAGTGGCGTTGCCTTCTTTTGATCATAGTGCCGATCAGGTTTGCACCAAAGGCCACCCAGACCAAAGCAATGGCGATATCTATGGGCCACTCCAATTCTGCATATTCTTTGGAAGTGGTATAGCCCAACGGCAATGTAATGGCAGCGGCCACGATAATGAGCTGCCATCCCCAAAAGTTGAAATTGCTCAGAAAATCACTGTACATCCTGGCTTTGAGGAGCCTTTGCGTAGAGTAATATATGCCTGCAAAAATAGCGTTCCCCACAAAGGCAAAGATGACCGCATTGGTATGTAGCGGCCGTAGACGCCCAAAACTAAGCCATGATATGCCATCGGTCAAATTGGGGAATAAGAACATAAAAGCCAATAAAAGGCCTACCGCAAATCCTACGATGCCCCAAAGCATGGTTGCATAGAGGAACTTTTTTACAATTTTGTTATCGTAATAAAATTGTTGCACTTCCATAATTGATCAGTTATTTGGTTTTATTGGTTTATCCATTTTTACTTTATCTTTTGATGTTGTCTTTTTTACGAGTTCATCTTCAAAAAGCATTCGTACAGAAGGTGTATAGGCATCATCATATTGTCCACTTTTTACGGACAATATGAAGGCGATAAAAAAGAGAAGTGCCACGGTAATACTAATGGCCAACAATACGTATATTACACTCATGCCTTTTTATATTCGGATGTAAAACTACTTTTGTCCAGATAAACTAAATATGACATTTGTCATGTTTCATCATTAATTTAATCTACGGCCCAACAGATTGGTCATGACCGTTGTGAATAACACTATGCTAATGGAGCTCAATGGCATTAATATGGCCGCTATGACCGGTTGCAATTGCCCCGTTACTGCATAATAAACGCCAATAATGTTGTAAACGAGCGATAAGGCAAAGCTCAGTTTTATGATTTGTACGGCTTTTTTGGAAATCATGATATAATCGTACAATTGCCGAAATTTAGAGGCATCCAGGATAGCATCACAGGCAGGGGAAAAGACATTTATATTTTCTGAAACGGCAATGCCCACATCACTTTGTGCCAATGCACCGGCATCGTTAAGGCCATCGCCTACCATAAGTACCTTTCTGCCCTCTTGCTGTAATTTTTTCACCACTTGCATTTTGTCCTTCGGTTTTTGATGGAAGAACATAGGGGTGGCCATTGGAATCAATTGCTCCAATCTGGACTTATCCCCTTCATTATCTCCGGAAAGTATGGCCATTTTAAAGGTATTGGCCATTTTTTGAAAAAGCGGTTTTATGCCCGTTCTGTATTGGTTTTGAAATATATAGCTTCCTTTATAATTTTCATTACTGCTAATGTGGACCGCAGTTCGTTGTGTGTCATTCTGGGCCGTATTTCCCACGAAATCGGCAGACCCTATGCGGATACTGGCATCCCCTCGGGTACCCTGAATGCCTTGACCGATATGTTCCTGATAATCATCCAAGGTATCGATATCATGTTCGGTCAACAGATCATATAATTTTCGGCTCAGTGGATGGTTGGATGCCCTGAGCGTATTTTTCATAAGGGATTCCTCCTCAATGGTCAATGGCATTCCTTCATAAGAGGCCATGCTCTTTTGATTGGTGGTGATGGTTCCCGTCTTATCAAAAATTGCGGTATCGATTTGTGCCAGACGTTCAATGGTCTGCGCATTTTTTAGATAGAATTTCTTTTTGCCAAAAATGCGCAGCATATTCCCCAGGGTAAAAGGAGAGGCCAGGGCTATAGCACAAGGGCAGGCGATAATAAGTACCGCTGTAAATACATTAAGTGCCATGCCGGGTTCTTTCCACGACCAAAATAAGGTTGCGATAATCGCAATGGATAACACCGCAACAGTAAAACGTTTTCCAATACTATCGGTCAGGGTCTGGAATTTGCTCAGTTTGTCCTCTTGAAAGATGGTATTGCTCCATAACCCGGTCAAATAGCTTTGGGAAACCTGTTTTAATGCCTCCATCTCAATGGCCCCGTTCATTTGCCTGCCACCGGCGTATATTTTTTCACCTGTCCGTTTGGTCACAGGCTCCGCTTCCCCGGTAACAAAACTATAATCTATTTGTGCCTTATTGGTCAGTAACAGGCCATCTACGGGAATGATTTCCTCATTACGGATCAATAGCCTATCCCCTTTTTTTATTTGATGGGCGGGAATCGCTTTTTCTTTGCCGTTGTTAAAAATTTGGGTGACGGCCATGGGGAAATAAGATTTGTAATCCCTTTCAAAAGAAAGAAAGGAATAGGTTTTTTGTTGAAAGAATTTCCCCAATAACAAGAAGAAGACCAGGCCCGTTAGACTATCAAAAAAACCAGGCCCCCAATTAAAAATAATTTCCAGGGTGCTCCTAATGAACAATACGGAAATTCCTAAGGCGATAGGTACGTCTATATTTAGGAATTTGCTCTTTAACCCTTTATATGCGGAAGTGAAATAATCTTTTGCCGCATAAAATACGACAGGAACCGAGAAGGCGAACATTAACCACCTGAAGATATATTGATATTGGTTCAGCCAGAATTCCCCACCGGAAACCCTGCTGCTCGCCAAATCAAAATATTCGGGAAAGGACAAAAACATAACATTGCCAAAAGCGAACCCGGCCACCCCTAATTTATAGATAAGACTACGGTCGACACTGTTTTTTTTTGTTTCCGTATCCTCTAACGAAATATAAGGTTCATAACCGATACGACACAGTAATAGAACGAGTTCCTTTAAAGAAAAACCTGAAGTGGTATAGTTGACGCGCAACATTTTTTTAGGAAAATCTATTTGAGAGTTCGTGATGAACGGGCTGAGCCTGTTCAAGTTTTCCAATAACCAAATACAAGAACTGCAATGTATGTGGGGAATGTAAAGGCGCACTACCTGTTGATCATCATCATTGAACTCAACTAACTTTTCGGCAATGGTTTCAGTGTCGAGAAAATCGTATTTCCCCTTAATGTTCTTTGGAGTGGCACCCGCATTGGATTGAAGGTCGTAGTAATAGGATAGGTCATTGTTGGAAAAAATTTCATAAACGGTTTTGCACCCGTTACAGCAGAAGGTCTTCCCGTCAAATTTAATTTGAATACGGTCACAATCGTCACCGCAATGATAACAGTTTTTCCTATCCATACATTTACCTATACCCGTTAACAAAGGTTGAAATAAATATAAGCTTAAAACATGACAATTATCAGGTTTTGGGATTTTGCTTAGCGGTAACTTTGAATAGATTTAAATATCCAAAAAATGGAAAAGTATAAAATCTGTAATGTTTCCCAATTGGACTATGCCCGCAGTCTTTCCAAAAAGGAGAAGGACGAGGTTGAAAAGACAAGTTCTTTGATACATATAGAAAAGGGCGATGTGGTTTTTTTGGAAAATGAGAAACTACAAAATTTGTATTGTATCCAAGATGGAATCTGTAAGTTCTATACTATGGATGAAAAGGGCAAGGAACATATTACCAAGTTATTGGGAGAAGGCGAACTCATGGGAAG
Organism: Maribacter spongiae; assembly: GCF_047345125.1. Taxonomy (NCBI): domain Bacteria; kingdom Pseudomonadati; phylum Bacteroidota; class Flavobacteriia; order Flavobacteriales; family Flavobacteriaceae; genus Maribacter; species Maribacter spongiae. Next base: position 271,334 of record NZ_JBLFEQ010000004.1, on the reverse strand, counting down.
GCGTTCCATCATCAATGACGAGGGAGCGGCCGTTAGTGCAAGGGCGATTACGGATGTTACCTTGTTCAAGATCCATAAAAAACCGTTTTTACAAAGCTTAAAAAAGAACAGTTCCTTTTGTTTGGATGTCTTAAAGGGTTTTATGAGGGATGTTAAGGTGGAGGAAGAAATTAAGAAGACTTTTTATGGCCAAAAGGGTATCAAGAGAAAACTGGCCTCCCTGCTATGTTATTTGTCCGATAAATACGGTGTTGAAAAGAACGGAAGTCTCCGGGCAAAATTAAGAAGAGCCGATATGGCCGGTATTATTGGTACTTCAAGTGAATACGTTATTAATATTCTAAAATATTTTAAGCAACGGAACCTTATAGTAATGGAAGGGCGTGCCATACAGATCGTGTCTAAGAAAAAACTACGGTCTTTCGCTATAAATTAACCCTAAACCTAAAAAATTACAGGATTTCTTTTTTTTGTAACTTGTACTTTTACTCGGTCAGGTAAAATTTCGGAAATGGAAAATAAAGAGCTCACGAGCAGATGTGAAAACTGTATTGTAAGACAGTTCAATTCTTTGCGGGCTATGACCAAAGAGGAATTAAAGTGTGTTTCGGACACTAAGATCAATAAAAAGGTCAAAAAAGGTGAAGCCCTGTTTGCCGAAGGCGATAAGCTGGATGGTATCTATTGTGTTCGCAACGGTGTTTCCAAATTATCAAAGCTCAGTGCCAATGGCAAGAACCAGATCGTAAAATTGGCCAGTAAGGGAGAGGTTATCGGTCAACGATCTGTAGTTGCCGAGGAACATGTAAACTTAAGTGCTACCGCAGTAAGCGATATGGAAGTTTGTTTTATCCCTAAAGACAGTATTGTAAAGACATTGCATACCAATCCAAATTTTACATTGGAAGTATTGCGCCATATGGCCCATGATTTGAAAGAGGCCGATGACGTTATTGTAAATATGAGCCAAAAAACGGTAAAACAGCGCATAGCCGAGGCCTTGTTATATCTCAAAGATAATTTTGGCACCGATAAAGATGGTTTTTTGAACCTGACCCTTTCCCGAGAGGACATTTCCAATGTGGTAGGTACCGCTACAGAATCCTGTATCCGAATTATCTCCGAATTTAAAAAAGGAGGTTTTATAAAGACTTCAGGAAAAAGAATAGGCATTATCGACGAGAAATCTTTAAAAAACCTGATCGAAGGTTTTTGATCGATATCCTCCTTATTTTGAAACCTGATAATTATCATAGTTTCTAGTATTTCTGGGCCTTAGTTTTATGGTGTTAAAACAAAGAGGCAAGAATGAAAAGAGTTTTGATTCCCACGGATTTTTCAGAAAATGCATGGAACGCGGTGCGCTATGGCTTGGAATTATTCAAAGACGAAGAATGTGTTTTTTACCTCTTAAATACCTATACGCCAAGAATAGCTAGTAGTAGGTTTATGGCCGTATCCACAGAAAATGGACAGTCCGCCACATCGTCGCATGACTGTTCCAAAAGAGGGCTCTATGCTTTGACATCTCGAATAGGGAAAAGTTTTTCCAATCCAAAACACACGTTCAAGACGATATCGTCCTTTTCCCTTTTGGTGGATGAGGTCATGGAGGCGGTTCGCAAATATGGTATAGATCTGGTGGTCATGGGTACTAAGGGAGCCAGTGGTTTGGAAGAAGTTTTTATGGGAAGCAATACCGTTCGGGTCATTAAGGCGGTCAAAAATTGTCCTGTATTGGTCATCCCAGAAAAGTTCGAGTATAAAAAACCAACGGAAATAGCCTTTGCTACGGACTTTAATCGTTTTTATACCCATTCCGAACTAGAACCTCTATTGGAAATGGCAAAATCCTTCAAGTCTGTCATACGGATCGTGAATGTGCAATATGAAATAAAAACGTTGACAGAAATGCAGCAGTTCAATTTAGGAATGTTGCGAAAATACCTTAAGGGAGTAGAACATTATATACATACGGTCTCGGAATTGAATTCCGTTTCAAAGACACTAGAGCTTTTTTCAAGTGAAATGGAGATACACTTGTTGGCCATGTTGAATTATCGACATAGTTATATGGAGCGTTTAACACGGGAACCCATAGTTAAAAGAATGGCCTTCCATACCAAAAACCCTTTGCTTATCATTCCAGAACTGAGTATGAAAATAGTACCAAAAACGGAAAGCGAAGGTGAAATTTCCTTTTCTAATTGATCGTGTTCTCTACCCAAAATTTATTTTGGGCGGGAATTGCTTTTTGATGGTTCAATGACAATGGATCAAAGTTCTTCTTGGCAAAGAGATACCAGATCGTTGAGGATAAAGTAGGGGTGATATCGGCATGGTCCCACAAAAGACCTTCTCCATAAGATGTTCCTTGGTTTGTTGTATACGGAATGCCTTTTGAATTGTTATAGCTGGAACTTTGGATAAACGTTTTTTCCAGATTGGTGAGTATGGTATTGGATGTGTCTAACCGATTGTTGGATTGGAAGGCTAAGGCCATTTGGGCCGTTCCCTCCAGCCAAACCACGTCTTTGTCCTCATCAAAACAATAGCCGGAAATATTTTCTCCGTTGAGGGTGAAGGTTTGATTGTTCAGGAACCTATTCGTTTCTTCTAAGAGGTTATGTGACAGCTCGGGAAATATAGCGCTTCCTAATGAATGCAGATCCAGGGCATAGGCGTGTTTCGGATTTTCCGGCCATGCCAAAAATATGTGGTTTTCCGCATCCCAACGTTCGGTTTCAATAAATTGCAGTATTTTTTGATGAAAATCGTCAAAACCTTTAATGGCGTTATAGGCCGTAATAATACCTTCCGTTACTTTGGGAATAGCGGAACCATCTTCATTATAACCACCTTTAAGGGCACCATTTTCTTCCTGTAGAGAACGGATCCAAATATTTAAATGATCAGTTAGTTCATCGTATTTGTTAGAGCTATAATATTCATGGTAATGATTAAGGGCTATCAGCAACCATGCATTATCGCCCAGCCAAACCCTGTTTCCGTTTTCTCCCTTTATATTCCTAAATTGATAAAAACCGCCCGTTCCGGAAAGCAGTTCGGTTTGCATATTATCATTAAAAAAATCGAGTATTTGTTCGGCGTTTTCTCTTTTGCCCTCACTGATAAAGAAGATTGCGGCCAAGGCATTATCATATAAGGATACAAAATTGGAATTTTCGGAACTTTCCATTAATCCGCTGGGACGTTGCATGTTATAGATCCAGTTTTTAGCGGAATCTCCAATAAGCGTTTCAGTATCCGATTCATTCTCATTTTCAGCAAGTACGACCTCTGGAAGAATATTTTCGTTTTGGGTCAAAAGCCCCTCTTTTTGGCAAGCATTTAAGAGAAGTCCTAAGACTGTTGCGTATAATAATCTTTTTGACATTTGATCGTACAGCTGTGATATGGGATACCAAATTAATGTCTTTTTGGTTGACGTTTTGTATAATACGATTATAAGGCACCTTTATCGTCGAATGTCATATACAGGAACGATTGGCCCTGTTTTCGGGTAGATGGTCTAAAAGAATGTTGACCTTGAATAGCTGTTAGCAGAACAAAAAGTGGATTTGGCCGATGATGAATTTAAGAGGGTAAAAAAACTATCAGGTAAAAAACCTTTGCTATCTTTGTATCGTTGTGTTGTGCTTCAAACTTGTTTGGGGCATTTGTGTTTATCGAAACAGTATCGATAAAACCAATGAAAGGCTTTCCATTTGGGAGGCTTTTTTTGTTTCTCAGCCTTCTTGGGAATTATGGATTACATAATGGGCCAAAGAGGCGGCCAACTTGGCCGTTTGGTGGTCCACATCATATTTAGGGTTCATTTCGGCAATATCCAGACTTATTAATTTTTGGGAATCCAGAATAAGTTTAAGGCATTCCAAAACAATATCCGGGGAGAATCCCATAGGGGAAGCTGCGCTAACTCCCGGGGCAAAGGCAGATGAGAATCCGTCTAAATCTATGGTGGTGTAGATATGATCTACATCTTCAATAAATTGCATAAGCCGGAGTTGTACATGCTCCAAATAGTGCATATTAAAATGTTTTTCTTCTATATAAAAAACTTTTAATTGATCGGCCGTCTCAAAAAGGATTTTGTCATTCGCATTTTTTCGTATGCCCAAACACAAATAGTTAAAGTCAAGATTATCACTTTGACAATCTTGCGCAATTTGATAAAAAGGGGTCCCGGAATTGTTCCTTTTTTTATTGGAACGTAAATCAAAATGAGCATCAAAGTTGATAATCCCCAATGATTTGCCTTTCGGAATATGTTTTCTTAGTCCCTTAAAATGACCATAGGCCACATCATGCCCTCCGCCTAGGACAATGGGAAGTATACCTTTGCCCAAAAGTTGATCGGTCATTTCCGATAAACTTTTTTGGGTGGCTTCCATATCGCCATCTTCACATACTACCGTTCCAACATCAATAAGTTGGGTATTTTCATTCAAATGGTTCGGCATTTTGGCGAGTTGTGTCCGTATAACGTCCGGGCCTTTTACCGCTCCTATTCTGCCTTGGTTCCGTAGTACGCCTTCATCACAGGCATAACCTAAAATGGCTACCGTTTTTTGGGTATTTGTTTTTTTAAGGATATCGGCATGGGTGCATAAAACCTTTTCATGCAGATACGACCTGGCATCGGATTCCCTACCTGTCCATAATGTTGAATCGGGTTTAATGAATTGTGACATACCCAAATTTAAAATAGATGTTCCAATAATGAATCTTCCACTAAATTAGGTAAAGTTATTTTGAGTTGGGGCGTTCTGGCCATTTCTCGTTCAATAGCGAAAATAGCTTCTTTATTTCTGGCCCAGCTTCTTCTTGAAATCCCATTATTTACATCATAGAACAACATATTTTTTAATTTTCTGGAAGCTGTTTCAGAACCATCCAAAAGAAGTCCGAACCCACCGTTCATTACCTCGCCCCAGCCAACACCGCCACCGTTGTGTATGGATACCCAGGTGGCCCCGCGAAAACTATCGCCAATAACATTGTGTATGGCCATATCTGCCGTAAATTTACTTCCGTCATAAATATTACTGGTTTCCCTGAACGGGGAATCCGTTCCACTTACATCATGATGGTCCCTGCCCAGAACAACGGGTGCCGAAATATTACCCTTCTTGATCGCCTCGTTAAAAGCTTCCGCTATTTTGGCCCTTCCTTCGGCATCGGCATATAAAATCCTGGCCTGTGAGCCTACTACTAATTTATGCTGCTCGGCCTCTTCTATCCATTTGATATTATCCTGCAATTGTTGTTTGATTTCGGCCGGAGCTTCCTTTTTTATTCTTTGCATTATTTTAAGGGCAATGGCATCGGTTTTTTGCAGATCCTCTAGATTGCCGGAAGTGCATACCCAGCGAAAAGGCCCAAATCCATAATCAAAGCACATGGGGCCTAAAATGTCCTGTACATAGGACGGGTATTTAAAATCGATATTGTTTGTGGACATTATATCTGCCCCGGCCCGTGATGCCTCCAATAAAAAAGCGTTTCCATAATCAAAAAAATAGGTTCCTTTTTCTGTGTGTTTGTTCACGGCCGTTGCATGTCTACGTAAAGATTCCTGAACTTTTGACTTAAAAACATCGGGATTGGAACTCATCAATCTATTGGATTCCTCAAAAGACAGGCCTACGGGATAATAGCCCCCTGCCCATGGATTGTGCAAGGAAGTTTGGTCGGATCCCAAATGCACAAAGATTTCCGCTTTGTAAAATTGCTCCCATACCTCTACTACATTACCTATATAGGCCAGGGAAACGGTTTCTTCATTTTCTTTGGCGGTGATGGTCCTTTCAATAAGAATTTCGATATCATCGATCAGTTCATCCACCCAACCTTGTTCATACCTTTTGACGGCGGCCAGGGGGTTGACTTCTGCACAAATAGTGATACATCCGGCAATGTTTCCAGCTTTGGGCTGTGCACCGCTCATGCCTCCAAGTCCGGCGGTCAGAAATATTTTTCCATTTGGACTTTCTTTTTTCTTCAGCACCTTGCGAAAGGCATTCATAACGGTAATGGTGGTGCCGTGAACGATGCCCTGCGGACCAATATACATATAGGAGCCTGCTGTCATCTGCCCGTATTGGGTAACGCCGAGCGCATTGTATTTTTCCCAATCATCGGGTTGGGAATAGTTGGGAATCATCATACCATTGGTAACCACTACCCGGGGAGCTTCCTTGGATGAAGGAAAGAGCCCCATAGGGTGACCTGAATATATGTGAAGTGTTTGGGTTTCGGACATTTCTGCCAAATACCTCATGGTTAAGAGATATTGGGCCCAGTTTTGAAAAACGGCACCGTTGCCACCATAGGTAATTAATTCTTCGGGATGCTGGGCAACGGCCGGATCTAGATTGTTCTGTATCATCAACATAATGGCCGCTGCCTGTGCGATACGGGCCGGATATTCGTTTATGGACCGTGCATGCATTTTATAATCCGGCATAAATCGATACATATAGATACGCCCATATTTTTTTAGTTCCTCGGCAAATTCCCGTGAGAGTTCCGCATGCCAAGATTTTGGGTAGTACCTTAAAGCGTTTTTTATGGCCAATTTCTTTTCTGAAAGGGAAAGGACGTCCTTTCTTTTGGGGGCATGGCTTAGGTTTATAGAAGGTGTCTTTTTTTTTGGCAGTTCTGTTGGTATGCCCTGTTGAATTTGTTGCTTAAAGTCCATTTCCGATTTCATGTTTAACCCTCGTATTTTCAACTGTGTTTATTATAAATATTTTTACCCTTTTTCCATACCATACAAGGCTTAAAACTGCCTTGGTTATAGAGTACTTCTTTATAATTGTTGGTGTGGAACAAGGAGAAGTCGGCCAACATTCCTTTTTTCAGCATGCCTCTGTCCTTGAGGTTTAAGGCGGCGGCGGCCCTAAACGTAATTCCCGCTAAGACTTCGGCATTGGTCAATTTTTCAAAAGTCCCCAATACGCTGGCCTGCATTAAAAGGTCACCCATGGGTGCAGATCCGGGATTATGATCGCTTGCAATGGCTAAAGCCCCGCCCGCATCTAAAATTTTTCGTGCGGGGGTAAAATTACAGCCCAATCCAAGCGAAGCTCCCGGTAAAGCGGTCGCAATAACATTACTTTTGGCCAAAAACGCTATTTCACGTGGGGTACTCGCTTCCAAATGGTCTGCGCTCAGGGCTTTGAATTTTACGGCTATGGCACTTCCTCCGGTACTGAATTGATCGGCGTGGACCGTAATGTCGAACCCCGCTTCTTTGGCTTTTTGAAAATAGGGTGTTATCTGTTCGGGAGAAAAAGCGCTTTCCTCTATAAATGCATCGATTCTGTTGGATAGTTTCTCTTCCTTTAATTTAGGGAAAAGCGTAAGACTTATTTCTTTCAAATACGCTTCCGCTGTTCCCGAATAATCCCTGGGGAGCATGTGTGCCGCCAGGCAAGTAGGGATAAGGTCAAGAGGTGTGGCCGAGTTTACTTCTTTTATGGTTCTGAGCATTTTTAGCTCCTCGGCTATGGATAAACCATAACCACTCTTTACCTCAATGGTGGTAACACCATTTTTTAGATGTTGTTTTACCCTTTTGATCGTTTTTTTTGCGAGTAGCTCCTTGGAAGCTGTTCTGGTCCGTGTAACGGTATCCCAAATACCTCCGCCGGATTTTGCTATTTCCAAATAGCTTTTTCCGGCATTGCGCATGGCATAGTCGTTGGCCCTGGAGCCTCCAAAACAGATGTGGGTATGGGCATCTATAAAGCCCGGAAAGCATACGTGATCTCCTTCCAAGCGATAAACCTTCGCTTTTTTATAGGAAACCAAAAGTGTTTCGAATTTTGCTATGGCAATGATTTTTTCATCTTGGATAAGAATCCCGGCATCCTCCATAACAACAAGCTCCGAATCCGATATGGGACCTTTAAGGGATAACCCTGTCATGGAAACCACTTGTTTTATAGGGCCTATAAGTTTTAGGTTTTCCATTTCTCGCTATTTTTTTTGGTATTTGTGTTAGTAAATTTCAAATTCTTCGGAATATTTCGTTTTGAGGAAGGTGTTTTCCCGCTTTTCAACTTCCCGGATTACTTTGATGACCCTTTTGTCTTGTACCATTTTTATTCCTTTCTGGATATCATCGGCAAAAACCCTATCCTGTTCGGCAAAGTCCACTTCCTTACGTATTTCCTTATGGATTTCATCCAAAAACACCCCTGACTTCATGGGCTTTCTATACTCAAAAGCCTGTGCGGCGGTCAATAGTTCTATGGCCAATATCTTTTCAACGTTCGCAATGACCCGTAATGCTTTCCGTCCTGATATAGATCCCATACTCACATGATCTTCCTGCCCCAAAGATGTAGGGATACTATCTGCACTGGACGGAAAACATAGCCCTTTATTTTCGCTTGCCAATGCTGCCGTAGTGTATTGAAGGATCATATATCCCGAATTAATACCGGTATCCTTCATAAGCAATTTAGGTACTCCGGGGCTGTTTCCTTCCAGGGCCAGATAAATTCTCCGGTCGGAAATATTCCCAATTTCCGATGCCGCTAAACAAGCATAATCCAAGGCCATCGCCAGAGGCTGCCCATGAAAATTACCTCCGCTTATGGTCAGGTCTTTATCTATAATGACCGGATTGTCCGTAACCGAATTCAATTCTATTTCCAATAATTCCTTAAGATGCAGCCATGCGTTTCTTGATGCTCCATGTACCTGTGGGATACACCTTAAGGAATAGGGGTCCTGTACTCTTTCACAGTCGATATGGTCTTCCATGATCTCCGAGCCTTTGAGAAGCCTTTTCACCCTTTTTGCTACATGCAGATTGCCCTTGAACGGGCGTAAGGCATGGAGTTCGTTGTAAAAAGGTTTGACGGAACCTTGGAGTCCCTCGATCATCATTGCCCCAATAACGTCTGCCTGGGATAGTACGGCATGCAGTTGTTCCACGACTTTTACAGCATGTGCGGCAATAAACTGGGTGCCATTGATAAGTGCCAGACCTTCTTTTGGGCCTAAATGCAAGGGCTTTAACCCCGTTTTTTCAAAGAGTTCCGATGTAGGAATCGTTTTGCCCATATAGGAGACGTTTCCAAGCCCGATCAAGGGGAGGAACAAATGCGAAAGTGGTGCCAGGTCTCCGGAAGCACCCACCGAACCCTGGGAGGGCACTTCGGGTATGGCATCGTTTTGTATGTGCCACAGAATACGTTCCAGGGTTTCCAATCGGATGCCTGAAAACCCCTTGGCCAGGGAATGTGCCTTAAGGATAAGCATGAGCTTGGAAAGCTCAGAGGCGATCGGTTCCCCTACACCAACACTGTGGCTTTTAAGTATATTCTGCTGGAGAATCTTGGTTTCTTCTTTAGAAATCGTAGTTGTGCATAACGGACCAAATCCCGTATTGATGCCATAAACCACATCGCCTTTGGCAACAATATCGGTAACAATGGTTGCGCTGGAATTGACTTTCTTTCGAGTGGGTGCTGACAATGCACAAACAAGTTGCCCCCTGGCTATATGTAATGCCTTTCCGGCGGTCAAATGACCTTCACCGAGATTAAATACTGTTACGGACATATTTTTTATTATAGGAAAATCAAAGTTATTGATTAGTTTTGATAATTACCAATACCATTAAAGTGAACAATCAATGCTTGAAAGTTATCAATTAGAAGTAAGACATTTAGCCTATTTTTTGGCCGTTGCTGAGGAATTACACTTTAGGAAGGCCGCTGAAAAACTATATATATCACAACCCGGCTTGAGCAGACAGATCAAACAGATGGAAAACCGGTTACAGGCACAATTGTTCGTTAGGGATAAAAAAAGAGTATCGCTTACCCCTGCCGGACATTATTTAAAAAGACAGGCCAAATCCATATTCCGGGAGCTAAAAGAGACTAAAAGGCAAATACAATTGATCGGGGCGGGAGATACGGGAGAAATAAGAATCGGGTTTTTAGGTTCTGCCATGCAAAATGTAATTCCTTCATTATTGCTAAAACTGAAGGATGCTTTCCCAAAAATTAAAACATCTTTGGAAGAACGTTCCAACTTAAATCAGGTCGATGCCGTTTTAAAGGATGATTTGGATATTGGCTTTGTTCGTTTGGCCAAGGTACCCGATGAATTATATATGAAAACGGTTTATGAGGATACGTTTTCCCTGGTCCTTCCCCAAAATTACCCCATGCATGCACGGGAATATACGGGAATGCATCAATTTGCCGAAAATGAATTTATCCTTTTCAATCAGGAATACAGCCCTTATTATTATGAAACTATTATGAGTATTTGTGCGGATGCGGGATTTAAGCCTAGAGTTTCGCATAAATCCGTTCATGCACAGACTATTTTTAAATTGGTGGAAAACAATATGGGCGTTGCCATTGTACCAACGGCACTTCAGGGCGGTTTTCAAATGGCGGTTAAATTTATCGAGTTGAAAACGTTGCCACAACGAGCCGTTTTATCCGTAATCTGGAAAAAGGAAAATGCAAACCCCGTATTAAAAAATTGTGTAGACCTGCTATTGGACAAATCTTAAAACGAATTTAACCCAATGTGAAGATTGTTGTTTTTTAATTGAAAAATGGAAATAATCCGGACCGATGTTCCCATACTTTAGAAACAAACAGGCCCAAAAAGATTATAGCGACAACGAACTTCATAAAAGTCCCTGTCAGAAAACCCAAAAAAGAGCCAAAAGCTGCCTTTAGTGCCGTTTTATTATCGGCCTTGGCAGAAAGTTCGCCTAAAAAGGCACCTAAAAAAGGACCGATAATAATGCCTCCCGGAATCGGTGCCAATAGCCCTATAATAAGCCCAATGGTGGTGCCTATCATACCTGCCCTGGTACCTCCAAATTTTTTAGTGCCGATTGCGGGAATAATATAGTCCAACGCAAATATGATCAGGGCTATCCCTAAAGTAATGCCCAAAAACCACCGGTTCATGGGAACAGCGTTGGTCAAGTGCAATAATAAAAGCCCGATCCAGCTAAGGGGCGGTCCCGGAAGAACCGGTAAAAAACTCCCTAGAATACCTATAAGCATAAAAAAGAATCCGAGGATTAACAATGTAAGGTCCATTCAAGATATTTTTTATGTGACGAAGATAGCACGGTTTTGTTACAGTTCTTGATTTAGATCGATGGGTAATAATCGATTTATTAACTAATAAATTAGTTTTAACTAAATTTTTAGTTATATTAGCATTGTGATTTTGAAACAAAGATGCGATGCCCGATTTATTTAGGTGCCCTTGCAATGATAGAATATGATAAAGATGTTAAATTAAATTTAGTACTCATGAAACAATTGACAAAAGCGGAAGAAGAAGTAATGCAGGTGCTATGGCAACTGGAAAAATGCAATGTGGCCGCGATTATTAACAAACTCCCGGAGCCAAAACCGGCGTACAATACCGTTTCTACTATAGTCCGTATATTGGAGAATAAGGGTTTTGTAGACCATGAACAAAAAGGAAAGGGATATAACTATTTTCCGTTGGTGAAGAAGTCCGATTACAGTTATCAATCCATCAATAAATTGGTAGAGGGTTATTTTCAGGGTTCCTATAAGAGTATGGTTTCTTTTTTTATGAAAAAGAACGATATGAGCCTTTCCGAGCTGGAATCCATTTTAAATGAAATCAAAAAAGAGAAGAAATGATACAGTATATCTTGGAATGTATCGCCTTTCAGTTGGTGTTCCTCGTCGTTTATGATTTCTTTCTAAAAAAGGAAACGTTCTTTCAATGGAATAGAACTTATTTGATCGGCTCCTATTTATTGTCATTGGTTTTGCCATGGATAAAAATAGAGGCCCTCCGGAAGGAAATACCGGAAACGTTTTACGGGTATCCGGAGTTTCTTTGGAATTTTCAACAATCGGAAATAGCGGTATCGATAGAGACTGCCGAAAAATTTACACTTACCTGGCAAGAGAGCATTTTCTTGGGAGGGATGTCTTTGGCCCTTATTTGGTTTGTTATTAAACTATGGCGATTGGTCCAGCTTCGTAAAAAAGGGGAGATTACCTATTTTAAGGATTTCACCCAAGTATTAGTGCCGAAAAGCAGTTTGGCATTTTCTTTTTTCAAATCTATTTTTTTAGGCGAAGAGGTGGCCAAAAAAGAATACCCGATCATCATATCCCATGAATTGGTGCATATCAAACAAAAGCATTCATTGGACCTTTTGTTTTTTGAGGTAATGCGAATCGTAGGTTGGTTCAATCCCCTAGTATACGTCTATCAAAACAGGGTTGCCGAATTGCACGAATTTATTGCTGATGCACATCTACCTGTGGGGGAAAGAAAGGCGCATTATGAGCTGTTGTTGTCCCAAATTTTTCAGACCCGGAATATCTCTTTCGTAAATCAATTTTTTAAAAAATCATTACTAAAAAAACGAATAGTCATGTTACAAAAAAACGAATCAAAAAAAATACTTCGAGTAAAGTACCTGTTGTTAATGCCTATTATAGCGATGATGTTAGTTTATTCATCTATAGAGGCGCAAAAAAAGGAAAAAAACCAAAATGAACAGACTGCTAATACAAAGAACGATAAAAATACAGATAATAAAATTTTTAGTGCAACTAGGGATTCTCTTTTAGATGTTCCTTTTGCGATTGTTGATCAGGTTCCCATTTTTCCAGGGTGTGAAGATGAGGACGATAAACGTACCTGTTTTCGAAAAATGATACAAAAGCACATCTCCAAAAATTTTCAATACCCCCAGGAGGCCCAAGAAAAAGGGATACAGGGGAAGGTTAGTATCATCTTTGCAATCGATGCCGAAGGCAATATAATCCATATTGAAAAACGTGGTCCAGATAAATTATTGGAGGATGAAGCAGAGCGTATTATCAGAAAATTGCCCAGAATGACCCCAGGCGAACATAAAGGAAAAAAAGTAAATGTTCCTTTTTCCATTCCAATAACATTTAAGCTGGAAAGTAAAGAGTTGCAGAATGATATGATAATTCGTTTCGTAAATGGAATAGCCCCCCTATACTTTGTTAATGGCGTAGAATATACCAAAAAGGATGTGGAAGCCATAGATTCCGATCATATTGAGTCCATTAATGTTAGAAAAGGGGAAGAAGCTATAAAAAAGTACGGCCCAAAAGGGAAAGATGGCGTAGTTGAGATAAAAATGAAGAAGATCAATTAAGGTCATACCCAATGCGAATAGTATTTATAGTTCTTTTGTTGTTCAATCTAAAGGCCGAAGCCCAAAATTCGACCTTGATCATTGCCGATAGCCTCTATGCTACTGGAAATTATATCAAGGCGATCAATACGTATGCCAAAGTTGGTAGTACCCAATCTGGATTACAAATTGCCCGTGCCTATAATACCATGGGTAATTTTGAGAAGTCCGTATTACAATATGAGGGGGTAATGGGCAAAAACCCGCAAATGGAAATTGCTCGATTTGAGTTGGGGAAACTATTGTTAAAGATTAATAAGCATAACAAGGCGCAAGGGTTATTTATGGCATTGATCGCCAAAAACCCCAATAACCCCGAATATCATTATCAACTGGGTCGAACCTTGCAAAAAATGGATAGTTTAGATCAAAGCATCCCTCATTATAGTAAGGCGGTAGTAATAGATTCTACACATCTTAGAAGTCATTTTCAATTGGCGAAATATTACCTGATCAAACGCGAAAAAGATTCCGTTATGCATTATGCGGATATGGGGTTGGTATTTTACCCAGAAGATGTTTCCCTGATCAATTTTAAAGCATTGGGATACTTTAATAATAAGGAATATACGAAGTCCATTCCCTTTTTTGAAAAACTTTTGAAATTGGGCGAACAAAAGAAATACGTTTATCTAAAATTAGGCTATGCCTATTTTAGGGGTTGGGAATTTGAAAAGTCCAAAGAAGCTTACAAAACTGCTATTGGGATGGATGAAGATGAAAACAATGGGGATGTTTATTATGAATTGGGGCAGGTTTTTAAGAAGGGTAGGGAACTGGATAGTGCCGCTTATTATATTAAAAAATCCATAGCGATCCAAAAACCATATCTGGCCGAAGAATATGAAAGTTTGGCGCAGATATTCGGAGCTAAGGAGCATTTTAAAGAATCCTTGGAGTATTATAGATTGGCCCATAAAGAAAATCCTGAGGAATCCCGGCTTTATTATCAGATTTGCTCTACTACGGATCGAATTGTCAAATCATTGGATAGGAAATTGGAGTGTTACAAAAGCTTCATTAAAAGGTATGGTCGTGAACGGCCTTATATTTCTCGAATAGTGCAAAAACGGATTAGGGAATTAATGGCTCAAATCCATTTTGAAAAGGAATAAAGTCCTTAAAAAATCGTAATTTCCGTTATAGTTTTGGCAGAATGAAACGGTTTTTGGTCATGTTGGTTTTTGGGATCTTGATTTCTTGCAATTACTTTGAACCCAAAGAGGAACGAACGCAAAAAATCATCGCTTCGGAATTGGAGCAAATAGATTGGAATACCGTAGATGCCTATCCGCTCTTTTACGATTGTGACGAGTCTGCTGTAAAAGAGGAACAGCGTAGCTGTTTTGAAAGTAAGTTGACGTCCCATTTTAAAAATACCCTAAAGGAGTTCGAATTTACCATAGATGCAGATACAGATCCGAAAGTCAATGTTATTTTTGTGGTAAATTCCAAAGGAAGAATAATCATTAAGCGTATAGAAAAAGATCCGTCCGTTATAAAACAGATGCCGGAGTTTGACGGTATTATTTCACAAAGTTTAAAAAACTTACCTACTATTGCACCTGCGATAAAAAGGGGGATTCCGGTAAGTACAAAATTCAGTATTCCCATAAAACTAAATAGGAGAAAGTAAATTGGCCAAAGAAAAAATTATATTGGGAATCGATCCCGGTACTACGGTAATGGGTTTTGGCATCATAAAAGTGGTCAACAAAAAGATGGAATTCATTCAAATGAACGAATTGCTCCTTAAAAAATACAATGATCCCTATACGAAGCTCAAACTCATTTTTGAGCGCACTATTGAACTGATCGATTCCTATCACCCCGATGAGATTGCCATTGAAGCTCCTTTTTTTGGTAAAAATGTACAGTCCATGTTGAAATTGGGTAGGGCACAGGGTGTAGCTATGGCAGCGGGACTTTCAAGACAAATTCCCATTACGGAATACCTTCCCAAAAAAATAAAGATGGCCATAACGGGCAATGGAAATGCCAGTAAGGAACAAGTGGCAAAAATGCTCCAGGGGCTTTTGGGGTTAAAGACTTTACCTAAAAATTTGGATAGTACGGACGGTCTGGCCGCTGCCGTTTGTCATTTTTACAATGAAGGCAGGGTAGAGGTAGGCAAGAGTTATACGGGATGGGCTTCCTATGTGAAAAATAACCCTAAAAAAGTAGGTAAATGAATAGTATGCAGAGGACAGTTGCGGTTGGCAGTGAAGATAGTATTTATTCGGTTCTGAGATTGTTTGCTTGTGAATATATCGATCATAAAGCTTTTGATGAATTATTAAGGAATAGTAAAAAGGTTGATAAGTTCAGTGCTGGGTGACTGCTAACTGTGACTGCCAAATGAACACCGAATTATGAGCGGAATCTACATCCACATTCCCTTTTGCAAACAGGCCTGTCATTATTGTGATTTTCATTTTTCGACCAGTATGGGAAAGAAAGAAGCTATGATCGGGGCCTTATGTAAGGAGTTGGAGCTTAGGAAAAGTGAATTTAAGAATATAAAAGTCGAAACTATTTATTTTGGCGGGGGAACCCCTTCCATGTTGGATACCGATGAAATTCTGAGAATTCTGGATTCGGTCTATTCAAATTATCAAGTAATCGAAAACCCGGAGATTACATTGGAAGCCAATCCAGACGATCTGTCCGAAGAAAAAATACTTCAGTTGGCCAAAAGCCCGATAAATCGTTTAAGCATTGGTGTACAATCGTTTTTTGAAGACGATTTAAGACTGATGAATCGTGCGCATAATGCAACCGAAGCAGCGGAGTGTATTGAACTTGCGATTCGCCATTTTGATAATATTTCCGTCGATTTAATATATGGCATGCCCAATATGACCAAAGAAAGGTGGGAAGAGAACATCAATAGAACACTTTCGTTCAATATTCCCCATATTTCAAGTTATGCGCTTACCGTGGAACCAAAAACGGCCTTGGCCAGATTTGTGGAAAAGGGAATTGTAATACCTATTGAAGATGAGGTGGCCCAGGAACATTTTAATGTTCTTTTAGATAAAATGGAAGCCGCCGGATACGAAAGCTATGAGATTTCCAATTTTGGAAAACCTGGTTATTTTTCAAAAAACAATACGGCCTATTGGCAGCAAAAAAAGTATTTAGGTATTGGCCCCTCGGCACATTCTTATAATGGGGAACAACGGGCCTGGAACATCAATAACAACATAAAATATATCAAATCTATTGAGAAAGGGGAACTGCCTATGGAGGCCGAAATACTTTCTACAACGGATAAGTATAACGAATATGTAATGACAGGCCTTAGAACTGTTTGGGGTGTTTCCCTATCAAAAATTGCATCCAACTATGGAGAAGCATATAAGGAATATCTAATGCACCGATCGAAAAAGCATGTAGAGGAACATCTGTTGCATTGGAACGGAGATACCCTGTTGGTCACCAAAAAAGGAAAGTTTTTGGCCGATGGGATTGCCGCAGATCTGTTTTTCCTGAACTCGGACAAGGATTAGAATCCTATGAAGAATTTAAGAAACAGGGATTATTTTCAAAAGAACACCGGATAACGTTTGGAAAAAAGATTGAAAATGGCTTTTATCAAAAAGAGTTCAGAAAGTGAATCCAGATTTGTTAGATTTGAATGATGCTTTGCCCGGATATTGAAACAAGTTCCGTATGAAAACCAGGATTGAACATAACAAAAAAGAATATGAGGTAGATCTGTCCAAACCCTTGGATATTTCCATTTCGTTACGAGGCGATGCGTCCAATGTAAGTGCTTGGTATATGGACCATCCTAAAATAGCACCACATCGGGAAGGGGAATTTGTGGGGGCGGTCTCTAAAGGGGCGGCAGTTAATTTTAATAATATATGGTTCAGCCCCCATGCCCATGGTACACATACGGAGTGTGTGGGACATATTACCGGGGATTTTCATTCGGTCAATAAGAATTTAAATCGGTATTTCTTTTTGGCCGAGTTGATTACCGTTGCTCCTGGAAAAGTGGGCACAGATTTCGTTATTTCCAAAAAACAATTGGAAAACGCATTACGGCATACCCCTTGTGATGCCATTGTTATACGTACATTGCCCAATACCGATGCTAAAATAACACGGTGCCATTCGCATACGAACCCACCTTATCTTTTAGAGGAAGCCGCCTCATATTTAAGGGATATCGGTGTACGGCAACTGTTGATCGATCTTCCTTCGGTGGATAAAGAAAAGGATGAAGGGGCGCTTTTGGCCCATAAAGCTTTCTGGAATTTGGAGGGGGAAATCCGTTATAAAGCCATGATCACGGAATTTATATATGTTCCGAATACCATTATGGACGGCCTTTATTTTTTAAATTTACAGGTAGCTCCTTTTGAAAACGATGCCAGCCCCAGTAGGCCCGTACTCTATAAAATAAAAATACCATGAAGAACCTTATAAAACTGGAAGAAGTAGCCCTGTTTGTTCTCGGAATTTTCATGTTCGGACTTTTAGGGTATCCGTGGTGGTGGTTTTTGTTGCTGATCTTAGCACCGGATATCGGTATGATAGGATATGTTTTTGGTAATCGCACAGGTGCTATTGTGTACAATGCATTTCATCATAGAGGGCTGGCTATCGCAATTTATTTTTTGGGGATGTACCTTTCCCTGCCGATAATTCAGTTGGTCGGTATTATACTGTTTTCGCATGCTGCCATGGATAGGATATTTGGCTATGGACTTAAATATGATAAAGGTTTCAAATACACTCATTTGGGTGAAATAGGCAAGGGGAATGGATAATATTTTAGAGATTTTTCTGGGCCTTGTTTTAGGTGCGATACTCATGTACTGGTTTTTTTCTTTTTTTAGAAAAAAGAAAAATAAGGAGTTGACCACACATCAATCCACGGTATTATTGGAGAAGATCAAGAGCGTATGTAAGCTGATTTCCGTTGAGGGCGATTTTGCCGAAATCTATAAATATGAAAACACCAAAGAACGCTTTATGAGCCTGGTGAGCAGTAAAAAGAAGGCCCTGATCGTTATAAAGGCCAAGGCACAAATTGGCTATGACCTAAAAAAGATCTTCATGCATGCCGATGAGGGGAAAAAGAAAATCGTACTCACAAATTTTCCACGGCCCGAAGTTCTTTCCATTGAACCCGAACTGGATTTTTACGACATTAAAAATGGAATGTTCAATACCTTTACGCCGGCCGATTTAACAAGCCTGAACCAAGAGGCCAAAAAACATATCAGGGAAAAAATTCCCGAAAGTGGATTAATGGAAACGGCCAAAAAAGAAGCTTGGCAAACGGTATTGCTTATTGAAAAAATTGTGGAGACCATCGGTTGGAAATTGGATTATTCGGCATTAAAGATTCCTGAAGAAAAAAAAGAACTGTTGGAAGAGTAGCAAAAGAACAAACATTGCTTTAGAGTCTCGATAACCAAAGGGATAAGGAGCGTTTTTAAAATAAATTTGAAAAATGAGAATAATTCCAATTTTATTATTTTTGACCCTTACGTTAACGGGGTTTGCCCAAACTGAACAACCTATGCAACAATTTGATTCTAATTTTGCCCATACCGTCTATTTTTGGTTAAAAGACCCGGACAATACCCAAGACCGAATGGCATTTGAAAAATCGCTAAAAAAATTCCTGGACAATTCCGCTTACGCCAAGACCAATTTTATAGGAGTTCCTCCAAAGGCGAACAGGGATGTCGTAGACGGTTCCTTTACCTATTCATTGATCGTTACTTTTGAATCGGCAGAAGCACAACAAAATTATCAGGATGAAGCACCTCATAAATTGTTTATAGAGGAATCGAGCCATTTATGGACAAAGGTTATCGTTTATGATTCAAAAGGAATTAACTAAAAGTTTCCCTTGTATAAAAAGAGGGTTTAAGCACTGGGTCTATGAACATTGAAGCATTCAGGGAATATTGTATTGCAAAAAAAAGCGTAACGGAGGAGTTTCCTTTTGATGAACAGACTTTAGTGTTTAAAGTTATGGGAAAAATGTTCGCTTTGTCCGCACTGGAAAGAATGCCTCCACAAGTGAATTTAAAGTGTGATCCGGAAAGGGCCATTGAGCTACGTGAAACGTATGACGGTTCAATAATCCCCGGTTACCATATGAGCAAGGTACATTGGAACACCGTTTATCTTGAGGGCGTCCCTCCCAAACTTATTTGTGAGTTGGTTGATCACTCCTATGATTTGATCGTTTCAAAATTCACCAAGAAAATGAAGTCGGCGTTCGATGCGCTTCCCTAAGGATCGAATCCATATCTTTACGCCCCAATCAATACTTAATTTTCCGAGAGCCATCGGGCAGTATCAAAAATGCACGTTTTACAGATGCAGGAATTAGTTTCCTTTTATAAAGACCAGATCAAGAAAAATACGGCCTTGCTGGCTGGGGTAAAGAAACAATTATTTAGTTCCAGTATGCTTAGACTGGGCATTTTTTTAACAGCGGCCCTAGGCATATACCTCTTTTATGACAACACCAAAATAGTTGCGGGAATTATAATCTTTACCATTGCGTTATTCCTTTATTTGGTTTCTAGGCATTCAGGTTTGCAATACAAAAAAGCAAAGCTCCGGTCGCTTATAAAAATCAATGAAACGGAATTGGAAGTCCTGGGGCGAAATTTCCATCATTTGCCGAATGGCAATGAGTTCAAAAATCCGGAGCATTGTTTTAGTCAGGATATAGACTTGTTCGGGCGAGGTTCTTTTTATCAATATGCAAACAGGACGGCCCTAAGACAGGGGAGCGAGGTCTTTTCATCCCTACTTTTGGAAAACGCCATTGAGAATATTCCCCTAAAACAGGAAGCGATAAAAGAATTGGGCCAAATGCCCGAATGGCGTCAAAACTTCTCGGCCATTGCTACATTGGTCAAAACAGAGGTGTCTTATACCATTATCGTAAATTGGTTAAATGCATATAAAGGTTTTGTTCCAAAATACATGCAAGTACTGCCCATGCTATTCTCGTTTGTGTCCGTGTTAAATTTTGGGCTGTATTTTATGGATATCCTTAACGGGTGGGGAGTTGTTCTATGGTTGTTTGTTGGATTGGGGATTACGGGGACTTACCTAAAAAGGATCAATAAATTATCGGCCCATACCTCTAAAGTGCAAAGTACCTTTCAACAGTACTACAGGTTGATCTTGGAGTTGGAGAACACCAATTTTAAATCACCATGGTTAAAGCAGCAACAATCTATTGTTATAAACGACGTTGCAAAGACTTCAAAAAAGCTATCTGAATTTTCCAAGATTCTAAATGCGCTCGATCAACGAAACAACATGCTTTTCGGAATTGTAGGGAATGGATTCCTATTATGGGATTTACAGCAATGCGTTAAGATCGAAAAATGGATACAAAAATGGGGCAACAAGGTAGCGGATTGGTTTGAGGTCATCGCCTTTTTTGATGCCTATAACAGTTTAGGGAATTTTGCCTTTAACCATCCTCAATTTACTTATCCCGTTTTGGTCGATGGTCCTAAAATTTTGAAATCCGAAAGGGCGGGCCATCCCCTTTTAAATCCGGAGAAAAGTATTCTTAACGATTTTGAGATAGGTAAGGAACAGTTCTTGATAGTCACCGGAGCCAATATGGCCGGGAAAAGTACCTTTTTAAGAACCGTTTCCCTGCACATTGTAATGGCCAATACCGGACTTCCCGTATGTGCTTTCCGGACCGAATATGTGCCGATCAAGCTGATTACCAGTATGCGTACGTCCGATTCGCTGACCGATGACGAATCGTATTTCTTTTCCGAATTGAAGCGATTGAAGTTCATCGTAGATGAGATTCAAGATGACCGTTATTTTATTGTTTTGGACGAAATCCTAAAGGGGACGAACAGTACGGACAAGGCCAAGGGATCCCGAAAGTTTGTAGAACGCTTGGTAGGGTCTAATTCAACCGGGATTATTGCTACCCATGATCTGAGTCTTTGCGATGTTGCCCAAGAAATGCCACAGGTAGAAAATTTTTACTTTGATGCCGAAATCATTAACAACGAATTACATTTTGATTATAAATTCAAAAAAGGTATTTGCCAAAACATGAATGCGTCATTCTTATTGAAGAAAATGGAGATCGTGGAATAATCGGTTTGTCTACATTTATTTTCCATTCGGCGACACTTTTTTTTTATTCACCTATTCTAATCCGTAAATTACAACTTTATTGGGCATATTTGAAGCTCTTAAAGGCATCGATCTCATGAACATTCTATTTATTGAAGATGACACTATTGAAACCATGAAACTTCAAAGAACGGTTTCAAAATTCCAATTGAAGCATACTATTATCGAGGCAAGAAATGGAGAGGAAGCCTTAAAGATTTTAAAATCGGACGCGGAATTACCCGGGATTATTTTATTGGATCTGAATATGCCAAGAATGAACGGTATTGAGTTCCTTCGAGTCCTTAAAGAAGACGATAAGTTAAAATACCTTCCTACCATTATCTTGACAACATCGGAAAACAGGGCCGATTTATTGGAATGCTATAGAATTGGTATTGCGGGATACATCATTAAACCACTTAAATACGAAGACTACGAATCTAAATTGCAAAAGGTTCTGGCCTATTGGGACATCAATGAATTGGTAAAAGCCTAACAAAAAAGCACATTTCACAACAAATAGTATAGTCTTCGTATTACTTTTCTTACTTTTAATCCGTAATCATATCGCATATGAAAGGAATTGTATTTACGGAGTTCTTGGAAATGGTCGAGGTCAAATTTGGCCTGGAGACCGTGGACAATATCATTGAAAAAACGGATTTGCCTTCTGATGGAATTTATACCTCGGTGGGAACCTATGATTTCAATGAGATGGTAGGTTTGTTGACAGGGCTTAGTGGAGAGGTGAATTTACCCGTCGATGATTTGATCTATACCTTTGGACTTTATCTTTTTACCAGTTTAGGAAAAGCCCATCCGGAGGTAATAAAGAGTTATAATTCCCCTTTGGGGCTATTATATTCCATTGAAGATCATATCCATGTACACGTAAAGAAGTTATATCCGGATGCGGAATTGCCCACTTTTAAAATCTTGGATAAGACCGATACCTCAATTTCAATGATTTACTCCTCTTCAAGGGGATTGTACAGATTGGCCCATGGACTTATGGAAAAAACGTTCGAACATTTTAACGGTAGCGCCAATATTACCTATGAACTTATAAAAGAGGACGGTACCGAAGTAAAATTTGATATTACCCAGAATGGATAACAAAGAAGTTATACTTCTTAAAAAAGCACTGGACAGGCAAAAAAAAGCACGTATTCAGGCGGAAAGGATTCTGGAAAGCAAGTCCAAGGAACTCTATGATGTTACCCGGCACCTTAAACAGGCCAATAGCAAGCTGGAAAGTTTATTGAGCAAGAAAGCCTCTGAACTGGATGGGGTCTTCATAAACATTATTGACCCTTATGTGGTCATGGACCTTAAATTCAATGTAATTAACATGAACAGTTCCGCAAAGGAATTTTTAGGGTATGACCATACCAAAGAGGCGATAAACCTGGCCAAGTTGGTACACGAAGATTATCTGCAGTATACAACTACTTCTTTTAAAACATTGATTGAGGTCGGCATTCTAAAAAACTACACGGCCAGGATTATTGTTAAGGATGGATCCGAAAAATATGTGCAGATCAATAGTAGCTTAATATATGACAAGGAGAGAAAACCGATAGCGGCACAAGGAATCATACGCGATATTACCAGGGATAACGAGGTAAAGAAATTGTTGGCCGACCAAAAGACCCAGCTGGATATTATTGTGGAAAATTCCCCGTTGGGAATTGTCCTAACCGTAGATGGTACTATTGTAAAAGCCAATAAGGCCTTTGCCGAACTTTTGGGATACGACCGTTCGGAAATAAAGAAATTTCATGTGAAGGATATTTCCAGCCCGGAAGATGTTCCCCTGTCCAAGGGACTTATGGAACAAATGGACACCGGGGAAATCAACAACTTTGTTATTAATAAAAAATATATTAAAAAAGATGGTTCGTTTCTTTTGGCAAAGACCAATGTAAGTGCCGTGAGGGACTTGGAAGGCAGGATAGATTATCAGGTGGCCCTTATAGAGGATATTACCGATCAGCGAAATCTGGAACTGCAAAAAGAACATTTGATGAAAGAGCTGGAGGCGAGCAATCAAGGGTTACAGGAATATGCCCATATCGTTTCGCATGATTTAAAATCCCCCTTACGGAGTATTAACGCCCTGGCTACATGGCTAACCGAGGATTATAAGGATGTGTTGGATGGAAATGGGGTGTTTAATCTGCAACTGATGCAGGAAAAAATAGCGGGAATGGACAAGCTTATTGATGGCATATTAAAATATTCAAGCATCAATAGTGACCATTTGGAAAATTCGGCGGTCGATTTGAACGAAGTCATAAATGAAATACGTGAGATTATTTTTATTCCGGAAAATGTTGATGTGGTCATTATGAACACCCTGCCCGTAATCAATGTGGATAAGACCAAGATCCATCAATTGTTTCAGAATCTGATCGCAAATGCCGTAGTCAATATAGAAAAGGAAAAAGGTCTTGTCCAGATAAACGCATTGGAGTGTGATGACCATTGGCAGTTTGCTATAGAAGACAATGGTGTGGGTATACCCAAAGAATATCATGAAAAAATATTCGAGATCTTTCAGTCTATGGGTAACGGTGAACGCTCAACAGGAATCGGCCTTTCCATCGTTAAAAAAATCATTGATCTTTATGAAGGGCAAATTTGGTTGGAAAGTACGATAGAAAAAGGAACCACCTTTTATTTTACCTTAAAAAAATAAGATGAAAGAGCAACCTAACCTGAATTATGTAAAAAAGCTGGCGGGCGATGACATTGACTTTGAAAATGAGTTTATTGCCCTTATTAAAGAGGAATTTCCCATAGAAAGGAATACATACCTTGATCATATAGAAGGGGAACAGCTCCGGGAAGCATCTGAAATTGTACATAAACTAAAGCATAAATTCAACATTTTGGGTATGGAAGGTGCCTATAGGTTTGCGGTTCTTTATGAAGAACGATTATGTACGGGAAACATTGAAATGGATATGGATTTTAGAACAATATTAAAAACAATAGAAACCTACCTAAAAACCATTTGATATGAACTGTATTATCATAGACGATGAGGCTGCCGCAAGGGCGATCGTAAGGCAATTATGTTCCAAGGTGCCGGAACTGGATGTTATCGAAGAGTTCGACAATGCCATTGATGCCATAAAATTTCTGAATCAACAGGCTATCGATATCGTTTTTCTGGATATTCATATGCCCGGTTTTAGCGGTGTTGATTTTGTACAGACCTTAAAGGATCCCCCACGGATCGTTTTGACTACTTCCGATACCAATTTTGCCATTGAAGCCTATCAATATGAGGCCATTGTAGATTATTTGGTAAAACCTATAACTTCTGAGCGCTTTGAGATTTCAATGCAGAAAATTCAGAACGCATTGGCGAAACGGCCCAAGGCCGCCACGGCAGAAGGAACTTCTGACCTGGGGGAAGATCTGTACATAAATATAGATAGACGCCTGATCAAATTAAAGTTCAAGGAAATCTTGGTTATCGAGGCTAAAGGCGATTATATAGATATAAAAACCGAAAAAGAATCGTATCGTGTGCATACCACGTTAAAGAAAATAAAGGAAAAACTACCGGAGAGAACCTTTTTACAGATTCATCGTTCCTATATCATTAATTTCACCAAAATCATTGATATAGAAGATAATAGTGTGTTGATCGAAAAAAGTGTAATACCTATTAGCCGCTCAAACAGGCCGGAACTCATGCGTAGGTTAAACCTGCTGTAATTCCTTCCCCTATACTATAGAACGATCCGCCTACGGTAAACGGCCATCTACCGAAACCACCCCCCTTTTTGCCACAGGGAACAGGTACTTTTAGGTTATATATCAAAAGAAGTTTAATCTAAAATATAATAATATGAAAGCGGATTTTATTTTACAGTATGCTTTGAGAGCTTTGGTGACGGGATTAATGAGTGTAATATCCACGGTCGTGATTTGTACATCACTGGCATTGACAGGAATAATTTAATTTAATCTGAAAATTGTTTAAAAGCACCCGATCGGGTGCTTTTTTTATGGAGGATTATCGGTTGATCAAATCTTTTGGCTTGATAGTTGTTCCATCCGTCTATACCATTTTTCCATTCACCGAACGGGGCCGTTGCTTCAATGGACAAGTTTGGATATTTGCCCCATAAACGTAAACCTACAAACCATGAAACGATTACTACTTGTGCTTTCAACAATGATATCCGTGCTATTGGGTTCTGCCCAGGACTATAATTACCTGGGGACCTATACTTCAGACGGTACTCCCGAATACCTGGTGGAGTCCGATGTAATTTCCCAGGAAACACTACAAATGATAAGCGATGCCCTGCCCGAGGGATTTCCTGTACCACAATACAATCCGCAGTACATTTCATCGGGCTATGATACCGATATTATTCTTGAGGATGTGGCCGAGGTATGGGTAACCTTTGTGGGAGAGGGTGCCGGCTATAAAAATGTGTTGGGCTTTTATACCTATGATAGCAGCGAAGCCCCTCCAACTACCCCGGATCCGGAAGACATAACCATTGTATTCCCAAATGTTTCGGCATTGGGAAGTGGTGGTGGTCTGGAAGTAGGGAATAAAGTAAGAATAGGGCAATTTTCGGCCGGTACGGGCATAGGATGGGTACTTTTGGCCAATGGCTGGAAAAATAAGGTAACCCCCGGTTTATGGCAGTTGTTTTCAAATCCCGATTATAACCCGGAGGCCGATGAAAACCTGCGCTTTCACAATGTACTTTTAAGCGACCCGGACAATGAACGGATCGTTTTGGGGTTTGAGGATATTAGAAGGGATTATAGCAATTGCGATAATGACTTTAACGATGCCCTGTTTTATATAACGGCCAATCCATATACGGCGATTAAAGTTACCAATTACAATACCATTACCGACCATGCCGATGTGAGTTCCGGTAATGAC
The DNA here is from genome assembly GCF_047345125.1 of Maribacter spongiae. NCBI lineage: Bacteria > Pseudomonadati > Bacteroidota > Flavobacteriia > Flavobacteriales > Flavobacteriaceae > Maribacter > Maribacter spongiae. The sequence continues at coordinate 245,013 of NZ_JBLFEQ010000004.1, read as the reverse complement.
GGTGGTTTGGAGAGCAATGGTGATTTGGCACGTCTTATCGCCAAAAGAAACTTTGACCGCAATAAGTCCAACACCTTTAAGAACACTCAAAAAAGACAGCAAAAATATAACAGGAAAACCTATAAGTCCCTGAATGCGAAATCAGGGAATTTAACTGCCCTGTTCCCGGAGACGGGGATGTTCGGTACCGAAACCACCTATGTTTCCAGTCCAGAAGATCTTTTGGCCATTACCAATGCCGAAAATGTCTTTTCCATTGATTATTATGAAGGGGAAAACCGTGTTTCCGCTGCCTTGGCGGTCGAGACCAAAGGAGGGGTATACAATCATACCAAGACCATTTGCGATCGTCTCAACAATGCCCAATTGCTGGATGTGCGTACCGTTGCCCTACAAGGGTATAAATTGGTCTATACTCAATTGCAAAGGGCCAATGGGGCCCTGGAATATGCGTTGACCTTTTCGGTAAAGGATGAGGGGCGTTCCCAACGGGTATTCAGCCTTTGGAATTTGGACGAATACCCAATAGGGGATTATACTAACTTTCAGGTATGGGGCAGTACTATGGGACAAGTGACCACTTTGGTCAATCATATATTGACGTCACTGGCTGAAAAAAAGGAACTGAACGATTATAAGGCCGAAAATATTTTACCCACGGTTTTTATCAAAAGTGGTTATTACAAACAAGGAAAATTGCACCTGAATATTGTAAACAAGGTCAGGGCCGGGTGGTTGAATATAGATGGTAATTACAAGGCCACGGAACAGGACAAGCTTACCAATTGGAACAAAACCATAGCCCTAAACGGAGCCTGGGAAGAAGAGGTAACGGTGGATACCGGCTATTTGTTTGATATCGGGATTTCCATTCTGGCCGAGAATTCGTATCAGTTTGATACCATGTACTTGGCCGACGGCCCCTGGGGCGTGGATTTTAATAAAGCTGTCGATGCCGTTGCGGATTTTACCGTAATCGCACAAGAGGAAAATGAGACCTCAATTTCTGGGCATAGGGTAGAACGTGGTATTGTGGCCAGGGGCGAAGTAAGGGAAACCATTAATATTTTCCGGAACCTTATGGCCGGGGACTTGCAACTGAATAGTGAGGGTTATAAAAACCTCCAGTTGAAGATCAAAAGCGATGTTCCCTTTGAGGTGAGTTTGGTGACCGATGCCACGGATCGTTGGGAAGAACGTTTACGCTATGTCCTGGATCCCGAAACCGAAGGTAGTTTGCAGCATATTCCTTTTAAGGATTTTAAAAACCATGAAGACAGACCTATGGACTTTACCCGGTTAAAAACCATTGTGTTTTCCGTACAGGGCGATTATGCGAATTATACACCTTTCAACCTAGAAATATTCCAGGTGGCCTTAACAAACGATACCCGGGAGGAAGTGCCCAAGATCGGGGATGTGGTTTGGGAAGCACTTGAAATGGGCGAAGTTGTACAAAGTACACCACAAGGGACCGTTGAAGAACCTTTAAAAATAATGGGCTATCCCAACCCCTTTGTGGAATATGCCACAATTACGTTCCCGGAAGCCACCCCCAACGTAAAAACAATATTGACCAACATGGCCGGGCGAATAGTGTACCAAGACACCTTATCTACCCTGACTGATAATAGATCTATACAATTAAGGGTGCAGCACTTGTCCAGGGGCATCTATATCTATACTTTATGGGATGCACGGAACGGGAAAACCTACTATGGAAAGTTGATTAAGAATTAAATAAGAAATGTTTTTTTGTTAAGGATAATCTTATGTGAGTATAGGGTTGTCCTTATTTTTGTTTTAAGCTTATAAGTGGGATATGGTTATTGACTATATATAATTGTTCTACGCAATTTTGATTAACATTCGGCTGTTGATTAAAATCTTGGAATTTCGACAAGTTCATGGAATAGATAATTAACTTTACGATATGTATAGAGAAAAACTGAAATTTATCGATCTTTTTTGCGGAATTGGTGGTTTCCGAGTAGCTTTTGAAGAGGCTTGTGAAGAAAATGACGTTCAGCCTGAATGTGTACTTTCATCAGATATTGACAAATATGCCCAAGAAAGTTACGAGGCCAATTTCGGCGAAAAACCTTTTGGCGACATTACACAAATTGACGAAAAAAAAATACCTGACCACGATATACTTTTTGCTGGATTTCCTTGTCAACCTTTCAGCATCATTGGACAAATGAAAGGGTTAAGTGATATTCGAGGAACTTTGTTTTTCGACATTGCGCGTATACTTAAAGAGAAGCAACCAAAAGCATTCATTTTAGAAAATGTAAAACAGCTTGTTGGACATGACAAAGGAAAAACTTTGAAAGTAATAGTTCAGTCACTAAAAGATTTGGGTTATCACATTCAATATAGCGTTTTAAACGCATTGGATTATGGATTGCCACAAAAGCGCGAACGGGTTGTAATTATTGGACATCGTGAGTCAATTATGTTCACTTTCCCAAGTCCTGAAAAGCCTTATAAAGCACTTACAGAAATTTTAGAAAATAAAGTTGACGAGAAATATTTTGCTTCTGAATATATAAAACAGAAAAGAAAAGATAAACACCAATCATCATTTTATCCTTCGATTTGGCATGAGAACAAATCGGGTAATATTTGTTCTTATCCTTATTCTTGTGCACTTCGTTCAGGGGCATCTCACAACTATCTTTTGGTTAATGGCGAACGAAGGTTGACACCACGAGAAATGTTCAGATTACAAGGTTTTCCTGATTGGTACAAGATTGTAGTAAGTGATGCACAAGCAAAGAAACAAGCAGGAAATGCTGTCCCGGTTAATATGATTAAAGCAGTTGTAGAAAAGTTTTTGCCTTATATAGCTACAAGTTTAGACCAGGCTACAGTTTTGAGAGAATATGATTTACAATATAATCCGAGTTAATGGCAAAACGTAAATCACCAAGATTAAGAACTGTAAACAAGTCTGTTTCGGCTTATCCGTTAAATCAATTCAATTCAGAATTTCCTTATATTCTTGGACAAGAAATCGTTTATCTTTTAGCAAGCAAAGGTCGAGCAGATTTGCAAGGCAATGAATGGGAACAGATTTTTGCGCTTTGTATCGGAGCAGAATGGAAACCATCAAATGTTGGGCTTGACGATGTAGTAATGGGAAATACAGCTTGGGGAGCGAAAACAGTAAAATCTGGAATTAAGGATTTTACAAACCTAAAACAAGTAAGATTAATATCAGGTCGTAATTCGCCAGTATATTCTTATGGCGGAACAATCGACACAACAGCTGATCCGAATTTGATTGGTGAACAGGTTTTAGAAATTTGGAACGAGAGAGTTTCTGCAATTCGAGAAAAATTTAAACACTTACGAACTGTTGTTTTGGTAAAATCCAATGACCTTTCTCAAGTTGCAGTATTTGAATTTGATACTATTCGATACGATACGGAGCTTTTCGACTTTGTGTGGAACCCACGAGGAAATTTAGAGGGATTTGTAAAAGGCACAAAGGACAAACAATTTGTGTGGCAACCTCACGGCTCACAATTCACGATTATCGAAAAAGTGCCAGAACAAACGTTGATTTTGAAAATCAAACGGCCCGAAGTTTTAGATAAAGAAAAGATTTTGAACGCTATCGGATTTGATAAGTCTTGGGTTACAATAAAACACAAGTAAAACTGTGTAGAACAATGGTTTATAAATGAAGGGTTGGGCGGACATCTGGATAACTTATTAGGTAAACGGTTATTCAACTAAATTTTTATAAAACAAAGGTTTTTGGGTCAACCTCCATTTTAGTTTAAAGCCAAGTTCGGTAAATTCAAAACCCGTAGCGGTGGAGGATGCAATATTACTGTACTTTCCATAGAGGTTTCCGCTTAACCGCTTGGAGAATTGGTGTTGTATACCTGCCTCTGCCCTAAAGATGGCCGTGTTGGGATTTTCTTCCACTTTTTGAAAACCTGTTGCAACACTGGCCCTATACCTGGTTTTTTCCGAAACCCTACCACGTATATCGGCAAATACTTCTACTGCCTCATAATGGTCCGGGCTAAAATAAATGTGGGGTACCTGATCCTTAAAAGCAATATACTGATAATTAAACCCCATTTTAAAGGCCGGTTTCCGCAATAGCGTGTAATACAAGGAGGTGAATAAAAGATTGCGTGTATTGGCATCACTTTGTTGGGTATGCCGTAGTTGCGTGTACCAACCTAGATTAAAATTAGTACCCAGATGGTAATTGAGTCCGTAATGGTTCATCACGATTTCACGCTCGATCAGGGCCGCATTAAAATTCTGAACCTCACGTTGGTAGCCCAACTCCATGTTCTGAAGTTTAAGGGGCTGCCATAGCAACTTGGTCTCCAAAATAGCCTGTGTATAGGCATCTTCCATAAATCGGGAATTGTTTAACCCAAGAATACCTTTTAAAAGGGTCTTGGGTAATAGCTTGTATGCTGCCCCGATCAGGAATACGTGCGAGTTGGCCTTGTTTCGGCTGACCGTATTTTCCGTAGTACGGTATACATACGAAAAGGTAGTGCTGAACTTTGTGGTAAAAGGCACTTCTATATGGGTTCTGGTATAAAAAGCAAGGTTGTTGCCATTATCAACAGTGCAGGAGGCATGCTCTTCGATAGTCGGGGTGTGTCGGGCATTCAGTTTTTCAATAAGACCAATGGCATCTTTTTGGTTCCCATAACTTTCCAAGGTTTTGAATACCGCGGTATAAGCTTCATTTATTCGACCGGTGGCAAATAGCGCATTGGCCCTGCCCAGATTTCCATCAAAAGAGGTGCTATCCCGGGCCAGGATGGCATCATAGTTTTTAAGGCTCATTTTTGTGTCGGAAGTATATGATCCTAAAGTGGCCTTTAACGCAAGTACCCAATTTTTATAAGGAAATACCCTAAGCAAACTATCGATCTGTTGCTTTGCGGTTTTAAACTTGCGATTCCAGATCAGAGCCTGTACATAACGGTCATAAGTACGTTCTACCAGTTGGGGGTCATTGGATTTCGCTGCTTTATTCCTGGCCATGATAGCTATGGCAAGGGCTCTTTTGTCCTTTTTGCCAATATGTTCCGCCAAAGCCATTCCCTGCAATGCGGTGATGGAATCTTTGGACGAAACAGCATACCGCCGGTAGGTGATTTTTGCGCTGTCCACCGCCTTGGAGATCAAATACAGATTGGCAAGATTCAACAAGACATCTTTATCATTGGGGAAATCGATAAAAATAGCGTCCAATAACGCTTTTCCCTTTGTATAATCCTGTTTGTTTACAAACTGGTTGGCGTATCCCAATCTTATGTATTTTCTGGAAAGTCTGGCATTTTGATTGCCGGGCCGTATTTCCAATGCTTTTTCGATCCATTGCAGAGCCTCTTTATATGCTTTGAGGTTGCTCAAAGTATTGGCATACCCTAAAGCGGCCCCAAAGTTCCCGGGATGGTCGGCCACTAATTTGGCATATAGGGGTTTAGCGATTTCGTATTCCCCGTTCCATAAGAAAGACTCATTATAGTTGATCCGTATTTCAAGGTCGTTGGGGTGGGTTTGCAATAGTTCAGCGAAAAGGACATTTGCTTTTTGGGGTCTCCCGTTCAATCCTACGGCCCTTCCATAACAGATTTGTGCCGTCTTGTTACTAGGGTCCGTGTCCAAATAGGATTTGAAAAATAGTTCGGCATCCGAAAACCGTCCGGATTCCAAAAACAGAAACCCTTTTTTCATGGGATTTTGTGCCGTTGCAAAAAAGAAACCAAGCAATACTAATGATAGAAGGTGAAAACGGTTAAGTTTCATGGTCAAGTAAGATTATTACGCTAAATACATCACGAAATAGCAATGCATTTATGAGTATGGTTAAGCTTTAGTAAAGGTAAAACAGGCATTTCCACCCCGGAAGTGTGATACGTGCCATTCACCTACAGTAAACTTCCATCCACCTTAAAACAAGATTTTAAAACGCCGGTCTAAAGGATATTTGGGACATAAGAAAAATAAATTGTAACCTAAAAATCGAAGATTATGGCATTACAGATCAACCACGGACCGCGCATGTTGAAAGTAGCGGGACAACTTACCGCACAAAACACAAAATCACTTAAAAGACATCTCAAATCATTTTTGACCGGAGTGGATCACCTCTTGTTGAATATAGAAAAGGTGACCTATATGGATGAAGGCAGCGCCTTCTCATTGGAACAAATGTATTTGGATGCCGTTCGGAATAACAAGGTGCTTGTTATCATAGGTATGGAAAACAATCGCATTGCCTCGGTAATGAAAGACACAAAAACCTCTTACATTCTTAGTCATGACCGTGTTTAGGGTAGCATTAAGGAGAATTTCCCCCGAACAGTTGTTTATGGGTAGTGTGCTTCTGGTAAATGGGGGCAACTACCTGTACAACTTGATTTTGGGCAGATTATTGGGGCCTGAAGCCTTTGCGGATGCCGCTCTGTTGGTAACCTTGTTATTGGTCTTGTCCTTTTTGGGAATGACCTTTCAATTGGCGACGGCCAAATTCGCCGTTCTTTTTTCGGAAGGACAATGGGAGGCTTTTCAAAATTTAATGTACCGCTATGCGGGTTTCTTTGGATTACTTGTAGGGGCAATACTCATAGGCTTTTCATCGAATCTTCAGCAAATATTCCATACCGGGACCCAATGGATGTTCACGGTTTTTGGCGTGGCGATTCCGTTATACTTTTTTATGTCGGTCAACCGGGGTAAATATCAGGGAAGGCAGGAATTTGGAAAACTGTCCATCACCTACCAAACTGAAATGTGGAGCAGGTTGTCCATTACCTTGGGTCTGCTTCTGTACGTACCTGTGGAACCTGCTTTATTGGTGGCCATTGGGATAGCCCTGTCCTTTGTTTTTGGATTGGTTCCCTCCGATTTTCGAGGTGTTTCGATTCTGAAGCCCAAAATGCTGGCCCCGGAACATAAAAAGAGTGTTTCCAATTTTATAGTACTTACCGCCTGTTATGAACTCACACAGATTATGATCAACAATAGCGATGTGCTCCTGGTAAAACATTATTTTGACTCTTTGGATGCTGGGCTTTATGCCTCGTTGGCACTTATAGGCCGTGTAACCTATTTTATGACATGGATGTTCATTATGTTGCTGTTGCCTGTTGTGGTTCAAAAACAAAAGGACGGGGAGGCCACGGCCCCCGTACTTTTTAAATACGCAGGCTATGTGGGGCTGTTGTCCCTGATGATCGTAACCACTTGTTATGTATGTCCCGAGTTGATAATTGAACTCATGTTCGGGAAGGTGTACATTTCCATGGCTCCTTTGTTATGGCAATATGCCTTGGCCACATCACTTTTTGCGATATCCAATATTTTTGCCTATTACTTTTTGTCCCTAAACCATTACATACCCGTAATCCTATGCGGGATTCTAGGACTGTCACAGCTTGTACTGATCACTTTTTTTCACCGTAGTCTGGCCATGGTGGTGCAAATGCAGATTATGGCAATGATCGCATTGTTGGTGGCACAACTGCTCTATTTTACCCGAAAAGAATTAATGAAATAAGAAGGAACTACACTACTTATGTGGGTTTGTCCTAAAACTCCGAAAACGCCCAGGTTTTCGGAGTTTTTGTTTTGACGAAACACTTTTTCCATTCATCTATATCAATCTTCCACCCGCCGTAAAACAGTAATAAAAATGGGGCCTTAAAGGGATATTTGTATCAATACGATTACCCATATCAATTTAAAACTTAACCTTATGAGATTAGCTATTGTAACGGCCTACCCACCCAGTAAAGTAACCTTGACCGAGTACGGATATCACTTGGTAAAGCATTTTAGGGTTCAAAAAGAAATAAGTGAGATTATCTTGATTGCCGACAAGACCGAAGGGAAAAAAGACCTTTCATTTGAGGAGGATGGATGTAAGATCACTTTAAAGGAATGTTGGAATTTTAACGACTACCTGAACCTTTTCAAAATCAACCATGTTATCTCGGAAACCAGGCCCGATGCGGTATTGTTCAATCTCCAGTTCTTAAAATTCGGGGATAAAAAGATACCTGCCGCTTTGGGGCTTATGCTTCCTTTAATATGCAAACTTAGGGGGATTCATACCATTTCCTTATTGCATAATATTTTGGAACAGGTAGATTTGGAAAAAGCCGGGATTACAAAAAACAGGATGCTACAATGCGGATACAACTTTATAGGAAAGATGCTGACCCGTTTTGTTTTGGCCTCTGATGTATTGGCGGTGACCATAAGCAAATACAGGACCATTCTGGAAAAGAAATACAATGCCCGTAATGTTGCCTTGATACCCCATGGTTCATTTGAGTCACCACCAGAACCCGATTATAGTTTACGGGAAGGCCCAAAACAGGTCATGGCTTTCGGGAAGTTTGGATCATATAAAAAAGTAGGAATACTGATCGAGGCCGTGGAAATGATTCGCCAGCGGACAAATGAAGATATAGAGATTGTGATTGCGGGAACGGATAGCCCCAATACACCTGGGTATTTGGAAAAAGTCAAGGAAAAATATGACCACGTGGAGAAGTTGCGATTTACCGGCTATGTAGCCGAGAATGATGTGCCGGGAGTATTTGGGGAGAGTGCCGTGGTCGTATTCCCTTATACCTCTACTACGGGCAGTTCCGGGGTATTGCACCAGGCGGGTAGTTATGGAAAGGCGGTAGTACTTCCTGATTTGGGTGACCTGAGTATACTGGTGAACGAAGAAGGATATAGGGGCGAGTTCTTTGATCCCGCAAGTATTGAATCATTGGCAGATGCCATTCAGAATATTTTGATTCATGATGCGTACCGGGTTCATTTGGGAATGACAAATTACAGAGCGGCCTGCTCACTCCCTATGTCGAGCATAACACAAATGTATGTCGATTTTTTTAAGGCGATACAAGTATCGAGATCAACGGGCTTTACCCTGGATATTCCAAAATTGGAAAAAGAGTTTATGGCATAGATTTTAGGTTGGGTTGAGCGGAGAGGGGAACAGTTTGGTTAGCTGTTCCCTTTTCATTTTTGACGCTTTTGCCAATAATGGCATGCGATGTTTTGGGGTTTCTATCACTGTCCAGAATACCGAAGTATTTTTGGCGTGCTTTACGCCACGGCAATTTGCCCACCACGGAAGTGGGGATTTCCTTAAAGTCGTACAACGTCCAAAAAAGAAAGGGAATATGTTCTTCTTTCAGGATTTTTTGCATTTCCTGATGATAGGTCGCCTGATCTTTTTCCGAACCTGAAAAGGCATTCCAAATGCCATCATAAGAGGAATATCCAAATTCTTGCAGTACCAAAGGCCTGTTCGGCACTTTATTTCTAAGGAATTGGAATGCCTTTGAAAAACCGGATGCCTCCCTATAGTAATGAAAGGAAACAAAATCTACTTTTTGAGATAGATTGGTCGCCGCTTCCGGGTTTGACCATCCGATGGTTACGGGATGGGAATTGTCCCACTGGTTCATGTTGGAGATCATTTGTTCCAACCAGGCAAGGACTTTTTCTTTTCCCCTGGTATCAAAATCCAGATCCGGTTCGTTTTTAATGTCCCAGGCCAATAACGCCTTATGGTTTTTTAATCGTGTTACAATTTGCTCCGCATGCCTGTGGGTCAATGTCCAGTCCCGAACCCCATAATCCCCATAAAAATCAAAGAGGGTAATAATTACTTTTAAATCAAAGGCCTGCGCGATATTTAAGGTATGCTCCAGTTGATTCAATTTTTGGGGTTCAATAGTTGCTTGCCCAAACGCTTCGTAAGGAACAAAGAGCCTAAGGGTATTAAGGCCTAATTCCTGAACGGTTCTAAAATCTTCTGAAACCACCTCTTTGTTATAGGATGTCCCGTACATGTTCCATGGGGTTTGTTGTGGATAATAGTTAACACCCCTGATTTTTGATATAGATTCTAGTTTAAGGTCTTTTTGTACCTGTTCAAGTTGATTTTCATTAGGGATTTTTACCATATGCCTTATGCGCCAAAAGCCGTCTTCCAACAGTAGCATTACCTGATAGGTGGCAATGCTTTTTCCTTTTGATATTGGGACTCCAGCGGAATATACCTCTTGATAGGTCAGGACATTTTTATCGGTAAGCACTACCAGTTTGCCATCTTCACTATAAAATTCCAACTTGGGACGGTGTTCGATAGTGGTTGTTTTTAGGTTTGTTCCGGATTTTCTGTTAATATCCAGAATATCGTGGAGCTTTAAGCGGGCACTGTCGGTATAGTAATCCGCGATTCCAAACAGACTGTTGGTTTCCAAGGCGATGTTTCGAACGTACCAAGCGCTCAGATAGTCTTTTTCAATAGCTTCGCGGGTTTGCCTCTCCATAGGGCGACCTTCATTTTTCGTATCCTCCCAAGTGATTTTTGGCCGATATACCTGGTTTAGTTCTTCTTGTACATGAAGAATGGAAGCCCTATCCGCACCTGTATTGAAGTAGGACCAGATTGAACCGATACCGAATAAGATTATCGCATTCAACCCCAAGAAGGATACAATAAGCAGCGCACGATATAAGCTCCTGTTCATTTTCATTTTAAGGTAACGGTTTGTTTTTTAACGATTCCCGCAACTTCTACCCGGACGGAATAGTTTCCGTTGGGGAAAAAATTAGGTTCCAATACAAATATGCCCAGACCTTTTTGGCTGGTCTCTTTTTTGGTTTCCAATAGACTGTGAAAGTCATCGTAAATTTCCAACTGTATTGAAATCCCATCGGGAACCAACTGCTTCATGAAACTCCGTAAAGGGCCAACTTTGATTTCCCTGTTATTTCGGGAAAAATGCATTTCAAAATCCGAAACGGCGGTTTTAAAACCTATCGTTAGCGCATTGCTTTTTGCAGCACCTATAACATAAGCTACAAGACTCCATTCCGCTTTATGGTCCGGGTGTAATAAACGGGCTTTGGCAATTCCGTTTAGGGTAGTGCCCATTGCCTGAAGTTTTGTGCCATTTGATTCAGTGATATTGAAATAGACCAAAGTGCCATCACTGATTATATTCCCATAGTTATCTTTGATTACCGATGTGGAGAACGTAATTATTTGATTTCCATCTGCAAAGTCATGATTACGCTGGTACGAGATACTGAAATTAGAGGCTTTGCCCGGAAAGACCATACTGGTCATTTCTTTGGAATGGGTGCCGTTGCAGGATGCCGATATTAAAATACGACCTGATTTTTTCGTGGATTTGATATTCTTCCAGGCCAGTAGATTATTGGTTTCTATGCTATTTTCATTGATGCTGCCTTCAAATTGATGTTTTTCAAGTATTGGGGTTCCGTTGCCCAGGGGATTGTCATATACATCCGTGGGAACAACGACCAGCATGGAATGATCCATATTGTCGACAGATATATTTCGGGGGCCTAAATAGGTTTCAATAGACGTATTTTTTTCTATGTTCGGAACAATATTGATTTCTCCCGATAGCCGTGTTTTTTTGTTTGAAATCAATTGCCAATGGCAAATCCCTGCACTATTTGAATAGGTGGACGGTAAATTGAATGTAAGGATTGAATTTTCAAAGGAAGGAAGCAGTACGGATGTTCCCCATACATTTTTTACCGTTAAAATAGCATCTTCTTTCTGTTTTGATTCAAACTGAAGCATTATCACTTCACCGGCCGTATAATCCGTTTTGATCGTTTTGATTTCAAACGATGGGGCCATGGTCGATTTCTTTTGGTCCGTTACCTGTTTGCAGGTCACAAGACTTAAGAATAATAATACTATGTTGAATTGTTTTTTCAAATTATTTGGGATTTCCTATGTAGCCGTTAACATCCAACTTTATAAATTCAAACCCATTACCGGAAAGAAGTTGCAATTGTTCCCTGGTATGGGAGGCTTGTCTATCGGGGAATATTTTATCGCTAATTGTTGCATTTGGGAGACCATTTACAAAACAATTGTTTAGGTTGGTATTGATTATCCGGAGTTCTTTAAGTTCCATAAGTTTATAGTCAAAGGCCTGTTTTCGCTGAATGCGTATCCCTTCGGTCATAAAGGTATGATCCACCCAGATCAATTCTTTTTTGGAATTGTAGTAGGAAACGAGCAATTGTGGAATGGTAACCTCTTCGATACCGGAATTGAAAAGTGTACCGTTTATACCATTTGGCCCAATGTTCAATTGTTGGATTACAATATCTTTATACAGATCTGTATGTGCCACATTGCCTGCACATTGAAGGTTGAATTTGGTCGGCACCTCTTCTAAATCGATAGGTGTAAAGGTATCGGGGTCGAAAGTGGGTGGCATCGTGTCTTTTGTTGAAGCCCATGCAATGCCCTCAAAATTAATTTTAAAGGGAGTGGTCTCTTTGGGCATTAGTTTATGCTTTATGTGATATTTGGCATTGTAATTGGCCAGTTCCTTGTCATTATCATTATACAGTGTGGCTTTGATGACTACATCGGAAGGAATATTATCTACATTCTGCAATTCACCAATAATGCTGTAATGTCCTCTATATTGAATCAATTTGGCCGATAATATTTCTAGAACGGGCTGTTTGAGTACGTCTTCGTGATGGGTTTGCTGGGTACTTATCTTACGTCTGCCATGACTGTAAAAAGAAGTGGAATTGGACGAAAATAATTGATCGGGCGGTAGGTCATTGTCAAAATCGGTTGGTTTTATATACCATTTCCCTTTGTTTTTTACAAGGGTGTGATAATCGTGTTTTTCGATTTTTTCCAAGGGCGTGATCCAGCGTGTGCTTACTTTTACTTTAGCACGCAATGGGGTCCCATCCAAAAAAATAATGCCAATGGAGTCGAGTTTGCCATAGGAACTTAAAATACCGTCGGTCACGGATACTTCCAGCATATATTGCGAAAGGCTTATACCACCGTTGGGATCCAGATAGGAATATGCCCTTTCAAACTCTTTGAAATCCAGGGCATCGTAGTACGCATTTATTACATTGTCAGGAGCTATTTGTGCCGTATTTTTTAGATAAAATGTATATATGCCATAGGATAAACAACAGACCACCAAGAATCCCCAAAGGTGATTTATCTTTATCATCAGACTCGGAAAATGGTCATAGGTGACGGCATAATTAAAAAATCCGTTCTTTGGTAAATCCTGTGATTTGAGTATGCGCCACCATACCCATTGAATATTTATGATAAAAGCTATTATAACAGTGAGGATGGGGATGATTCCCCACATCATTTTCAGAAAGACAGGAACATCTTCCTTGGGCAGGACCGATGAAATTGGGGGAACATTTAGTTTTTCCCAGACTATGATACCGTTTTCCAATTGCTGCAAGCGTTGCCATCCACAGAAATAGAGAATGGGATCATAGAACTTATCGTTCGAGAAAATGTATTTAAGATGGTATTTTTCGGGTACGGTAAGGAACTGTTGGAGAGAGCCAATGCCTTCCACGCCCTTGAATTTAGAGTTTTCCAAACGTTCGATGGCCCTGGTGGTCAACTCGGGCAATCTTCGGGCGGAATGGTAGTTGCCATCCACGGTCATTGCCTTTGTCTGTGCGGACAACCAGGCCATTTGGTCCCCGAACCCCAGGGTTAGATAACGCCATTGATCATGTTGGTCTTGATTCAGAAAATTAACAATGGGCAGCATTTTGATTTTTTGGGGCTGGGAAGGCCTAAAATACCCGAGGCTCATGGTGAGAATGACCATGAATAGGATTCCACCTGCGAAGAAGCCACCGAGCATACGATGATAAACAACTCCAAACCTGTTCTGAATCTTCAATTTTAAATCCCCCTCCACCATTCTATAAGCAAATTCCCCAAATAGGGGCAGGGCCATAATAGTTGCCCAAAATGTAAAACGATCCAATGTTAAAATGTTGAAAGCGGTTTCTCCCAGTATTTTTTCGGGTATTGGCGTGATACCGCCGGTGCCTAAAACCGTCAATATGGAAAACGAAAGCCCAAAGAAAAAGTAACGCTTGCTAAAAAACCGATAAAAGATATAAGGTAAAATAAGGAGGAGTATGCCCCACGGGATTATGAAAAATACCAACCCGGAAGAGGTTACTTCCAAAAAGTTGTCCCTTGATCCATGGGGAATGGGAACCTGGGTAATCGGATTTTTTTTAGAGTTTATCCAATAGGGTAAAATACAAACAATGATCAAGGCCAGGGAAGAACATCCAAAACCCGCAATACGCCAAAAGAGTTTTTTGAATTGTGTAAAGAATATTTTAAAGGTAATGGCAATATTTTGCTTGACGTTATTTTTGGCGGTATCCATGACCGCCATCCCGATCAAAGGAAAAATAAAGAACACCATTCCAAAAATGGGGGTCACGTGATGTGAAGTTACGGTAACCGCAATAAGGGAAAGGCCAGTGGCCAGATACCATGGTTTCCCCGTTTTGATCCATAGGTAAATTTCGGGAAGGGAGTGCATCAAAACAGAAAGGCCTATGATACTGGGCAATTGTCCAAATAGGTGCAAGGTTTCAATGAAAGTTGACGAAAAAACGGCCAATAATGCGGCATATCCTGCAATTTTTCTATTTCCGATCAGCAAGAACGCAAAGCGATAGATTCCGGTAATGAAGAGTACCACGGCCAGTATAGCCACAGTGATCAACCCGAATTTAAGTCCGCCCAAATAAGATAAAAGCGCAATGGATTGATGTACTAATGGAGGATATGCCTGTACTGTAAAGCCCGTATACCATCGGTAATCCCAGGGCTCAAACCAGCTATTTGCATAGTGGTCCGCAAAAAATAGGTGAATTAAGGCATCATAGGTGGTTTCCAGGGTAAAGAATATACTGGAACCATGAAAGGCGATACCTATTAGCAAGGCCAATACCAGTAAAGTGTTGGTACGTTTCATAACCATAATCCTGTAAGAAAATATAACAATATAAAGGTAGATATATTGTACTCTTTCGGTGAAATAGACCATCGAACATAAAAATCCATTCGTCTATAGAAAATTGCCATTCGACATTTTCCAGCAAAACAGGGCGGCAAGTGGATATACATTTGATATGGAAATCAGGAATAACATAAACGATTTTGAATAACATAACTGGAAACAATAAATACTTGACCTATGAAAATTTTAGCCATTGATGATCAGCAATTGATATTGTTAGCTGTTGAAAAAAGATTGTCCGAATTAGGATATGAAGTAAGAACGGCCAATTGTGGCCAAAGAGGAATTAAACTGTTTGATACACTGAAACCTGATTTGGTCATTGTGGATATAAATATGCCGGATATGTCGGGATTGGAAGTCGTAAAATATATAAGGAAAACCAAAAAATCGGATACGCCAATACTGGTAATGTCGGGAAATACCAACGAGAAGGTTATCGTAAACGGATTTAATCTTGGGATAGATGACTATATGAAAAAACCGGTAAGTCTGGACGAAATGGTCGCAAGGGCAAAAAGGATATTGGGGGCCACCACGGGTTTTACACCTGTCAAAAACCAGGAAAACACACAGATGCTCCAAAAGTATTGCGTGGGCATAGTGATACCCTGTTATAATGAGGAAGAACGACTCTCTCGAAGCGTATTCCAAGATTTTGCCAATAAAAACTTGGGTTACCATCTGTGTTTCGTGAACGATGGTAGTACGGATAATACATTGGCCTTGTTGAAAACACTCAGGGAAGGAAACGAGGATAGGATAAGCATATATGATTGTAAAGAGAACGGAGGTAAGGCAGAGGCCGTAAGGCAAGGTATTCTTTATTTGTCAAATGACCCACAATTAGATTATATAGGCTATTTGGATGCTGATCTTTCTACAGATTTTAGGGATTTTGATGAATTGGTACAAACCTTGGAAAAATCGAAATTCAAAATTGTAAGCGGTTCTAGAATTAACAGGATGGGAGCGAACATTGCCAAAGGGTCGGCCAGAAAAATAATTAGCACCATAATAAACATGGCGATCAAAAGGATATTGGGAATGTCCTTTAAAGATACCCAATGTGGTGCAAAAATTATGGATCGGGAGATAGCATCCGGTATGTTCAATAAAAAATTCATTACCAGATGGCTGTTCGATGTGGAGATTTTTATGAGAATACGTAAGCGCTATGGAAAAGATAAGGCACAAAAAATGATTTGTGAACAACCTTTGAATAGATGGGTACATGTAGACGGTTCCAAACTATCAATGAAGGATTCCGCTAAAATTGTTGGTCAACTTGCCCAAATAGCGGTTCACTATAGATGATAATATGCACCGCGGCATTGATTGGAAAGAAGTACAAAGAATTTTTAAACCGATAAACTAATTTAAAACTTGAAATGATGATAAAAAAAGCAAAAAAAAGAATGAACAAAGGATTTATTCAATTGGATTCCTCCAGGGAAATCTATCAAATTTGTGATATAAGCATAAATAAGAAAGAGCTTATTCTAAGCGTTCTAACACCAACAATATTTCAGTTGGTATAGCAGATTAAAAGTAAAAAAACCATCCTTTTTTAACGGATGGTTTTTTGTTGTTCTTTTTCGGCTTATAGCCTCTTTATCTGTATCTCGTGAAATTTATCGGCCTGCAACCGCATTAACTCTTCCGCTTTCTTTTTCTTATAAGCATAAACGGCTTTCTCTTCTTCAATTTCGTTATATATTTTATTGTTCAAGGCCAAATCGGTGGCAACTATTTTATTTCGTTCGGCCACTTTTTGGGTTACCCAGGACCTGACTATGCTTTCCTCTTCTTCTAGTTTCAGGTCATATTCCCCTTTGGGCGCCAGAATTTTGACAATAATGGGCGAGGTTTCTATGGCCAGGAACAAAAGAAAAATAAAAAAAGAAGGAAACCAGGGCAATTTCCCTAAGGCATCGATACGTGCCATAAGCCCGTCAAAGCCATCGATAATGGACTGGGAATTGTCAACCGAATTTTGATATTCCAAGCTTAGATTTGCAATTTGAGCCTCAATATCCGTTATTTTTTGTGCATTCGCCTGTTTCAGTTGTTGCAGCTCGGTCAAGGTCGCATCATGCTTTTCACGCTTCTCTTTATAAACGGGCCCCTTTCCCAAAAGTTTTGTGCCTGCCGTACCTTCAGCTTCTGAAATATAGACGTCGTAAAGTGCATTGGTTTCAGCTTCCTTGGTGATTATTTCGCTTTTTAAGGCTGCGATCTCATGATTTAGTTTTTCGATGGTCGGGGTGTATTGCAAAGCGATCTGGTCTTTGTTGGCCAGTGTCAATTCGTTCTTTTGTTCCAACAACACCTGATTTATTTCCTTTTCAAAAATCTTCATTTCCAGTGGTTTGGAAATAACCACGGCAATAATGACCGCCAAAATAATTCTGGGAGCGGCCTGTAAAAGTTCATTGCCAAAACTGCCCCTTTTTTTAATGGTGGAAACGATAAAGCGGTCTAAGTTGAAAATTAATAAGCCCCAAATGAGCCCAAAGAAAATGGCCGTATAAATGGTGTCGAATACGGTGTAAAGGGCATAGGCACTCGCCAAAAAGGCCATAACGGCTGTAAAGAAGACTGTAGCGCCAATACCGGCGTACTTGTTCCGCTCTCCTAGGGAGCAGGTTTTAAGCAAGGAAGCATCCGCCCCGGAGCAGAGGATAAAAAAGTACTGTAACATAGTGTTCTGATTTGATCGATGATAGTATTAGAACGCATTTTACAGTGATTTGTTACAACAAAAGCCTTCATTTTTAAAGCTTTAATCAAAAAGAATTTCCCAAGGACCTGCCCCGAGGATATTTGCTGTAGCTTTGACCCTATTAAAATATATAACATGGGATTATTGGAAGATTTGCAGTTACGAAGCGGGAATAAGTGTGAGCTATGTTCGGTAACTGAAAATTTAAAAGTTTATGAAGTCCCACCAAAATCTACTGGTGGGGTAGACGGAAGTACTTTGACTTGTGAGATCTGTATTGGACAAATTGAAAATCCCGATACCGTTGATCCCAACCACTGGCGTTGCCTTAACGACAGTATGTGGAACGAACATGACGCTGTTAAAGTTGTTGTTTGGCGAATACTTTCTCGATTAAAATCGGAAGGTTGGCCCCAGGATTTATTGGATATGATGTATTTGGAGGACGAAACTTTAAAATGGGCGAAAGCAACGGGAGAAGGACTGTCTGAGAATGAAAAAATTATTCATAGAGATGTAAACGGTGTTGTTTTGGAAAATGGGGATAATGTGGTATTGGTAAAGGACCTTAAAGTAAAAGGATCCAGTATGGTGGCCAAACAAGGTACCGCGGTTCGCCGAATCTCCTTAGATCGTGAAAATGCGGAATATATTGAAGGCAAAGTAGGGGCACAGCAAATTGTGATCATTACCAAGTATGTTAAAAAGTTATGAATGTTGACTCAAGAATTATAGGTAAGAATATGTCCTTAAACTATTGAATCCCAAACCATTAACTTAAGAAGTGCTCATCTCCGTAAAATATTGATAGAAATAAGGAATGGTCTCGATGCCTTTCAGATAGTTCCATACCCCGAAATGTTCATTGGGGGAGTGGATGGCATCACTATCCAGACCAAAGCCCATTAAAATGGTTTTACTTTCCAGTTCCTGCTCAAAAAGGGCTACGATAGGAATACTGCCACCGCCACGTTGCGGAATAGGTTTTTTACCAAAAGTAGTTTCATAGGCCTTGGAAGCGGCCGTATACCCAACAGTATCGATGGGGGTAACATAAGCCTGTCCTCCATGGTGCGGAATTACCTTTACCTTGACTCCCGTGGGGGCAATACTTTCAAAATGGATCTTGAAAAGTTCCGTAATCTCCTTCCAATCCTGATCGGGTACCAATCGCATGGATATTTTGGCATAAGCCTTACTGGCGATCACGGTCTTTGCGCCTTCTCCGGTATAGCCACCCCAGATACCATTGACATCCAAGGTAGGGCGAATGGAATTTCGTTCGTTGGTGGAATATCCTTTTTCTCCATAAACGGATTCAATGTCCAAGGCTTTTTTATAGGTATCCAGATCAAATGGAGCTTTGGCCATTTCAGTCCTTTCCGCCGGGGAAAGTTCTTCCACTTTGTCATAAAAACCCGGAATTGTGATACGGTTGTTTTCATCGTGTAGCGATGTGATCATTTTTGTTAAAATGTTTATCGGGTTGGCAACGGCTCCTCCGTATAGGCCCGAATGAAGGTCCCGGTTTGGCCCGGTTACCTCAACTTCTACATAGCTTAACCCCCGTAAGCCTGTAGTAATGGAAGGGACATCATTGGCTATCATCCCCGTATCCGAAATCAATATGATATCATTCGCCAGTTTTTCTTTATGATTCGCCACAAAAATACCGAGATTATCACTGCCTATTTCTTCTTCGCCTTCGATCATGAATTTTACATTGCAGGGGAGTTGATCGGTTTTCACCATAAATTCCAAAGCTTTTACGTGCATGTACATTTGACCCTTATCATCACATGCGCCACGGGCAAAAATAGCTCCTTCCGGGTGCAGAGCCGTTTCCCTGATTATCGGTTGAAAAGGTGGTGAATCCCATAGGTCCAAAGGATCCGGTGGTTGTACATCATAATGGCCGTATACCAATACCGTGGGTAAGTCGGCGTTGATTATTTTCTCACCATAAACGATAGGATAACCGGCCGTTTTATGAATTTCGACCAAATTACATCCAGCATTTTCCAATGCTTCTTTTACGGCATGGGCCGTATTAAATACGTCCTTTGAATAGGATGAATCCGCACTTATGGAAGGAATTTTTAAAAGCGTAATAAGTTCGTTGATAAACCTATCTTTATTGGAATTGATGTAATCTTTGATCTGGTGCATATCCTGTTTTAAATGAGGGAATAAATCTACGAAAAAGAAGTTTTTGAAAATGTAGCTATCACAATTAGAAAATTGGATTATATTTGCACTCCTTTTGCAGAGATTTTGATGTTCTTGTAAAAGTATTGTAGCGAGCGTGGTGGTCCCGGTAGCTATCGGGAGGCAGAAACGTTGAGTATTTATAGCTTAATGAAAGTTCTTAAAATATTGAAAAAGCGGGCGTGGTGGAATTGGTAGACACGCTAGACTTAGGATCTAGTGCCGCAAGGTGTGAGAGTTCGAGTCTCTCCGCCCGCACTTATTTATTTCTTAAATAAATGTTAAAAGCTTCTCATTTTGGGAAGCTTTTTTTGTTTGTAAATCTTCAACTAAAAGTGGACTAAATCCATGTTTAAATAGCCTGCATAGAATGAAATTGTAAAAAAGGCTAAGTGTTAAACTTAGCCTTTTTTGAATACAATTTGACTTTGTTATTCTATAATTATCTGATGGGTTTTGGTTTCTTGTCCAAGTTTTATCTTTAGGAAATAGATACCCTTTTTCAAATTAGAAACATCTATTCTTGTCAGGTCATTGTTTAAAAGTCCCTTAAACTTTTCAATTCCATTAAAATCATAAATACTATAATTACCATCTGGTCGAGATGTTGTATTTGCGGTATTTATAGTGGATACTATACTTGATTCATCATCTGCCAATTGAACGTTTATAAAATCAGAGGCAGGATTCGGGTAAACCGAATATGAAAAGAAAGAACCGCAATTTACAAACTGTAAATTGGCTATTACCAAATTTACCCCACAACTACTGTTTGCTGCTATTATCGCAGTATATATGCCAGGAAAGCTAGAAGTGAACTGTACGCCAACAGTTCCATTAGGCAATGGCACGTTGAGCGGTACATTCATGTTTAAGCCAGGTGAAACATATACAACCGTATAACTTATTGCAACAGGATCATTCGGTAACCAAAAGAGGTTTGCTGCTGGAGGGAAAGAACCAGATGGTCCAGTACAATATAAAGGGTCGCCTATAATTGGTGGCGCTATAAAAACACCTCCAACATATACAAGTTTAGTTATATCCCAGGTACCACACGTTCCTTGAATTGTGGCGGTCACCGTGGCATAGTCACTATAGGATCCATTTCTAGTAGCAGTTACCGTTCCATTACTTTGTGACGAAAAAGTAAGAGCGTTAGAAGGAGTCGAGGACCATGTTACGGCTGTTCCCGCAGGAAAATCATTAAAGTCGTAGACGCTTAAACTTGTTGAATTACAGACAGAGGCATTACCGTCAATTTTCAATAAGTTTGGATTTGCTGCTTTGTCTACCGCTTTTTTTGCATCTATTCGTCCAAAACCAAAAGTGTTGTCAAAACCGGCAGGCCCCATATCAGTAACTGACGACAGTAAAATATTTTCTATTGCATTACCCGACCGTCTTGGGTCAATTGACAAACAGAGTGCTGCAACACCCGCTACTTGAGGGCAAGCTGCAGATGTTCCACCAAAAGCATCTGTATAATCCCCAAAATCAATACCTGAAAAACCTTCTCTATCTAGTGTAGTCAGATTACCTTGCAATAATGTTGTCGATGAAGGGGCAACCAAATCTATTTTTGGTCCCCTACCACTATAATTCGTAATTAAACCTTGATTACTGACAGCGCCGACAGCAATAACTCCATCAACATTTGCAGGGAATGCCACACCGTTAAATTGAGTGTTGTTTCCACCTCCAGGATGGCTATTACCAGAAGAGAAAACAACGACCGATCCCAATCCTCCTCTTCCCATAGTTCTCGCTCTTCCTATTGCCAATATAATATTATCAAATCCAGGTTGTGTGGTAGATGTTGTTCCATAAGTCCAAGAATTGCTTAATACATCTGCTTCTCCATCATCCCAAGCCCAGTCGATAGCCTCCTCAATTTCAGCTGCATCAGCTCTTGGATTAAATATTTTAACCGGTATAATATCAGCACATGGTGCAATACCTGCAATCCCATCTATATTATCCTGTGTAGCCCCAATGATCCCGGCACAAGGTTGTCCATGCCATGATGCCGCTGCTGGTGCCCCAAATCCAACAGTTGGACTGGTAGCTGTATATCCCGGGAGGACTCTACCGTCCAAATCTTCATGGTTTTCAACACCATCATCAATAACTGCCACTCTCACATTATGCACCCCAGTAGATACAGCCCAAGCTTGAGGTGCGTTAATATCTATTCCCGCTGTGCCCCCAAGTTGCCCAGTGTTGTGTAAATAGTACTGATCATCATATAGGTCATCATCAGTGTCCTTATTAATGGGTATTTTAAAATTAGGGTGACTATAAATAACTAGCCCACTTTCATATAGACTATTTGCCAGATCCATAAGTTTTGAATAATCTTCTACATGAACTTTAAAACTGTTATAATTTTCCCTTACAATTTCCAATGTTCCATCTGCAAATTTGTTTATTTCTTCAAAACCAACACCTTTTTTTGGCATAAACAAAAGCTCCCCGGTGGGAATTATGTATTCTCCCGATTCCGTTTTATATGAAATCATGCTATTCTTGAATTTTGAAGATAGTTCATTGCTTATTGCCCGTTGGGGGAACTTGCTTCTGACTATAACCGATTTTGAGTTGGTTCTTTCGATGCTATAATTAGTACTTTCCTTTAGAAGTTCTCTTTCGGTTACTGAATTTTCGTGAGCCTTAACCACTATTGCTTCATTGTCCTTTATCAATGGAATTTTCCTGTTATCTGACCAGTAATAGTCTTGTGCATTAATTAGGTTAGAAAACCCAATGAAAATTAAGAATAACGAAAAGATGGATTTTGTTTTCATAGATTTTAATATCTTAAATGGTTATTATTTATATTCGATCTTTAATCTATTTGAATCATTGAAAATGTGACACAGCTTCTCCAACTTTTGATTCAAGCCATTAAACTACCATAACAATGTCTGTTATCATTCAATAAGAGTTACATTCGTTAGTTTATATGGTGTATAAGGGTTAAAGGCACATGCATGGCCTTCAAATTCTACGTTTGACTGTTCCATATCAAATTTTATTTTGATGCCAGATACTGCAAGCTCAGGTTCTATAGCTGCTGAAATCTGTCCCTCAATACCTTCTACGTCAATTTGTACTGAGAATCCTGTGGTTGTTCCACATGGTAAAACTCTTATAATTGTCCCAATTCTATCCCTTAAAATAACTGGTTCATCATCACTGCTACAACCAAAAATTAATAAAGAAACAATTACAACCCCAATCTTAAAAGCATTGTTCGTATGGAGTCTGTCTAAGTAAAATTTTATGTTCGCCATTTTTTAAGTTTTTATTATAGTTAACTATAATAAAAGATTCAATTTATGCAATTTGGTTGCGTAATTTTGTCAAGTAAATAATATAATTACTACAATATTAATAAATAATACGAATTAATAATTTTTTTTTTCCCACAAAATAAATAAGATTTTATAATAACAGATAAAATTAATATGTATTCATGTGTAGTTATTCCATGTTATCATTTTATGAAATTAAATATTTGTATTTGCTCATAAAGGAGTAAAACTTGTCTGTAAAGGATTTTTAAGAACACCAAGATAGTGTAGCCTATCCCCTTTAAGGAATTAATGTATTTTATTTTAAAGAAATTATGAATAAAAAGGAAGTGATGAATGCATTAATGGAAGATACACTAAGAGTTTTGAGAAAGTGTTAGAGTACAATAGTCAGAAGTATATATTATAAAATGAATAAAAGTAATCCGGTCCGATTACGAAAAATATCATTATCTAAAATTTGTATTCGTATTTTACGAAAAATAACTTTTATCATTTATCGTATTTAATTTCAAAATCAAACAATTCTCTAGGTTGTACATCTGGATATTTCATTTAATGTCGTTTATTTACAATAAAAATATTAATTTTGTCTCAAATAAACAACATCATGAATTCAAAAAAAGCAATTGTATTGCCTAAGTTCAGGAAAATTTTTGAACAGATAGGAGAGAATATAAAGCTTGCTCGTAAAAGGAGGAAACTCACAACGGAGCAAGTATCCGAACGTGCGGGGATACATCGAGCCACCCTATATCGAATCGAAAAAGGCGATCCATCTGTCGCCCTGGGATTGTATTTCAATGTTTTTAGGGTTCTCAACCTACAGGATGATTTTCTAAAGCTTGGGGTTGATGATGAATATGGACGTAAGCTCCAAGATCTTAATTTATTGTAATCAGCATGACAAAAGGAAAGACTGATATATTCGTTTTTGCCGATTGGATTGGATTAAATGGCTCCAGATTGGTTGGAATTCTCTCTGCTCATTTTGCAAAGGGTAGGAAGGCGTTTAGTTTTGAGTATGATAAAGAGTGGTTGGAAACAGATGCTCAAAGATTGTTGGATCCAGATATCCAGTTTTATTCTGGACCTCAATTTCCAGTTAATAAGGAGAATTTTGGATTGTTTCTTGATAGTATGCCAGACACTTGGGGTAGGACTCTTATGAAACGACGGGAAGTACAAAATGCCAGGACCAATAAAGAAAAAGCAAGGACACTTTATGATATAGATTACCTGCTCGGGGTGTATGATGAAACCAGAATGGGAGCACTGCGTTTCAAGACCGAGATCGATGGCCCGTTTTTAGACTGTGATAACCAAAATCCAACACCACCATGGACTTCACTTGGAGATCTTCAAGAAGCGGTAAGACATTTAGAAAATGATGAACAAAGCCAGGCCATAAGAAAATGGTTGGCTGTTTTAGTAGCTCCAGGTTCTTCTTTAGGTGGAGCCAGACCTAAGACCAACGTTTTCGATACAGATAAAAATCTATGGATTGCAAAATTCCCATCAAAAGCTGATACTATTGATAAAGCTGCTTGGGAATTTTTGACCTACCAACTTGCAATAGCTTCCGGAATTGAAATGGCAGAGTCCAAAATAGAAAAGATAGGTAGCCGATACCATACATTTTTGACCAAGCGTTTTGATAGGGTAAAAGACCAGCGCATCCACTTTTCGTCCGCCATGACCATGACAGGAAATACAGAAGAAGCCATTAAAGATTTTGCTCCCAGTTATTTAGAGATTGTTGAATTTATTGAAACTTATGGTGTGGATGTCGAAAAAAACTTGCATCAATTATGGCGTCGGATCGTATTCAATATCGCCATTTCCAATACAGATGACCATTTACGCAATCATGGTTTTATATTGACCGAAAAAGGATGGATACTCTCACCTGCCTATGACATGAACCCATCAATAGAAAAAGATGGTCTTTCACTGAACATTGATATGGACGATAATGCGCTTGATTTTGAATTAGCAAGAAGTGTGGGCGAATATTTCCGATTAAACGATAATAAAATGGAGATCATTTTGAATGAAGTGTTATCTCAAGTCGGTAAATGGAAATCCATTGCAGATCAAATTGGAATTCCTAAAAAGGAACAGCAATTAATGGAAAAAGCATTTATTATCGAACCATAGAAAAAGAACCAAAACTTAACATGGATTACCGACTTTACGATAGTATAGAAAAAATAAAAAGAATTCTAAAATCATACAAACCTGAACCTTTTCGACATCGAAATGAAAAGGTTCAAGATGCTAAACTACTTTGGAATGCTTCCGTGTTTTTCAGTAAAGTTGTGATGCATTCTGAACCACGAAGGAATTTGTGGACAGAGAAAGAAGTTTAAGACTTTACAATCAATTATAATGCTTTCAGTCCTTCCAATGTCGATTTGAACAACTTTTATGAAGGACAATGGTTACGTAAAGTCATAGGGTTTGTAGAAATCCCATCGGCAGTCCGCTCGGTGATTTTTGATTATAAAAAAATAAAGAGTATAGATACGAACTACTTTTTTTAAAAAACCTCGTCCAAAAGTTTCCGAAAAAAGAAATCAAAACTGACAAATACTCTGAATCAATTCTTGATTTTGAAAATGAATACAGAGTTTCATTGAACAAGAGTTGGATCATTTTGTAGAATGCTGATTCTTTGTAATGCGAATGGCCAAGGGGAATAGTCCTGCCTTGTTAGGTTTTTTTCGTAATACTATTTGTATACTAGTAGCTATTGGTGTCCAGTTTGTTTGCAGAAATCAAATCTGGCACAATGTTTTACAAAATGCTTCCTTCAGGGTAGGAATTTTTAATGAGTTTGGTGGGTACAACATAGGTACAACAATCTTTAATTTTAAATGTGTTTAGATAATACCAAATCACAATAAATAAAATTAAACGTGGTTTTAAATATTACAAATCAGCCTATTTTAATTGGCCGGCAAAATTAGAAAAAACTTAGGATCTAGTGCCGCAAGGTGTGAGAGTTCGAGTCTCTCCGCCCGCACTTTTTCAACTACAAATAAGTAGTCAAAAGCCTCTCAATTTTGAGAGGCTTTTTTTGTTTAGGTACAGCATATTATCATTTTCCAATCCATGTTATATGTTGTGATGTTTTTAAATATCACTATGTTTAACGTTGGTATAAACGAACATATTTTCATTGAATTTAATGTTGATATTTGTCCTCATTCTTTTATACATCCAAACTGGAGAAAATCCGATCAACATTATTGAAAGCTAAACCTGTAAACTGTTCTCTTGGTCCAGGTCGAAGTATAACCCATAAAAAATTGACAAGTCCTAAATAACCTTTTTGGGTTGTCAGTTCCATTTACGGACAAATGGCTTCTTTTGTATTCAATCCTTTTGATGGGATGGTGAAGATATAAGAGATCAAAGGATTTATACAGGTTCTTAAAACATCTTAAATAATGGATGCCTTTCATTTTTTTTTGATAAAACAACTTTTTACTGGTGTTTAATTATTTTATTTTCAGATATTTGTAATGAAACTTTAGGTGTAGCTAGTAATAGTTTGAGAAACAGCCTTTGAACCTGATTTGGTTAAAACCAACGTAGGGAAAAGTTAGAGTCTTTATGGATATTATATTTTCTTTGGGCTTCTGACCTCTTCTCTCTTATTCTCTGCTTTTTTGGCACTACAAACTAATTGGTTCTATTTTTTATATTGATTTTTATACGTGAATTATAGATAATACCATATGATAAATATTAGCATAAATGGAGATACACATACTTTTGACAAGCAGGTATCTTTACAATTAGTAATAGAAAAATTAAAAATTGATACCGACGGAATTGCTGTGGCAATAAATCAACATATTATTTCAAAATCAAAATGGAATAGCACAACACTTAACAATAGTGATAATGTATTGATTATTAAAGCAACCCAAGGCGGATAATCTTATAAACCAAATATTAAAGACGTTAAAACAAGTGCATAATGAAACAAAAAGATACAGCACCAAAGCAAGGAAAGATTACTAGAAATCCATTTCCCAATTCTAAAAAAATATACGTTAACGGAGAAATTCATCCTAATATTCGTGTGGCTATGCGCGAAATTGAATTGAGCGACACCATTGATTCTATGACTCAAAAGCGCACGCCAAATGAACCTGTTACCGTTTACGATACTTCTGGCCCATATACCGATATGTCTATTGATATTAATATTCATAATGGAATTGAACGCCTTAGAGAACAATGGATATTAGACAGAGGTGATGTTGAAGAATTGAGTAGCTTTTCTTCTGACTATTGTAACGAACGTTTGAGCGATGCCAGTTTAGACCATTTGCGTTTCAATCTTAAAAACTTGCCTAAAAAAGCTAAAGAAGGAAAAAATGTTTCTCAGATGCATTATGCGCGTCAAGGCATTATTACTCCAGAAATGGAATATGTGGCAATTCGTGAAAACCAACGCATCGATGAAATGACGCGCTTGTCAAAACAACACCCAGGACAAGATTTTGGAGCAAATATTCCACAAAAAATTACTGCAGAATTTGTAAGAGAAGAAATTGCAAAAGGTCGTGCTGTTATTCCTTCCAATATCAACCACCCTGAAGCAGAACCAATGATATTGGGTCGTAATTTCTTAGTAAAAATCAACGCTAATATCGGAAACTCTGCAACCACATCCTCTATTGAAGAAGAAGTAGAGAAAGCTGTTTGGGCTTGCCATTGGGGTGCCGATAATATTATGGATTTATCTACTGGAAAAAACATACATGAAACCAGAGAATGGATTATCCGCAACTCTCCTGTACCAATAGGTACCGTACCTATTTACCAAGCTTTAGAAAAAGTAAATGGCGTTGCCGAAGACTTAACTTGGGAAATTTTTAGAGACACACTTATCGAGCAAGCAGAGCAAGGTGTGGATTATTTTACAATACATGCAGGCGTACGTTTACGCTATGTCCCAATGACTGCAAAACGAATTACAGGCATTGTTTCTAGAGGAGGGTCTATCATGGCAAAATGGTGCTTGGCACATCATAAAGAGAGTTTTTTATACACTCATTTTGAAGAAATTTGTGAAATCATGAAAGCTTACGATGTCGCTTTTTCTCTTGGAGATGGTTTAAGGCCAGGCTGTATTGCAGATGCTAATGATGAAGCGCAATTTGCAGAATTGGAAACCTTAGGAGAACTAACTAAAATAGCTTGGAAACACGATGTGCAAACCTTTATTGAAGGCCCTGGACACGTGCCAATGCACATGATAAAAGCTAATATGGACAAGCAATTAGAAGCTTGTGGTGAAGCACCTTTTTATACCCTAGGGCCACTAACTACGGACATTGCACCGGGTTATGACCATATTACATCAGGAATTGGAGCGGCTATGATTGGATGGTACGGTACGGCAATGCTATGTTATGTTACACCAAAAGAACATTTAGGACTACCTAATAAAGCAGATGTAAGAACAGGCGTAATCACCTATAAGTTAGCGGCTCATGCTGCCGATTTGGCAAAAGGACACCCTGGAGCACAACACAGAGATGATGCCTTAAGTAAGGCGCGTTTTGAATTCCGCTGGGAAGACCAGTTTAATTTAGGCTTAGACCCTGAATTAGCTCGTGAATACCATGACGAAACCCTACCGGCAAAAGGGGCTAAAATTGCCCATTTCTGTTCGATGTGTGGGCCTAAATTTTGTTCTATGAAAATTTCCCAAGAAGTACGGGATTTTGCTGCCGAAAATGAAATAAAAGAAGATGTTGTTTTTGAAAAAGGCATGGAAGAAAAATCTAAAGAATTTAAAGATAAAGGTAGCGAAGTGTATCTATAATGCTCATTGTACTAACATCTGAACGAAATCTAAAAAATGAAGCGACACTTTTAAATCAATTATTTAAAAATGGTTTGGAAGTGTTGCATTTACGCAAGCCCGGTTTTAACGCAGAGGCTTATAGCACATTGCTTTCTGATATAGATTCGAGCTATTACAAGCGTATTGTGATACATGAACACCATGAGTTATGTAATACGTTTAAGCTCAAAGGCATTCATATTCAAGAGCAATATCGCTTAGAGTTATCGGCAGATTTGGAAGCTTATGTACAAGAATTTCAAGACCAAAAATATCTGGTAAGCAGTTCCTTTCATGAACCCGAAATATTGAATGCCTGTTCAACCGATTTTGATTATCATTTTTTGAGCCCTGTGTTTTCTTCAATTTCAAAACAAGGCTATAAAGGCAGAGGTTTTGATGTGAATTCGAGCTTAAAAAAAATTATTGGCATGGGTGGTATAAATTCAGAAAACATCACAAAAACAATTGCATTGGGCTATCAAGGAATTGGCGTGTTAGGTGGTATTTGGAATACCGATAAGTATTTGGATAGCTTTTTAAACATAAAAAACGCATACACTAGCGAAATAAGTAAACGTTGAAAATAAACCAGCAAATAGCAGACAGACCCTACGTCTTGACCATTGCAGGCTTTGACCCTTCTGGTGGTGCTGGACTGACTTCGGATATTAAAACCTTTGAAGCCTTGAAATGCTATGGGCTAGCTGTTTGTACGGCAAATACCATTCAAAATGACATAGAATTTACGACTTGCCATTGGACAACGACCAATATTATTATAGCACAATTAGATATTCTTTTTAAACGGTTTGAAATTAATGTTGTAAAAATAGGCATCGTAAAGAATTGGCAGGTACTTTCTGAAATTATAACAACACTATTACATTATAATCCTAATATCAAAATAATATTGGACCCTGTATTGAGGTCAAGCTCTAATTTTGAATTTCATGCTTCAGATGAAAATATTCTAGATGAGATTCTTGATAAGCTACATCTTTTAACACCAAATTTTCAAGAGATTAAACAGTTATATCATCATAAAAATACAGACGAAACTATTCAGCATATATCAAGCAAAACCAATCTATTGTTAAAAGGCGGCCATAGACCTGATAATTTAGGCCAAGACGTATTAGTGACTTTAAATGGAAAACAATACGATTTGAATCCAGGAGCTATAAACCACAAAGAAAAACACGGTAGTGGTTGCGTGCTATCGTCAGCAATTTCGAGTCATTTAGCATTAGGTGAGCCGCTATTAACCGCATGCAGTAATGGCAAACGATATACAGAGCAATTTTTAAGCTCTTGTAAGCACTTATTAGGATATCACACAAGCAATTAGTATGATTTCAAAATTACAATATATCACTCAGGGAGACACGCCAGAAAAGCACTTAGAACACATCAATAATGCTTGTAGCGCTGGTGCAGAATGGGTACAACTTAGGCTTAAGAATATGACTGAACAAGTCATGTTAGAAACGGCAACAAAAGCAAAAGAAATTACAAGCCATTATCAAACCCGATTAATTATCAATGACCACTATAAAATAGCTATTGCTGTAAAAGCAGATGGTGTTCACCTAGGAAAAAAGGATACTTGTCCTACAATAGTTAAAAAAACATTAGCGTCTTGGCAAATAATTGGAGGTACTGCCAATACGCTTGAAGATTGTCAGAATCTTATAAAGAAAGGTGTTAATTATATTGGTTTAGGCCCTTTTAAGTTTACCAATACTAAAAAGCAGCTTAGTACCATTTTAGGCAATGACGGCTATAAAACTATTATGGATAAATTAAATACTAATATACCAATTATTGCAATTGGAGGTATTGAGGTTGCCGATACGAAACAACTCTTAGATACTGGCGTTTATGGCATTGCTGTTTCAGGTGCTATTACTACTAATTTTAATGCTATTTCTAAATTTAATAACATACTAAAAGGCCCTATAACAAACGAACAAGTTTGGAAAGTGCCAAACGAAAAATAAAATCATGGCGAGTACACTAAAAATTGCAGATAAAACATTCAATTCTCGATTATTTACGGGAACAGGCAAATTTAGCTCTACACCCTTAATGAGAGAAGCTTTATTGGTTTCGGAAAGCGAACTTATTACAGTGGCCCTAAAAAGAGTGGATATTAAAAACGAAGAGGACGATCTAATCAAACACTTGGCACACCCTAACATTAATTTGTTACCAAATACTTCAGGTGTTCGTGATGCTAAAGAAGCTGTTTTTGCAGCACAATTATCCAGAGAGGCCTTAAATACCAATTGGATAAAATTAGAAATTCATCCAGACCCAAAATATTTATTACCAGACCCTATAGAGACTTTAAAAGCAGCTGAGGAGCTCGTAAAACTTGGTTTTGTAGTCATGCCTTATATTCACGCAGACCCTGTATTATGTAAACGCTTAGAAGATGTTGGCACACAATGCGTCATGCCTTTAGGCGCACCAATAGGAAGCAATAAAGGCCTAAAGACATTAGAGTTTTTAGAAATAATCATAGACCAGAGTAATGTTCCTGTTGTTGTAGATGCTGGTATAGGAAGCCCTAGTCATGCCGCACATGCTATGGAATTAGGTGCGGACGCCGTATTGGTAAACACTGCAATTGCCGTATCTCCTAATCCAAAGAACATGGCGATAGCATTTAAACTCGCTGTAGAAGCAGGACGAATTGCCTATGAAGCAAAATTAGCTCCAATAGTTAACAAAAAAGCAGAGGCCAGCAGCCCTTTAACTTCATTTTTGAACTAAAATCATGCAGACGTTTAAAAACTTATTTGATACGTATAATTGGGAAGATGCCCTAGCAGGTATTTTAAACAAAACAGAAGCTGATGTCTTAAAAGCATTGCGTAACACTAAACGTGATTTAGAAGATTTTAAAGCCTTAATATCCCCTGCTGCTAAGCCATTTTTAGAAGAAATGGCACAACAAAGCAGAATGCTTACACAAAAAAGGTTTGGGAATACCATACAAATGTACGCGCCCATGTATCTAAGTAATGAGTGCCAAAATATCTGTACCTATTGTGGGTTTAGCATGACCAATAAAATTCCACGACGCACCCTAAGCGATTCAGAAATTCTAAAAGAAGTCGCGTATCTAAAAAACAAAGGGTATGACCATATTCTTTTGGTCACTGGAGAAGCTAATAGAACCGTTGGGGTTGATTATATTAATAATGCCATAACATTAATTCGGTCTCACTTTTCTAATATTACCATAGAAGTACAACCGCTAGACCAAAATGATTATGAATTATTAATAGAGAATGGCCTGTATGCTGTTTTGGTATATCAAGAAACCTATCATCGTGAAGAATATAAAAAACACCATCCCAAAGGACGAAAATCTAATTTTGATTACCGATTAGATACGCCAGACCGATTAGGAAAAGCAGGTATTCATAAAATAGGATTGGGTGCTTTATTTGGATTAGAAGACTGGAGAGCTGATAGTTTTTTTACAGCCTTGCACTTAAAATATTTGCAAAAAAACTATTGGAAAACTAAGTATTCTATCTCTTTTCCTCGATTACGTCCACACGCTGGAGGCTTAGAACCAAAAGTAGAAATGACCGATACCGATTTGGTACAGCTTATTTGTGCGTATAGATTATTAGATGAAGATATAGAATTGTCTATGTCTACTAGAGAAAGTGAGGTGTTTAGAAATCATATTATCAAATTGGGCATTACATCTATTAGTGCAGAATCAAAAACCAATCCGGGAGGTTATGCCGTAGAGCCTCAGTCTTTGGAACAGTTTGAAATTTCTGATGAAAGAAGTACCGAAGACATCGAAAAAATGATTCAATCTCAAGGCTACGACGTTGTTTGGAAAGATTGGGAAAATAGCTGGGCTTAATACAAATGATAACACAAGAAGAACAAATACAATACAGCCGACATCTACAATTGGATGCCATTGGTTATGAAGGACAAAAGCAATTAAAAAACGC
Organism: Maribacter spongiae; assembly: GCF_047345125.1. Classification (NCBI taxonomy): domain Bacteria; kingdom Pseudomonadati; phylum Bacteroidota; class Flavobacteriia; order Flavobacteriales; family Flavobacteriaceae; genus Maribacter; species Maribacter spongiae. The sequence continues at coordinate 211,978 of NZ_JBLFEQ010000004.1, read as the reverse complement.
TCGTGTTTTAGTGATTGGTGCTGGTGGTTTAGGCTGCCCCATATTGCAATATTTAGTTGCTGCTGGAGTCGGTCACATCGGTATTGTAGATGATGATATCGTACAACGATCCAACTTGCAACGCCAAGTCTTATTCACGTATTCCGATATTGGGGAACACAAAGCAAGCGTCGCCAAAAAGCGAATGGAATTGCTAAATCCTTTCATTAAGATTGAAGCTTATATCACAAGATTAAGTCCTGAAAATGCTAAAGAGCTTTTTGAAGCTTATGACATTATTGTTGATGGTACAGATAATTTTCCATCACGCTATTTAATTAATGATGCTGCCTGTTTATATGCCAAGCCTGTTGTTTATGGCTCTATATATAAGTTTGAAGGACAAGTTTCGGTGTTTAATTATCAAAACGGCCCTACGTACAGATGCTTATTTCCAAAACGTCCAAAAATTGGCAGCATGCCCAATTGCTCTGAAATAGGTGTTATGGGGGTTTTACCGGGAATTATTGGTTGCCTTCAAGCAAATGAAATCATTAAAATTATTTGTAAACTCAACGGTGTCCTTTCTGGAAAACTATTAACCTTTGATAGCATTTCACTATCCCAAAACATATTGCATTTTGATAAGACCGAAAACGCTAATATTATTGAATTGCAAAACTCCTACGAAGCCACGTGCACAATTTCAGATAAGATAAAAGAAATAGAAGCGCATCAATTAGAACAGTTGAAAACTTCCCACACCTTGTTGGATGTAAGAACAGCATTAGAACGCCAAGAATTTCATATTGGAGGGCTGCATATTCCATTAGATAAATTGGAACACCGCATTTCTGAAATTCCACTAAACCAACCCATAATTGTTTATTGCCAATCTGGAATACGAAGTCAAAAAGCTATTGAAAAAATGTTAGAGTTAGGGTTTGCCACGCCTCTATTCAACTTAAAAAATGGGATTGTCAAACTCATATGTTTTAAGGAAGGTTACACAGGTCTAAACAATTAATTGTATAGTCTTCCGTCGGAATATTTATTGTTCAAAATAGCGGACGTACAAGAAAAAAATGAAATCTGTTTGAGGTGAATTTTAAATGGGCCGTTTATTACCTGTCCCGATATTTGATCTAGATTTTCTATTTTATTGAAAAAGCTTCAATCATTTATAGCTCATCGTATTGACCCTATAGAAAATCAAAAAGAAAAGTTTAAATAGGTGTTAGGCATACAAATAATACACATTTTTACATAAAACACACACAACTTTTTGCTTAATTATTTAGTATCCTTGTATGGAGTTAAGTAAGGTAAATATTATTGACCTAATGAAAATAACAATTGAACTATTTAAACCATGGTTTAAATAGTTTGAGTTAGTTTTTTAAGTTCAGGTGAGAGGGGGGATATTATATCTCCCCTTTTAATTTTTTAACTGTTCGAGTTTTGACAAAATGAGGGTTGCTTTAACAACAGTTGATCGGGTGGCGATATAATTTAAATCGGTCAAGGTTATGATATAAAGTATCCCTGCCGTTACCTGATAATGGCTGCAAATATATGGTATAGGAGGTGTAGGATATATTTTATGGGACCAACTCAATTTTTATGGGCGAATTGATTTTTTTTGAGTACAGGTCCAAATAGTGTTCCCATGCTTCCCTGGTCTTGAAATGGCCGCTTTCTTTCCACCCAAATCCGGTATAATAGGTTACTTTACCATTATTTGTCCGTAGGTGTACATAGAGATTGCTCAAATCCAGGGTTTCGGTCTGGTAATTGTCAACATCTAAAAAAGGATGTTCGCTAACGATTCCTGTCCCAAGTTCGGAACCCTCATGTGGTTCCCAATGACTGGCCCATGTGTTGCTTGTCCCAATATTGATTGTTCCCTTTTTCTCATGTAATGTCAGTCCAGCGGCTAATTCATCCATACCCGTTACGGTTACTTCAATTTTTGAGAGGTTGCTGCCTCGATCAAGACTAATGGTCTTGTATTCTTTGATGGTTCTTCCGTTTGCATCCCATGCGTCGTACACTAACATAAAACTGGTCCGTAAAGGCCCCGTGCATATAGTTTTGAAATCGATATAATTTTTTGAAAAATTGTAGTTATCCCCATTTTTAATTGCGGTACCTCCAACACCTCTACTTATGCCCACATGGAAATTGTCCAGTCCTTCTCCTGTATCTTCATGGTAGCTCCCAACGCCTTGGGTCGCCTTTCTATACCATTTATTTATAATGGGGTATTCCACTTTTTTTAACCATGCATCCACTCCGCTCGAAAGTGTACCGCCCCCAATACCGTTTTCATGCATACGCTGGGCCGTTGGCCCAAAGACCCTAAATGCGACACGATCGTTTTCCCAGGCATAGTCGTCTGTACGTTCCGGTACAAATCTGGAATAGCAATATTCTATGGTTTTTTGATTCTTTTGCTCCGTACGCGCTATAATTTTAAAATTCTTTTTGGATTTTGGCGCTAAATTCGGTTGAAACAAAAGAACATCCATGGTTCCATCATTATCCGTATCCACTAATTGGGTAATCAATTCCTCCCCGGTTTCCATATCCAAAATTGCCAAAGCCCGTAAATCTTCGATCCCCAAAAAATTGGTTGTGAGTTCCACGGTTTCGTGGGACCGCTCCACCTCAAGGGTATTTATGGCAGATATGATCATCGTTTTTTGGTGATCTGTACATGCCAATGTTAGCAGGGCACCCAACATGATGCCGATAATTCTAGATGATTTCATTTTGTTCGGTATTTAATGATCAGTTTTCATTATGGGGTTTGCCAATAGTGGCCAGTATGCCCCCATCAACATAAAGAATGTGTCCATTTACAAAGTTACTTGCCCTGGAGGCCAAAAAAATGGCCGCTCCTTGTAGGTCATCCGGGTCGCCCCAACGTGCCGCCGGGGTTCTGTTGATAATAAAATCATTGAACGGATGTCCGTTTACCCGTATGGGAGCGGTCTGTTCGGTAGCAAAATATCCAGGACCGATTCCGTTGACCTGAATATTATGTTTGGCCCATTCCGTAGCCATATTCCTGGTCAACATTTTTAACCCTCCTTTGGCGGCGGCATAGGCACCGACCGAATTTCTGCCCAATTCACTCATCATGGAGCAGATATTGATAATTTTTCCACTTCCTTTTTTGATCATGTCATGAGCTACATATTTTGACATAATAAAAGGGCCCACAAGGTCTACGTCTACCACGGCCTTAAAATCGGATACCTCCATATCCGCCATAGGGGTTCTTTTGATAATGCCCGCATTATTGACCAAAATGTCGATGCCGCCGAGTTCTTTGTGGATGATTTTGACCGCCGATTTAACGGCCTCTTCATTGGTGACATCAAATAAATACCCATGTGCATTGATTCCCAGGGATTGGTATGCTTTGACCGCAGCGGCAATTTTTTCTTTTGATGAATGCCCGTTCACGGCAATTGTAGCCCCGGCGTTGCCCAAACCTTTGGCAATGGCCATCCCCAACCCATGTGTGGCCCCTGTAACGAGCGCTATCTTTCCTGTAAGGTCGAACATATCTGTTTTCATATATAAGAAGGGTATTGGGTTATCTTAAATCTTTTATATCGCAAAAATCCATATCGCCATAATCCAAATTTTCACCGGCCATTCCCCAGATAAAGGTGTAATTACTGGTGCCTGATCCGGAGTGGATGGACCAGGGCGGGGAGATTACGGCCTGATCGTTTGCCATCCATAGGTGCCTGGTTTCTTGGGGAGTACCCATAAAGTGGCATACGGCCTGGTCTTCCGGAACCTCAAAATAAAAATAGACCTCCATACGCCTGTCATGTGCATGTGCGGGCATGGTATTCCATACACTTCCTGTTTTAAGTTGGGTCATGCCCATTTGAAGTTGGCAGGTTTCAACAATACTGTTTACGATCAATTTTCTAATAGTACGCGCATTGGCGGTCTCCATGGATCCCATTTCAACGATTTCCGCTTCATCCGGACCTACTTTTTTGGTCGGGAAGGATGTATGGGCAGGAGTGGAGTTCAGATAAAATTTTGCAGGAGCGTTCACGTCATCGCTCTCGAACAGGACGTTTTTATTTCCCCGGCCTATGTAGAGCGCTTCCTTATGTTTTAAATGGACTTTTTGATTGTCCACGGTCACGGTCCCATTGGCACCGACATTGATGATTCCCAATTCTCTTCGTTCCAGAAAATAATCGGCTTTTAAAGGATCGATGGTTTCCAGGGCCAAAGCCTGGTCACTAGGCATGGCACTGCCTACCATAAACCTATCATAATGGGAATATACCCATTTAACCTTATCTTTTTGCATTAAATCCTGCACCAAAAATTCATTTCTAAGTTCTTGGGTATCAAGTTTTTTTGTTTCCTTAGGAGATGCGGCGTACCTAACTTCGTAATCAGTTGTCATTATTGATCGAGATGTTTTAATTAATTGATGTAAAAGTAAAAAAAATATACAATCGATTGTATTATTTGATGGGTTTATTTACATTTGGGTCTACGGTATTGTTCAAATAAACACAATGAATATTATGAAACGTTTAAAAAATGGGGTTTTAAGTCTACTGTCTGTACTTGCGGTTTTAAGTTGCGGTGAGAAAAAACCGGCCCAGGAGGTAAAGCTTACCGATAAACAACTACTAATTGAAATTGAAGGGCAATATGAAATGTTGCATACCACGGCAACTCCCCATATTTCAGAAGAAAATTATATTCCAAGAACGATCAATGATGATGGTACCACGAGGTTTGTGGGCAATTACAACTGGACCAGTGGTTTTTACGCAGGTTCATTATGGTATTTATATGGCCTTAATAATGACGCTAAATGGAAGAAAAGAGCTATTGAGTATACTGAAAAGTTAGATACGATACAGTATTGGGGAGGGAATCATGATGTTGGTTTCATTATGGAATGTAGTTATGGGAACGGAATCAAATTTTCAAATGATAAAGCCGAAACATATGATAAGATCATTGTACAAACGGCCAAGTCATTGGCCACACGTTTTGTTCCTAAAGCCGGGATTATCCAATCATGGAACAGCAGCAGTCGATGGGATTGTCCCGTAATTATAGATAATATGATGAATTTGGAACTCATGTTCCATGCCACCAAAATATCCAGGGATTCTACCTATTATCAAATTGCCGTATCGCATGCGGATAATACGATTAAAAACCATTATAGGGAAGACAATAGCTCAATACATGTATTGGATTACGATAGGGAAAATGGTGAAATCCTTCAAAGGAAGACAGCTCAGGGCTTTAAAGACGATTCTGCCTGGGCCAGGGGACAGGCTTGGGGATTATATGGATTTACTGTATGCTATAGGGAGACTAAAAACGAGGCATACTTGAAACAGGCCAAAAAGATAGCCAATTTTATTAAAAGCCATCCCAATCTTCCCGAAGACCAAATACCGCTTTGGGATTATGATGTAACCGCTGAACCCGATACGGAAAGAGACGCTTCGGCGGCGGCCATTGCCGCTTCTGCCATGATAGAGCTTAGCACTTTTGTTCCCGAGGAAGAATCAAAAGAATATTTGCAATGGGCCTACAGAATATTGGAAAGCCTTACGTCCAAGGCCTATAGGGCCGAGGTAGGGACCAACAATGGATTTTTATTGAAACATTCTGTTGGGAGCATCCCCCACAACGTAGAAATAGATGTGCCCTTGAACTATGCCGATTATTATTACCTGGAAGCGCTGTACCGAAAAAAATTCTGGTTTTGATTTATAGGAACATCCAAACCATTTATTTAAAAAAGCATGAATTCTAAGGGAATACTGTCCATTATAAAAACATACAGAAAATAATCGTGATTAGGTAATTGGGTGTTAAAGGCGGGAATGCAAAAAAAAAGGGTAAGCATACACGAAATAGCGAAATTGTTGGACATTCACAGTTCAACGGTTTCCAGGGCATTGAACGATAGCCAAAAAGTGGCTCCCAAAACCAAGCAACTTGTTTTATCAAAGGCGGAAGAACTGGGTTACAAACGTAATCTAATCGCTTCCAATCTTCGTAAAAATAAGACAAACACCATAGGGGTAGTGGTTCCCAGGATATCACGTCATTTTTTTTCGTCCACTATTGCAGGTATTGAAGAAGTCGCCTATAAATCTGGATATCAAATTATCATCTGCCAATCTTTGGAAGAACTGGATCGGGAAAAGAAAATCATCAATAACCTTATCTCGAACCAAGTAGATGGGATATTGATCTCATCCTCTATGGAAACTACCGAACATGCACATATACAATTGGCAAAGGATTATGGGATTCCCATCGTGTTCTTTGATCGTCATGTGGAAGGTTTTGATAGCAACAAGGTACTTATTGATGATTACCGGGCCGCTTTTATGGCAACGGATCATTTGGCGAAAAGGGGATGTGTATCCATAGCGCATTTTGCCGGCCCTCAGGGGCTTGAAATTTATAAAAACAGGCTTAAGGGCTATAAGGAAGCTTTAGAAGAAAATAGGATCCCCTATAAAGAGGATTTTGTGCTGTTATCCCGATTGATGGAGAAAGATGGGGCCAACTTGGCCAAAAAACTGCTAAAATTAGAACCTGCCATAGATGGGTTGTTTTCCGCCAATGACACGGCGGCCATGGGGGCAATGAAATATTTTAAACAAAAGAACATCCGCATTCCGGAAGATGTGGCCATTGTAGGATTCAGTAATGAACCGGCCTCCGAAATAATAGACCCTCCATTGACTACGATCGATCAATCCGGTATGACCATGGGCAAGATGGCATTGGATCTGTTGCTGGATCAAATAAATGGGAAAGTGACCGCCCACAAGACCATAATTATGCAATCCAGATTAATTGAACGGGGTTCAACCGGTAAATTTAATATGTAATTGATCGTCTTGCATGTTGTTTTAAATATTTCAACCAAACCTAATTATGGAGCAAATAGAACTTCATACATTAACGGATCATCAGCTTTTATCTTTGGTAAAAGGAGGAAACCAACTCGCTTTTAGTCAAATTTATGATAGATATTGGGAAAGATTATATTCGTCTTCTATAAATGTTCTTAAGGATAAAGGGCAGGCAGAGGATGTTATCCATGAGGTATTTATTAATATATGGACAAAAAGAGATAAAGTTGAAATTCATAATTTGAAGAACTATCTTTTTCGTGCCGTCAAAAACCAGACACTTTTAAAAATCCGGAATGAAAAGTTTTTGGAATTGCATGAAGAAATGATCGTTAATTTATGCTCGCCTCCTATTATAGAAGAAAAGTTAGCTCATAAAGATCTAAAATTCAAAATTGAAATAGCCGCAAAATATCTTCCGCCACGTTGCAAAGCTATATTCTTCATGAGTCGTTATCAGGAGTATTCCATAAAGGAAATAGCTGAACATTATAATATATCGCATAGAACCGTAGAGAACCAATTGCATATTGCGCTTAAACATTTGCGCAATAAATTGGGTGATATAATATACCAACTCTTGTTCTTTTCCTATCTATTGGCCAATACCTTTTAGAGGTGATTCCGGCCTATTTATGTTAAAATTTATTTTTTTATGTGAGTCTTAACCTTGTTTTTGCATCATATACAAAAGATGCCATGACTAAAAGAGATTTTTTTGATTTACTTGTTAAGTTCGAGAAAGGTAAATGTTCCAAAAAGGAAGAAGATTTACTTTTTGCGTTTTACGAAACTTTCCAAAAGGACAATGTAATGGACTCATGGAGTTTGTCCGATAAAGAACAGACAAGAATTAAATTGTTTCACAGAATCAATAAGAGTATAAGGGATGAGAAGCGCAATAAAACAATAAGACAAATATTGGTCCGGTCTTTGCGCATTGCAGCACTTTTTATTGGTCTTATAGGGATAGGCTATGTTTATGAAAAGATTTCATCATCATCTACGGTAACCATAACGCCCACAGATGCCATAACCTTAGAATTTGAAGATGGGAATATTAAAACCATACTGGAGGACGGGAGTGAGAAGATTTTGGATAGCCATGGAAATATAGTTGGTCAACAAAAAGACGGCCAGTTGGTTTATAAACAAACCAATGTATATAAAAAATTGATATACAATACGTTGACGGTTCCTTATGGAAAAACTTTCAAACTTCTTTTGTCCGATGGGACCGTTGCTCATTTAAATTCCGGTTCATCGCTTAAATATCCTGTCCAATTTTTGGAAAACATGGAAAGAAAAGTATTCGTTACGGGCGAAGCGTTTTTAGATGTAGCAAAAGACCCTGAACATCCATTTACCGTACATGCAAACAATTTGAACATAAGGGTATTGGGAACACGATTCAATGTCAATGCTTATCCGGAGGATGAAAATACCCGTGTTGTACTGGTGGAAGGCTTGATCGGATTGTATGTAGATGCGGAAGAATTTAGCACCGAAGAAAGTACATATGTAGAACCCGGACATCAGGCCAGTTTGGATAAGAAAAGTAACGAGATTAAGATCAGTCAGGTATCGACGGATATTTATACTTCCTGGGTGAATGGGGAATTGGTTTTTAGGGATATGACTTTTGACAACATCCTTAAAAAGATGGAAAGACATTTTAATGTGAAGATCATTAATAAAAATAAAACACTTTCAAAAGAAAAATTCAATGCCGGCTTTGGCCTTAAACCCAATATTTATGAAGTTTTAGAGGAATTGAAAACGATATACCACATTACGTTCACGATAGAGGACAATACTGTAATCATCAACTAATAAACTAAATAAAAAAGCCTATGTAAAAAAATCATAAAATAAAATACCAACGATTTGAGGATTACATTGGTTTCCGGATAGTTCTGGAAAAAAAATCGGAAAATGAGGCAACATTTTCCGATTGTACAAATGTGATCAAATTAAAACAACCACAATTTAACACTGTAAAAGTATGAAAAAACCACCTATATCTAAAGATTGGTGCTACCTATTAAAGTTTGATCTTAAAATGAAAATTGGCTTACTATTGTTTCTTGCAAGCTTGTTTACGCTACAAGCCAATGAAACATATGGGCAAGGCGCAGAAATTTCACTCAATCTCAACAAAGTTTCTGTTGGTGAATTTTTGGATGAAGTTGAAAATAGAACGGAGTATCGTTTTATTTATAAAATCAAAGATGTTGATTTGAAGCGCATTGTGACGATCAATGCGAATAAAGAGCAGATATCCACTATTTTAAATAGCATTTTTGGAAGTTCGGAAACTGCCTATAACATTGTAAGAAAGAGAATTTATCTCACACGGCAATTTAATAAAGACGTACCTGAAAGAAAGGCTAATGAGCAAGCAAGTAATCCCGGGCCAACGCAGGAGCTGACCATTACCGGAACCATTAAAGATAACCAAGGTCAGCCATTACCGGGTGCCAGTATTATTGAAAAAGAAACGAAGAATGGCACCCAAACCGACTTTGATGGGAATTATTCCATTACGGTCTCTGGCGAAAATGCCGTTTTAAGTATTTCCTATATTGGTTTTGTGACCAAAGAAGTTATGGTCAATGGGCAGAGTACCATTGATATTACCTTGGAAGAGGACACCGCTAAGTTGGATGAGGTCGTCGTACTTGGTTATGGTGCCACGAGCAAAAGAAAAGTCACATCGGCTATATCTACAATACAGGGGAAAGAATTGGTAAAGGCACCTGCGGCAAACCTTGCGGCATCTCTTGCGGGAAAACTATCAGGGGTAATTACCAATCAAGGGACCGGCCAACCGGGTTTTGATAATGTTGAATTTAGGATTAGGGGGATAACTTCGTTTAGAGGAGGACAAACACCATTAATTATTGTAGATGGTATTGAAAGGCCTTTCACCAGGATCAACCCCAATAACATTGCCAGCATTTCCATTCTAAAAGATGCTTCGTCAACGGCTGTTTATGGAAGACGTGGGGCAAATGGAGTAGTTTTGATTACTACAAAAAGAGGCTTGGAGGGTAAACCAAGTTTTGAATATACGGGTCGGTTTGGGCTACAATCCCAAACCAGAAAAGTTGAGCTAATGAATGCGGCCGAGTATTCCCGATACCTAAATGAGGCAAAAGTCAATATTGGGGAAGAACCTTTATTTACCGATGAGCAAGTAGCGGGTTTTGAAAATGGAACATTGCCATCTTACGATTGGTTAGATGCTCTTTTAGGCGGTTCGGCCGCACAGCAACAACACAATGTAAGTGCCAGTGGAGGTAATGAAAGTACCAAATACTTTGCATCTTACGGATTCTTAGATCAATCGGGCTTGTATGGCGCATCCTATTTTAAACAACATAGCTTACGTCTTAACATTGATACTGATTTTACCGATAATTTCCGGGCCGGTTTAGACCTATTAGGACGTTTGGAGGATAGGAGCACCCATGCCGGGGCAGGCTCATTATACCAGGGAGCGGCTTTATCGAATCCTACCTTAAACCCTTTTCCCGATGTTCCGGGTGTTCCGGATGCGCTCGGGCCCAACGGTTTTAGCGGATCGCCCATTGGACAGGGGGAAAGAAGTGGTACCAGCGAAAGGGATAACAATGTTTTTCAAAGTAATATAAAATTTGAATATGATGTTCCGGGTATTGATGGGTTATTGGCAAAAGCTTTATATTCTTACGATTATACGACCACCAAGAGCAACTTATTTCAAATACCCTATACCTATTATGCGTTCGATGGAACAACAGAAGAATATGTAGAAGTTTTAGCGGGGAGCAATGAGAACATTTTATCCTCGGAATCAAGAACCGAAAGCATAAGACAAACGTTACAATTAAGTCTGGATTATAAAAAAGAATTTGGAAATCATGATATTGGAGCCTTGGTATTATATGAGCAAATAGAAAATGATTTTAATCTTCTATCGGCATCCAGAAGAGGTTATATTTCTACTGCCATACCATCGTTGTTCGCAGGTAATGTAAATAACGACAGTAATAATTCTTTTGCCAATGAATCGGCCTCGAGAGGTTGGGTAGGAAGGATCAATTATGGTTATAAGGACAAATACCTCATTACGGCCGCTACCAGAGTGGATGAATCGTTCGCTTTTGCCGAAGAGTTTCGTACAGGGATTTTTCCTTCCATATCGGCGGCATGGGTCCTTTCGGAAGAACCTTTTCTTGTTGATTCCAAAGCGATCAATTTCTTAAAGTTGCGAGGATCCTGGGGAGAGGTTGGAAATGATGCGGTAAATCAGTTCCAATACCTTTCTACATTTAGTTTTAACGGAGGGACCATTGTGAACGGCATTTTTAACGATGGTATTTCAAGTAACGGCATTCCTAACCCGAGCATCACCTGGGAAACGGTGACCAGTACCAATATTGGGCTGGATGGTAATTTTTTGGATAATAAATTTGCATTGGAATTCGATTATTTTTGGAGGAAGACAACAGATATCTTGGATACGCCCACGGGAGTCGTTCCGGCAACCTTTGGCGCGGGAATATCGCCGAGACCATTGGGGGAGTTTGATTCATGGGGGTTCGAGACCGTATTATCACACTATAACAATATTGGTGATTTTAATTTTAGTTTGGAGGCAAATGTAAGTTGGTTTAACAATAAGATCGTTAAGTTTAATGAACCGGGCGACATTAACCCCGCTTTGTCTAGAATAAATAGAAGATTTGGGGAACGAATCGGATATATAGCGGAGGGTTTATTTCAGTCACAAGAAGAAATAGATGCACATGCCACCCAATTTGGGACACTGGCACCCGGCGATATTAAGTATCGTGATATTAATGGTAGGGACGAAGAAGGTAACCTTACCGGATTGCCGGACGGGCAGATAAATCCGGATGACAGAACGGTGATCGGTAAACCAGGTTTTACCAACTTGACTTTTGGCTTTAATATAACCGCAGATTATAAAGGAATTGACTTTCAGGCCAATTTTCAGGGAGCTTCGGACTTTACTAGGGATATTAGGCCCTTCCCATTTGAAAGGGATGGCAATTCCTTAAAGATACTTGTTGATTCCTGGAGGCCCGGTAATGAAGATGCGGCATATCCAAGACTTACTGCCGGTGATTTAACACCTAATAACGGACAAGCCAGTGACTTTTGGCTAACAACCGTACACTACCTCAGATTAAGAAATTTGGAAATTGGGTATAATTTTGACTATAGCCTAGTAGATAATTTGGGTATTCAGAGTCTAAGGGTTTATTTTTCCGGAAACAACCTGCTCACCTTCTCCAACTTGGATTGGAGAGACCCTGAAGGATTCTCTTCCAATCTTCCTTTTTATCCTCAGGTTAAAGTAATATCACTTGGTTTAAATGTTAAATTTTAAAAAAAAATCATGATAAAGAAATTATTGATAAAAAAAGCATTTATCGTGGCGTGCCTAAGTATGCTCTTTACGGCGTGTAGCGATGATTTTCTGAATAAAGTTCCATTGGACAGTATAAATTCCGATTTAGTGTTCACTGATAAAGCATTGGTACAGGCCAATTTGAACAACCTGTTGGGCAGGTTGCCTAGTGGTCAGTATAATGGGGGATCGGCAGGATACGGCAACAATTATATGTTGGCAAGTATTTGTGATGAGGCCCGTGCTAAAAGTGGATGGATTCCGGCGAACAATGTTATTATTGCGGGGTCTTTAAGCCCTTCGAACACAGCAGGTTTTGGTAATTGGAATAGTTCCTATAGTAATATAAGAGTGGCCAATGATATTATAAAGGGATTGGAAACCTCGCCATTGGATGAAGAATTTAAGGCAGGTATTGCGAATCAGGCCCGTTTTATGAGAGCCATTTTTTATTTTGATTTGGTAAGGCGATATGGTGGTGTACCCTTGGTAAAAGAGGCGCAGGAACTGACCGAAGATTCTGATGAATTATTTATTCCAAGATCATCACAGGCAGAAAGCTATGCCTATATCAGTGCTGAACTGGAGGCCATTACCGATATGTTGCCCGATCTATCCGAGTCACCTTCGGGTAGTATCACCAAGCAAGCAGCCATAGCGTTGAACGCTAGGACATTACTGTATGCGGGACAATTTTCTGCCGCAGCCGCAGCCGCCGACAGGTTGATTACCGGTGGTGATAATGACGGATTGGATCTTTTTGGTGCAAATCCCGCGACGGCCGATGAAGCAGAAAGCAATTTAAGGGAACTATATTTATCGCATGGAGGAAACCCAGAGACCATTCTTGAAAAGCTATTCGATAATGAGATTCGATGGCATCAATTTGGTAGGGGCAACTGGCCTTTACGTTGGAGATCGGGTAACGGAGGGCAAACATGTCCGGTACAAGAGTTGGTGGACGATTTCCAAATGGTGGAAAATGGGTTGGATATTGAAAACCCTGCTTCGGGCTATGACCCCGATTTTCCATATGATGGCAGAGATCCCCGTTTTTATGTAAACATTTTTTACCATGGATCTGAAGGGTTGGAAGGAATTGCACCCAGCCAAGGGGAACCTTTTATAGACATGGAATGGAATACGACGGGCGCTTTTATTGAAGGGCCTGGTCCGGCAAAAAACGGACTTGCCTCTATTACAGGATATCTGGTAAAGAAATTTGCCGATCCCAGTGATGGTTTTGGACCTGAACGCAGTGATCTTTCATATCAAAACATTCGATTTGCAGAAGTTTTGTTAATTTATGCCGAAGCTGAGAATGAAGTCAACGGTCCTTCGGCCAAAGTTTATGACGCCGTTAATCGTATTCGTAGAAGGGCCGCACTTCCCGACCTTGCTCCAGGACTATCAAAAGATGAGATGCAAGAAGCTATTCGTCAGGAAAGAAGAATCGAATTGGTATTTGAGAATCACCGTTATTTTGACTTGATTCGATGGGGCATTGCAGAAGAGGTATTGAATGGTTACCAACCAAAGGGGATGCGCGTTGAGCGCAGGCCAGGGGCTCCTTCCAAAGATGATGTCGCCCAAATATTTGACCCTTTGCAGCTTACGTACACCCCTTTTGATGTTTTGGGGAGACAGCAAACGTTTCCGGCCAGCAATAACTTATTGCCCATACCCCAAAGTGAAATCGATAAATTTCCAACGCAGTTGGAGCAAAACCCCGGTTATTGATATTATTAGGGGTTTTAAATGATAAATTTTGAGTTTGGTTTTTTTCAAAAGAGGGAGGAAGTATAAGTCTCCCTCTTTTATCGTACATAAAATTAATACAAGTGAAAAGTATATTTAAGATCTTCTATTTGCTTTTTTTGTTTCCGGTGATGGTTTCTTCCCAGATTTATAAGGAAATGGCTTTTGATATGGGTATAGACCATTATTCCTATGATCCCAATGCCATGGGCGGGGGTGTGGTCGTTTTTGATTTTAATGGTGACGGATTTGAAGACCTTTTTTTTACCGGGGGATTAAATGAAGATAGATTATATGAGAATATAGGCGGAGAGTATTTTAAGGATGTTTCTTCTGAAATGGGTATAACAACAGCTTTATTTGGAGCAAAGACCATGGGTGCCGTAACGGGAGATATAGATAATGATGGGTATCTTGACCTATTGGTGACCACGGCAGAAAATGAACGTTGTTATTTGTTGAAAAATAATAACGGGACATTCTTTCAAGATATATCTATTTCAGCTGGGATTACCCATAAGAACTGGAGTAGTACCGCTACCATGGGCGATTATGACTTAGATGGTGATTTGGATGTTTATGTTGGAAATTATGTGAGTTATAGCGCATTGCCATTTGAACAAAACATCATCGCACCACAAAAAGATTTTTTTTATCAAAATAATGGGAATGGCAAATTTACACTGATAAACGATCTTTTAACGAATGAAGAAGTCGGCTGTACATTGGTAGCATCTTTTTCGGATATAGATCAGGACGGCGATTCAGATTTGTTTTTACTGAACGATTTTGGTGATTTTTATCAGGGCAATAAATTATTGCTGAACAATTACCCCCAGAATACCTATCAGGAAATAGCATCATCTGTTGGAATCGATATTCAAATTAATAGCATGGGAATAGCATGTGGTGATTATGACGAGGATGGTGACTTTGATTATTATATCACCAATATTGGGGAGAATTTTCTTTTTGAAAAACAAGATGGTTTTGATTTTGATAATGTGTCCCATATCAAGAATGTAAACGATGGTACCGGATTTAGTTGGGGTACTGCTTTTATAGATATTGATAACGATAGTTATTTGGATTTGTTTGTCGCCAAGGGCACCATATTGCCCCAAAACAATCCACAGGGAAATAAACTCTTTCAATATGACCGGACAACAGGGAATTTTTTGGATAGATCTATTGCCGAAGGAATGGCCGAAGAAAATAGGGCTAGGGGAATGGCCTATGGCGACTTCAATAATGACGGTAAAATCGATTTTTCAGTTGCGAATATTAAAGTGGACCAGGCCAATGATGGTAAAGCATTATTATATATTAATGAGGGTGATTTTGAAAATAATTGGGTTCGGATAATATTGGAAGGTACTACCTCGAATAAAAGTGCATATGGAAGCAATGTTGTAGTATCTGCCAACGGACGGAGTTTTGTAAAAGAACTCACGGGCGGCAGTAGTTATTTGTCTTCACATAGCAATGTGGTACATTTTGGACTTGGAGATATAGAGACCATTGATGAATTGGTCATAAGCTGGCCTGGAAATAGAAAAGAGGTTTTTACCAACCTTAAAGTAAACAGGACCTATAAGATTATAGAAGAAGGGCGTATTCATCTTCAAACATCAAATTATGTGGAACTGTGCCGGGGGGAAACTATTTTTCTTGAAGGGGCGGAAAGGAATGAAGCAGGTATATATACAGATGTTTCCCAGGTTTCAGGGGGAATGGATGAAATTGTAATAACCAGGTTGGTTATTAATGAATCCGATGATTGTGGTGATACGGTAGACGAACCCGATAATCCGGATACATCTAAATATTCCGTTGCCAGAAAATGGAATGAACTATTATTGGAATCTATAAGAAAAGACTATGCCCGTCCTACGGTACATGCCCGAAATTTGTTTCATACATCAATTGCCATGTACGATGCATGGGCGGTATACAATCGGAATGCCCAAACTTTTTTTCTTGGAAATACTATAGGGGACTTTACATCTGTTTTTGATGCCGTTCCATCACCACAAAATATAACTTTGGCTCAGGAAGAAGCCATGAGCTATGCATGTTTTAGGCTATTGTCCCACAGGTTTGAAAATTCTCCCGGATTTGCGGAACTTCATCAGGATTATAACGACCTAATGGTTGCCCTTGGTTATGATGTATCCTATGAAGCCATGGACTATCAAAATGGTTCCCCTGCGGCTTTGGGGAATTATTTGGCCCAACAGATAATATTATTTGGTCATCAAGATGGTTCCAATGAAATTAATGACTATCGGAATAATTTTTACACTCCATCGAATATGCCATTGGTCGTGGATGAATCGGGAAACCCTAATCTGACATACCCTAATAAATGGCAACCTTTAACATTGAGCATATTTATAGATCAAAGCGGAAATGTCATAGGAGATGACACTCCGGGGTTTTTGAGCCCGGAATGGGGCCAGGTCGTTCCATTTGCCTTAAATAAAGAAGATGCCTCCATAAATAGTAAGGACGGTTTTGATTATTGGATATATGACGATCCCGGGAGTCCGGTAGAAATAACAGCTGAAAAACCTGGATTGGAAGACCCTTACAAATGGGGTTTTGCAATGGTAGCCGTTTGGTCGTCCCATTTAGATGCTAAAGATGAAATAATGGTGGATATATCACCATCGGCGATGGGAAATATAGATATTTCGGATTTTCCTAAAACGTTCCAGGAATATAAGGCCTTCTATAATTTTATGGAAGGAGGGGATATAGGTAAAGGTCATCCTATAAACCCGATCACCCAAAGTCCGTATACTCCACAGATAGTTCCTAGAGGGGATTTTGCCAGAATTTTGGCCGAGTTTTGGGCGGACGGGCCCGATTCGGAAACTCCGCCGGGACATTGGTTCAGTATCTTGAACTATGTGAGCGACCATCCGCTGACTATAAAAAAAATCTCTGGCGAGGGCGAAATTTTGGGTAATCTGGAATGGGATGTCAAGTCTTACCTAGCTCTTGGAGGTGCTATGCACGATGCGGCAATTTCGGCCTGGGGCATCAAAGGATATTATGATTATATACGGCCCATTTCGGCCATACGCCATATGGCGGATAAGGGGCAGAGTACGAACGAGGCATTGGATAATTATGATCCAAACGGGCTTCCTTTAATTTCAGGATATATAGAGATTGTTGAAGAAGGGGATTTATTGGCAGGTGAAAATGGGGAACATGTTGGGGAAATTAAAATTTTTGCTTGGCAGGGTACACATTTCATAGATAATCCCAATGTTGATGTAGCCGGGGTAGATTGGATTTTGGCAAAGGATTGGGTACCCTATCAAAGGCCCTCTTTTGTAACCCCTCCCTTTGCCGGTTATGTTTCGGGCCATTCCACGTTCTCAAGAGCAGCGGCAGAGGTATTGACTCTGTTGACGGGAAGTGAATTTTTTCCCGGAGGAATGGGAACTTTTGATACCAAGAAAAATGAATTTTTGGTTTTTGAAGATGGGCCGAGTACGGATATAACTTTACAATGGGCAACATATCAAGATGCTTCAGATCAATGTAGTTTGTCCAGAATATGGGGAGGAATCCATCCTCCGATCGATGATATCCCCGGACGATTGATAGGGCATAAAATTGGTGTTTCCGCCTTTGAACGTGCCAAAATATATTTTACGGGTAGTCAAGACGGTACAAATGTAAATTTTAATGCAAAAGTTTACCCAAATCCTGTAGGTTATGATCAAATTCTCAAAATTATCCCCAACAATACAATTGAAGGAAAGTTACAATTACAGCTGATCGACCTCGGTGGTAAAATCGTTTGTGAACGTGAAACAGAGATGAATAAAGAAAAGAGAATGGATTTTAATCTCTGTGCGCCAAGTGACGGCCTTTATATATTGGTAGTGAAAAAAAATGGGAACCTCTTGTTTTCAAAAAAAATAATAATAGCCCGTGTTATGCATTAGATTTTATAGAATTAGTACCCCTGTTTAGGCATAATGATGTATTCAGGTACGCTTTGTTAAGTGTCGGCAAAATTCTTCCTTGTCAGTATACAATACACAATTAAGCAATTATTGAATTGGAGACGACCGCATAAGATGTTATAAATATTTATGCGTAAAAAAATATGGCCCATATCGGATCGAATTAAGAAATTTGAATGGTATATTTATGGATTGGAGAGTGATGCCGAAGAAGGGATATAGGATATTCTTATATAAAGGTATCGGGTGAGTTCAATAAAAACAAGAAAATAAGTCATATGAGAAAAATTAAGTTTGTGGTTATCGGTTTAATGTTTGCTTGTCATTTGGGATGTGAACAAGAGGGTAAAACGGCATCTGTAGAAGAAAACGCCCCGTCATCCGTATTGGTACCTGGGATGAATAATCTATTCCTTATGAGCGATGCGCAGACCCGTTCCGTTAGTCCGGAAAACCTGACCGGAGAAAAAGGACAAGGGGGGCGTATCAGCGCTGAAAAAGGGAACGCCAAACGAGCAGCGAACAAACATGGTTGGAAGGCCAACCCATATGTTTTTATAGAACCGGGAGAGGAAAAAGTGCTGGCGGATATTAACGGTTCGGGTATTATAAACCATATTTGGATGACACCGGGCAGAAATCAAAATGACCGTTTAAGAATAATCCGTATTTTTTGGGATGGTGAAGAGGAACCCTCGGTAGAAGTTCCCGTAGGTGACTTTTTCTGCAATGCTTGGGGGAGTAAGAACCAAACCAATATTAATTCCTTGGCCGTTTGTGTAAACCCTCTGAACGGTTTTAATAGTTTTTGGCAGATGCCCTTTCGCAAGCAATGCAAGATTACCATGGTCAACTTGTCCGATACCCAAACCACGCTATATTATCAGGTGGATTACACCGTTACGGGAGTGCCTAAAGACGCCGCCTATTTTCATGCACAGTTCCGCAGGGTAAAAAAAGTGCCTTTTAAGAAAGAATATGTGATCGTGGACAATATTAAGGGTCGGGGCCAGTATATCGGCACCTTTCTTTCAAGGGGAACACATAGTAAACGTTGGTGGGGAGAAGGTGAAGTACAGATGTTCATTGATGGGGATACGGAATATCCGACCATTAACGGAACCGGGGAAGAAGACTATTTCCTTGGCTCATATGCCTATAAAAAGTTTTTTGACGAGGGTTGGAAGAATTTTGAATACGTAGATTACAATACACCCTATTCCGGGTTTTATGAAGCGGAACACAAAGGTGGGTTTGTTGGCAGGTTTGGACAATACCGATGGCACATTTATGACCCTATCCGATTTAGGTCAGATTTTAAGATTCAGATTCAGTGTTTGGGTTGGGACGATGACGGCAATTATTTACCGCTGGAAGATGATATGTCATCCGTTGCATTTTGGTATCAAACCGAACCACATGCCAAATTTCCGGAATTACCGCCTAAAGAGGTGCTAGAAGTGGAATAAGTTACGTCAGCTAATTAATGTAGTACCCAAATCGATGCAATCTTTCACCTAAAATGAAGAAAATCACGTGTACTGGATAGCTTTGTTTTTCAACAGGTGATAAAAACAAAGACCCCTCGAATTCGAGGGGTCAGTTTTTAAGGTAATTTTTTACGTATATGCACTGATTTAGGGGTTAAATAATACCTACAAGGGCAAGTAAAGTTCCAACGGCAACTACGGCCAAAAAGGCGTTCATTGCGATAATGAGTACGGATAGATAAGAATCTACCCCGGTCTTAAAAGATAAATGGTTCATAAAATACCTACTTTAAAAGTTATTTCCCATTAAGTTAAAGGTTGTTCGGGTACAACTTTAAAAAAATGTTGTAAAGCCTTGCAGGGGCGTGGTATTTACACTGCTTTTTGTGGTTTAAAGTGCTTATAAAGTGTATTTTATCGATGAATTTGGTAGAATATCGATTTAAGATCAATGCCCTTATACCGTATTCAAAACATAAAAAAACACCCATAGAAAGAGTGTCTTATAGTATATGAACCCGTTTAATTTAACGATGCTGTCGAATTAAAAAATTCCGATCAAGTCTAAAATTAAAGCAAGGGGAATAGCGACCAAAATGCCGATTAGGCAGGCAATCATTAATTTAAGAAATCCGTTGAGCATTTTTGTGCCCGAATTTAATTCCTGTTCCATAATCATAGTGTTGTTTCCCCTAAGATATGGATTCTGAACTAAAGTGTTGTAAAATAGGCAAGTAAATCGATTAAAGTCTAAAAATAATCCATCAAATAATTTGTCAGATCCGCTATGATCAAGAAAAGTAATTGTTGAAAAATGAATCAATGTTCGAAGTGGTTTTTTCGGTTTGCTCCAGATGGGTTTCCTTAAAAAGGGCGACCCTTGGCCGCAAGGTATCCAAAGGCTTATTTTTTTTGGAACGCTTTAAAGGTTTTTTTGGTTTTGTAAGAATAGTGTCCCGGGTGGTGGGTTTGTTAAATTGTTGTTCTTTCCCTGGCTTCCCATCGTTCTTGGGTTGGGATTTTTTGGACTTGACAATAACCTCCCGACACGAAAAACCGAAAACAATGATCAGAGAAAGTATAAAGGCTTGAGGCCATTTCATTATCGTACATAAACTATGGTTATAATAATGTACGGATGTGATCCATGATCTGGATGCTGGCCCCTTTGTTGTTTAGAATATAATTAACGTTGATACCCCCTGTCTTTTGCAGTAATGGTGTATTGTTCAGTAAATTGTTCATCGTGTTGGAAAACTCTTTTTCGTTCTGAACAGGTAAAACACCCCCTAGCTCTACAAGTTTCTCGGCTTCAATAAACCCCGAATAATTGGGCCCGATGATGACGGGCATCCCGAAGACGGCAGGCTCCAGGGTATTGTGAAGCCCCGTGGCAAATGCGCCTCCTACATAGGCTATGTCACCATAACTGTAAATCTTGGTGAGTAGGCCAACAGTATCGATAAGGAGGACATCAAAATCTTGCACATTGTTATCCGCTAAATGGGAATATAGCAAGGTCGGTTTTTCAAGCGAAGCTTTTAAGGTGTTGCTATGTTCTTTTTTAATGTTGTGGGGCGCTATGACAAATTTTAAATTCCTGTCGGAATTGTTGATAAAATCGATCATCACTTTTTCATCTTCGGGCCATGTGCTTCCTGCAATAAAACAAAGCTTGTCCTGTTTGAAATTTTCCATAAAACTCAGGGAATTGTCCCTGTCCAAAATCTCCGATACCCTGTCCAATCGGGTATCGCCCGCCACGGTAACGTTCGTTAACGCTATGGAATTTAGCAAACGCTTTGAATTTTCGTCCTGAACATAAAAATAACTGAACTTTGAAAGAGCCTTTCGCATAAAACCGCCATAAGGTTTAAAATAGACCTGATGTTCCTTGAATAGCGAAGAAATTAAAAGTGTGGGTACATTTCTATCGTTCAAAGCGTTCAAGTAATTGGGCCAAATTTCATATTTAACGAATATGGCCAATTCCGGATGTGCCAGACCTAAGAATTTCCCAACTCTTTTTTTAGTGTCCAATGGCAGGTACGCAACAACATCCGCGACAGTGGTATCTTTTTTTACTTCGTATCCCGAAGGGGAAAAAAAGGTCAGTAATAATTTGTGGGAAGGATATTCTTTTTTGAGTCGTTCCATAATGGGGAGTCCCTGTTCATATTCTCCCAATGATGCGGCATGTACCCAGATTACCTTATCGGATTTGGTTATCGTGCGTTCCAATATCCCGTAAGTACGTTGCCTTCCAGTAACGAACAAGCCCAATTTGGGATTCGCAAAAGAAATCGAACGGATGAAAAACCAGGAAACGGAAACAAGAAAATTATATAGAACGGACAAACCAACGGATTTGCAGCTAAATTACATTTCTTTCTAGAAACCTATTGACCATGGTTTCGTATTTTTGCCATGCATTAGGTAATCCTTGATAATGAAAAAGATCCAAATGGTAGACCTCAATGGTCAATACCAAGAAATAAAGGGGCAGGTAAATGCTTCCATTGCGGAGATTCTTGAGACATCTGCATTTATAAACGGCCCCGAGGTCCACGCTTTTCAAAAAGAATTGGAAGCATATTTAGGGGTGAAACACGTAATACCATGTGCCAATGGAACGGATGCCCTCCAGATTGCGATGATGGGCCTGGGTTTAAAACCTGGGGATGAAGTTATAACGGCAGATTTTACTTTCGCCGCTACGGTAGAGGTAATTGCCCTGTTGCAATTGACCCCTGTTTTGGTGGATGTGGACAAGGAGACTTTCAACATAGACATCGAGGCCATTAAAAAGGCCATAACCCCAAGAACAAAAGCCATTGTTCCGGTGCATTTATTTGGTCAATGTGCGGACATGGATGCCATTATGGCGTTGGCAAAGGCACATGATTTATATGTGATCGAGGACAATGCCCAAGCGATCGGTGCTACTTATTCATCCAAAGACGGACAGAAATATATGGCCGGGAGCCTAGGGCATGTTGGGGCTACTTCCTTTTTTCCGTCCAAAAATTTGGGTTGTTATGGGGATGGCGGTGCCATTTTTACAAATGATAGTGATTTGGCCCATATCATTAGAGGTATGGTAAACCACGGTATGTACGAGCGTTACCATCATGATGTGGTGGGCGTAAACTCAAGATTGGATTCCATTCAGGCAGCGGTATTGAGGGCGAAACTACCTAAACTGGATGCTTATTGCGATGCCAGAAGAACGGCCGCAAAAAAATACTCCGGTGCTTTTCAAGGTCAGGCCCATATAATCGTACCGGTAACCGTAAATGGATGTAAGGGCATATGTGATACATGTGATTGCCACGTTTTTCATCAATACACATTACGGATCACCAATGGAAAAAGAGATGCCCTAGTAAAGCATTTACAGGAAAAAAATATTCCCTGCGGGGTTTATTACCCCATTCCTTTGCACAGGCAGAAGGCCTATTTGGATGCACGTTATAAAGAAGAGGATTTTCCTATAACCAATCAATTGGTTCAAGAGGTTATTTCACTTCCCATGCATACGGAATTGGATGATGAGCAAATCGATTATATTACGACTACGGTTATTGATTTTGTTAATGGGTAGTCAATCTCTATATGGAATTTCATAAAAAAACAAAATAAGAAATGAAAATATTGGTAACGGGAGGTTTAGGTTTTATAGGTTCCCATACGGTGGTCGAGCTACAAAATAGGGGCTTTGAAGTGGTGATTATAGATGATTGCTCCAACGCTCAGGAAGATGTTTTGGACGGTATAACGGCCATAACCGGAAAACGACCACTTTTTGAAAAATTGGATTTAAAGGAAAAAAATAAGGTAGAGGACTTTTTTAAAAGATATGCCGATGTAGTTGGAGTCATTCATTTTGCCGCTTCAAAAGCTGTGGGAGAAAGTGTGGAGAAGCCTTTGTTGTATTATGAGAACAATATTGGAACCTTGGTCTATATCCTTAAGGAGCTTTGTAAGAAGAATAAGGCCAGCTTTATTTTTAGCTCGTCCTGTACGGTATACGGACAGGCGGACAAAATGCCAATTACAGAAGATGCCCCGGTAAAAGAAGCGGAATCCCCCTATGGGAATACCAAGCAAATGGGCGAGGAAATTATTAGGGATACCTGTAAGATAGCCCCAAACCTCAATGCCATAGCATTGCGATATTTTAATCCCATGGGTGCCCACCCAAGTGGAGAAATCGGGGAACTCCCCATAGGCGTACCTCAGAATTTAGTGCCGTTTATTACCCAGACCGGTATTGGACTGCGGGAACAACTGTCCGTTTTTGGAGATGATTACCCTACACCGGACGGAACCTGTATTAGGGATTATATTTATGTGGTGGATCTAGCAAAGGCGCATGTGGTGGCATTGGAACGTCTATTAGACGGCAAGAACCCCCAGAACTATGAAGTATTCAATGTAGGTACCGGTAAGGGGAGTTCCGTACTAGAGGTCATACAGAGCTTTGAGCGGGTATCCGGTAAAAAATTAAACTATAAGGTCGTTGACAGAAGACCGGGGGATATAACATCGGCCTATGCGGATACTACTAAGGCCAATGAGGAGTTGGGATGGAAAGCGGAATACCCCTTGGATGAAGCCATGGAATCCGCTTGGGTTTGGGAACAAAAGATACGGGATTAAATCAGATAAAAAGTTTAAACGAGTTCAATAAGGGGAAATATTATACATATATTTCCCCTTATCCGTTTGATGAAAGAAGGTAGGATTTACAAAAATTAAAATAAAAGCTTAGGTAATTTAAAGGCTTGTGACTTCAAATTTTATAAACAGTTCCCAATTGCTTCAATATGTCGTGGAGAATTCCCTTTATGATCCATTGGTTTCCCAGCTTCGTAAGGACTTTTCCTTGGCGAATATTTATATCGACTTACCCGAGAATATTAAACCAAATCTATTGGGGAATATCATCCAGGAAAAGATTTACGTATTGATAATGGAGCGCTTTTCGGAATATTTAAACTTGCTTTACATAATCGATATACCGGAACGTTCCTTCAAAGGTATTCAGGTTACGGATGCTGTTGAAGTTTCGGGGCAAGTAACTTTTCTGATTTTGAAAAGGGAATTCCAAAAAATCCGATATAGGGAAAAATACAAGAAATAAATATGGGAAATAACGGATGAATAATTTTTTTAATGGTATTCTAAGGATTTTGTTTTAATGATCACCTATTTTCAATAATACCTCGGTATGTTCCGTTAGGTATCGTAAATGTCGTATTTTTGATGAAATTTATTCTAAAAAGATACAGGAAGTGATATATGGATAAATATTCCTTTTTGAATACAGCCCATACCTCTTTTTTTTCGGAGATGTATGACAGGTATTTAGCGAGTCCGGATAGTATAGAGCCCAGTTGGAGGGCTTTTTTTCAAGGTTTTGATTTTGGAGTTGAAAGTTCCTTGGATGAATTAGGTTTTGATAAGGGAGAACGTATTGCCTCTTTGGTGAACGATAGCAAGACGGAGCTTCCGGAATCCCTTCAAAAAGAGTTTCAGGTTATTCGCCTAATAGACGGTTATAGAGGCCGTGGCCATCTTTTTACCGAAACCAATCCGGTCCGGGAAAGACGAAAGTACAGTCCCACCTTGGAAATAGAAAACTTTGGTCTGGAACGATCGGATATGGAAACCGTTTTTAATGCCGGGGACATTATCGGTATCGGACCGAGTGCACTCAAGGAAATAGTTCGGCATTTAAAAAGGATTTACTGTGATGCTATTGGTGTAGAGTATATGTACATCCGCAAGCCCGAACGTGTGAAATGGATCCAGGATTGGATCAATGTAAATGACAATCACCCCAGCTTTGATCCACAGCAGAAAAAACATATTCTTAAAAAACTGAATCAGGCTGTATCCTTTGAAGGGTTTTTGCATACCAAATACGTAGGGCAAAAAAGATTTTCGTTGGAGGGCAATGAATCTTTGATTCCCGGACTTGACGCTATTGTGGAACGTGCCGCCGAAATGGGGGTAGAACAATTTGTTATGGGAATGGCCCATAGGGGACGTTTGAATGTTTTGACCAATATTTTCGGGAAATCCGCCAAGGATATTTTTAGCGAGTTTGATGGCAAGGATTATGAACAGGAGATTTTTGACGGCGATGTAAAATACCATTTAGGGTGGACATCCGATCGCATGTCCGATAACGGCAATAAGATAAAAATGAATATTGCGCCCAACCCTTCCCATCTAGAAACGGTCGGAGCCGTAGTGGGAGGAATCGCCCGCGCAAAACAAGATGCCAATTATGCCGATGATTTTTCCAAAGTACTGCCTATAGTCGTACATGGCGATGCCGCAATTGCGGGCCAGGGGCTTGTTTATGAAGTAATACAAATGGCACAGTTGGATGGGTATAGGGCAGGAGGTACCATTCATATTGTGGTAAATAACCAAATAGGGTTCACCACCAACTATTTGGATGCCCGATCGTCCACGTATTGTACCGATGTCGGAAAAGTCACCCTAAGTCCCGTTTTGCATGTAAACGCAGATGATGCGGAGGCTGTTGTACATGCTTCACTTTTTGCTCTGGAATACCGTATGCGTTTTTCCAGGGATGTTTTTATCGACCTTTTGGGGTATCGAAAATATGGTCATAATGAAGGTGATGAGCCCAGGTTTACCCAACCTAAATTATATAAGGCCATTGCAAAACACAAAAACCCAAGGGATATATATGCCGAACGGCTTTTAAAGGAAGGCGTTATCGACGAAGGATATGTAAAGGAACTGGAAAAACAATATAAGGCCTCTTTGGAAGAAAAGTTGGAAGATTCCAGAAAAGAGGATAAGACTATAATTACCCCTTTTATGGCCGATGAATGGAAGGGCTTTGAGAATGTGCGCGAATGGGAGATGATGGAGGCCGTAGATACCAGTTACGACAGGGCCAAACTTACGGATATTGCCAAGGTAATTACCCAATTGCCGGAAGGTAAAAAGTTTTTAAGGAAGGTGGAGCGGCTCATCAACGATCGTTATAAAATGTTCTTTGAGCGAGACGCTTTGGATTGGGCCATGGGCGAGTTATTGGCCTATGGAACACTTTTACAAGAAGGCTTTGGTGTGCGTATGTCTGGACAAGATGTGGAAAGAGGTACGTTTTCCCACCGTCATGCCGTAATGAAAGTAGAGGAGAGTGAAGAAGAAGTATTGTTGTTGAACCATATCTCCGATGAACAAGGAAAATTCCAAATATACAATTCGCTCTTGTCCGAATATGGGGTCGTCGGGTTTGATTATGGATATGCTATGGCCAGCCCGAATACATTGACCATATGGGAGGCGCAGTTCGGGGATTTCAGTAACGGGGCGCAGATAATGTTGGATCAATATATTTCTGCTGCCGAGGATAAATGGAAACTCCAAAACGGACTGGTGATGTTGCTGCCCCATGGCTATGAAGGTCAGGGAGCGGAACACTCCTCTGCACGAATGGAACGTTACCTGCAATTATGCGCCAGGGA
The DNA here is from genome assembly GCF_047345125.1 of Maribacter spongiae. Taxonomy (NCBI): domain Bacteria; kingdom Pseudomonadati; phylum Bacteroidota; class Flavobacteriia; order Flavobacteriales; family Flavobacteriaceae; genus Maribacter; species Maribacter spongiae. The sequence goes on along the minus strand of NZ_JBLFEQ010000004.1, from coordinate 184,870 downwards.
TAATATGTACATTGCAGATGTGACCACCCCGGCACAGATGTTCCATATTATGAGGCGACAAATGAAAGTAAAGTTCAGAAAACCTCTTGTTATCTTTACACCAAAAAGCCTGTTGAGGCATCCAAAGGCCGTTTCATCCGTTGAAGATTTTGCCAATGGAAGTTTTAAGGAAGTCCTGGATGATACTGCTGCCGATGCTGAAAAGATAAAGAGCCTGGTTTTCTGTACCGGTAAATTCTATTATGATTTATTGGCGGTCAAAGAAGAGTTAGATCGAGATGATGTGGCCTTGGTACGGATAGAGCAATTGTTTCCCTTGCCGGAAAAGCAAATGAACGAACTCATTGCAAAATATAAAAATGCCAAGGATATTGTTTGGGCACAGGAAGAACCTAGGAATATGGGTGCATGGAGCCATATGATGATGCATTTTAAAGATGCCCATAAATTTAGGGTGGCATCCAGACGTTTTTATGCGGCCCCGGCCGCAGGGAGTGCCGTGCGTTCTAAAATGAGGCATCAACAGATCATCGATTATGTTTTTGATAAGAACAAGGATAATATGACCAGGCCAAGTAAGGATTAGATAATGAAAAAAATCCTTCTCCCCTTATTCGTTACGATCGGTCTTGCCGTGTATGGACAAGAAGAACAGGGCAATTATTCCGCTATTGCCAAAAGGTTCATGGATCTGTATAACGGGAGCGATTATGATGGTATTTTCAAGCTTTTTGATGCGGATATGAAAAAAGCGTTGCCGCAAGAAAGGACACTTCAATTCTTTTCCGATAATGTAAATAGGAATATGGGTGCCATAAAGACAATGGAATTGAATAGGTTGCACAACGGAGCCCATGTATACAGGACTATTTTTGACAAGGCACTTGCGGACATATCCATTTCCTTGAACCCCAATAACGAAATAAACGGACTGTATATATCACCCGTTAGAAATATTGAAAATCCTATTTTAGAGCGAAACACTACGCAAATGATCCTGCCTTTTAAAGAAGAGTGGTTTGTTTTTTGGGGTGGGACCACGGTAGAACAAAACTATCATATAAATTACGATGATCAAAAATACGCCTATGATATTTTAATGGTCAAGGACGGTGTTTCCTATCAGGGCGATGCCAAAAAAAATGAAAGCTATTATGTTTTCGGGAAGGAGATTATCGCTCCCTGTGATGCACGGGTAGTGAAGGTCATTACAGGGGTCAAGGATAATGTTCCAGGTGATTTAAACCCCGGGCATTTGACGGGGAATACCATTGTGCTGGAAACTGTGAATAAGGAATACATTTTGTTCGCACATTTAAAGGAAAATTCCATTCTTGTAGCCAAGGGTAATGATGTACGGCAAGGTGAAGTCATGGCTCAATGTGGAAATTCAGGAAATACCACGGAACCCCATTTGCATTTAAGTTTGCAAAATGCCGTTGAAATGGAAAACTCCGTGGGCGCAAAGTTATTTTTTAACAAGATTTTGGTCAACGGTGAAGAAAAGGAAGATTACCTTCCAGTTAAAGAAGATTTCATACAGAATATAAACTAAATTTATACATCAAAAATCATAATAGAATGATGCTAGAAATGAAAGTTCCCTCACCGGGGGAGTCCATCACCGAAGTGGAAATAGCGGAATGGTTGGTATCCGATGGAGATTATGTAGAAAAAGATCAGGCCATTGCGGAAGTAGATTCGGATAAAGCAACATTGGAACTTCCTGCGGAGGAAAGCGGAACCATAACCTTGAAAGCGGAAGAAGGCGATGCCGTCGCCGTTGGTGACGTGGTTTGTTTAATAGATACCAGTGCCAAAAAGCCGAACGGGGAGGATACGGCAGCAGCAAAACCGGAAGAAAAAAAGGAAGCCCCTAAAAAAGAAGAACCCAAGCCCGTTGAGGTTAAAAAAGAAACTTATGCATCGGGAACGGCTTCTCCCGCCGCCCGAAAAATATTGGACGAAAAGAATATTTCCGCATCGGCCATTACAGGTACGGGACGTGATGGCAGAATTACCAAAGATGATGCGGTCAAAGCAGTACCGGCTATGGGGTCCCCAACGGGAGGTAACCGAGGGGAAACACGTTCCAAACTCTCTATGTTGAGGAGAAAGGTTGCGGAACGTTTGGTCGCTGCCAAGAACGATACGGCCATGTTGACCACTTTTAATGAGGTGGATATGTCGCCCATATTCGAGTTGAGAAAGCAGTACAAAGAAGCCTTTAAAGAAAAGCACGGGGTAGGTCTGGGTTTTATGTCCTTTTTTACAAAGGCCGTGGTCAGGGCATTGGAAATGTATCCTGCGGTCAATTCCATGATCGATGGGAAAGAAATGCTAACCTATGATTTTTGCGATATTAGTATTGCGGTTTCCGGACCAAAAGGCTTGATGGTCCCGGTCATTAGAAATGCGGAAAATTTAACTTTTAGAGGTGTGGAAGCGGAAGTGAAACGGTTGGCGATTCGTGCCAGGGAGGGTGAGATTACCGTGGATGAGATGACTGGAGGTACATTTACCATTACCAATGGCGGTGTATTTGGCTCCATGCTGTCCACGCCGATCATTAACCCGCCACAAAGTGCTATTCTGGGGATGCACAATATTGTAGAACGTCCTATCGTAAGGGATGGAGCCATAGTTGTTGCCCCCATTATGTATGTGGCCCTTTCCTATGACCATAGGATTATAGATGGAAAGGAATCCGTTGGGTTCTTAGTAGCCGTTAAAGAAGCATTGGAAAACCCAGGGGAACTGTTGATGGACAATAATGTAAAGAAGGCCTTGGAAATGTAGTTTCTTGGGCCATACAAAAAAGACCCCGTGGATTTTTTTGAAATCCACGGGGTCTTTTTATTTTCAACATCAAGCATATTACCTTTTCAATTTTAAATACACACAGCTTTTGTTGTAATCGATAACGGCTTTCGTTTTTTTAAGAATATCGGCGCCGATAATGCCATCTACGGGCAAGGCTTTATGGGAGGTAAGGGCTTCGTTTACATGCATCAGGTCAAAAAGTACGATTTTCAATTTCTTTTTGTGCCATTTCCCGATTTCGATCGTATTTTTTTTTGAGATCAATGTTTCCATATTCGTGGCCCCGGCACCTGCGGCTTTTATTTTGGAATTTTTGGAGACCAGATTAAAATACGCTGTTTTATCAAAGCCGACACAGGTATTGGAAGCTCCCGTATCCAATATGAACCTGCCTTGTATGCCATTGATTTTAGCAACAATTTCAAAATGGTTCGTAGCGGTAAATACCAGTGGTATACGATCGTATCCTTTTGACTTCAAGAATTTTTTAAGTGCGGCCATATCGATTTTTTGTCAAAGATAAACCTATTTTTGCCACATGATCATTACAGATACGCATACGCACTTATACAGTGAAGCTTTTGATGAAGATAGGGCAAGAGTCATGGAAAAGGCCATGGATTTGGGAGTGAAGCGATTCTTTGTCCCGGCCATAGATTCCTCTTATACGCAAAACATGTTGACATTAAGGAATAAGTACCCTGAAAATGTGTTTTTGATGATGGGGCTTCACCCTACGCATGTAAAAGAGGGCTTTGAACAAGAGTTGGAGCATGTAGAACAAATGCTCGGGCAGCATCAATTTTACGCAGTTGGCGAAATAGGAATCGATCTCTATTGGGACAAAAGTTTTCTAAGGCAGCAACAAGAGGCCTTTAGATATCAAATAAGGTTGGCTAAACAATATAAATTGCCCATTGTTATTCATTGTCGAGAAGCTTTCGATGAAATTTTTGAGATATTGGAAGAAGAAAAAGGTGATGGTCTATATGGAATATTTCATTGCTTTACAGGTGACCTGGAGCAGGCCCATCGGGCAATTTCATACAATATGAAATTGGGAATAGGAGGCGTGGTTACTTTTAAGAATGGGAAAATCGATACTTTTTTGGATGAAATCAATATAAAACATATTGTTTTGGAGACAGATGCCCCGTACTTGGCCCCGGCCCCTTATCGTGGAAAGAGAAATGAAAGTGCTTATATTATACACGTTTTGGAAAAGCTGGCCGGGATATACAAGAGGAGTAAAGCGGAGATTGCAGCTGTGACCACTCAAAATTCCAAGGAGGTGTTTGGCATATAAAAATCAGAAAATCTTGAATTCGAATAAAAGTAAAATATTATTGGTATATACCGGAGGCACCATCGGTATGGTCAAGGATTATGATTCGGGAGCGTTAAGGGCCTTTAATTTTGATAAGCTGTTAAAGAGCATACCGGAATTAAATCAATTGGACTGTGGGATAAAGGCACTTTCTTTTAAGGAGCCTATAGATTCTTCCAATATGGACCCGCAACACTGGATTAAAATTGCGAAGATCATTGAGGAAAATTATGAAGATCATGATGGTTTTGTTGTTTTGCACGGTAGTGATACTATGAGTTATACCGCTTCTGCGTTAAGTTTTTTATTGGAGAACCTTTCCAAGCCCGTAATACTTACAGGTTCCCAATTGCCAATAGGTGATTTGAGAACGGATGCCAAGGAAAATTTGATTACGTCAATCCAGATTGCGGCCTTAAAAGAAAAGGGCAAATCGGTCGTTCAGGAAGTAGGTCTTTATTTTGAGTACAAGTTGTATCGGGGAAATAGGACGACCAAAATCAATGCAGAACATTTTCAGGCCTTTGCCTCTTTGAACTTTCCACATTTAATTGAATCCGGGGTGCACCTGAATGTTTTTAAAGAATATTTATACCGTCATAAAAACCGTAGACAACTTGTAATCCATGAACAAATGGATAACAATGTGGCCGTTTTAAAACTTTTTCCGGGTATTGGCGAAAAAGTACTGTACAGTGTCTTGAATACAGAAGGTCTCAAGGCCCTGATCTTGGAAACGTATGGTTCGGGCAATGCCCCTACGGAGACCTGGTTTTTGGAAGCGATCAAAAAAGCGATCAAAAAAGGAGTACATGTTATAAATGTAACACAATGTTCCGGAGGAAGTGTCATCATGGGGCAATATGAGACCAGTGCACAGTTAAAAAAAATACAAGTGATTAACGGAAAGGATGTTACGACCGAGGCCGCGGTAACCAAGGCCATGTACATGCTAGGTGCCGGAATATCGGATAAATTGTTCAAAACAATTTTCGAAACTCCGCTACGTGGAGAAATGCATTAAAATTAACCACTTTAATTTTCCTAACTAATATTTTTTTTGTTATTTGCCCACCCTTAAAAAGGATGAACTAGAGAGGTGGCCGAGTGGTCGAAGGCGCACGCCTGGAAAGTGTGTATACACCAAAAGTGTATCGAGGGTTCGAATCCCTTCCTCTCTGCAAATTTCTGGCCGCACAAGTTTGGCTAAAGAATGCTTTTTAAGACGAACGTAGAGGTATGGGGAATGGCAATGCCTATTCCCTGAGCTTTGCGGGGAAATTTTACTTTTTTTATGTTGATTTTTTTTTATCTTTAACCCAATTACTAACTAATTTAAGTTTGAAAAAATGAAAAAATTATTCCCAAGCCTGGCAGTTGCTGGGGCATTTGTAGCAGGTACAAATATGGTAAGTGCAAAGGTGGCGGCTGTAGCTATGATTGTACAGGATGCAGCTCCTGAGGCGGAGAAAGGATTTACACAAGTATTGAAGGAAATGTTTATTCAGGGTGGTGCCGGATTTATGGGTATTGTACTGTTGTGTTTGATCCTTGGTTTGGCCGTTGCTATAGAAAGAATTATCTATTTGAATATGGCCAGCACAAATACTGCCAAGTTGAAACAACAAGTTGAGGATGCCTTGGCTTCCGGTGGTGTTGAAGCGGCAAAAGAAGTTTGTAGAAATACAAAAGGGCCTGTTGCTTCCATTTACTATCAAGGTTTGGACAGGGCCGGTGAAAGTGTTGAATCTGCGGAAAAAGCGGTTGTAGCTTACGGAGGTGTACAAATGGGACAGTTGGAGAAAAACGTATCTTGGTTATCCCTTTTCATTGCTATTGCACCAATGCTTGGTTTCATGGGGACGGTTATCGGTATGATTCAGGCCTTCCAAAAGATTGCGGCAGTGGGTAATTTAAGTGCATCACTTATCGCAGGAGATATTCAGGTGGCATTATTAACGACGGTATTCGGTCTTATTACGGCGATTATTTTGCAAATTTTCTACAACTATATCATTGCGAAAATCGATAGTATCGTAAACGATATGGAAGATTCATCGATTACATTGATCGATATGTTGGTAGATCACAAGAAATAAGTCGCACATTTAATACCTAATATTATGCAAAAAATTGTAAAAATAGCATTGATAGCCATTGGCTTGATTGGAGCGGTGCTGTGGTTTATGCTTCCCGAAAGGGACATGCCTGCTGCAGAAGCTGCTCAAAGTGGGGCTATGAATGCCATGTTTATCATCACCTATTTGCTTTTGGCAATAGCGGTCGTGGTAAGTTTGTTGTTCACGCTAAAGAATTTGTTTTCTAATCCCCAAGGGCTTAAAAAGACATTGTTTGTGTTGGGCGGATTGGTGATCGTAGTAGGAGTTTCCTATGTACTGTCCAGTTCTACGGATGTTTCTGATGAGTTCATGGCGATGTCGGATGAAAGTACCGTCAAGAATATCGGTATGGGATTAAATATGTTTTTTATACTTACCGCAATAGCGGTTGCCCTTTTGATCGTCCCGGGGGTGAAGAGATTATTCAATAAATAAATAATACTATAAGAGATTATGGCTAGAAGAGCGGGAGCACCAGAAGTAAATGCGGGTTCCATGGCGGACATAGCTTTCTTATTGCTTATCTTTTTCTTGGTAACGACTACCATTGAAACGGATGCGGGATTAGATCGTATGTTGCCTCCAATTGAACCGCCTGATCAAGATGTGGTAATTAAGCAAAAGAATATCTTTCAGGTCAATATCAACAAAAGTGGTCAACTATTGGCCGACGAGGAATTGATCGAGCTTAAGGATTTAAGGGAAAAAGCGGTGGCTTTTTTGGATAACGGCGGTGCACCGGCGGGAAGTCCGGATTATTGTAGTTATTGTAAAGGTTCCAGGGACGCTGCTTCATCGGATAATCCTACTAAGGCAATTATTTCCTTAAAGAACGACCGTGAGACTAAATATAGTACCTATATTACCGTTCAGAACGAATTGGTGGGTGCTTATAATGAATTAAGGAATAGGGAAGCCCAGCGTTTGTTCAATAGGGACTTTACGGATATGGAAGCGGAGTATTTGAACCCTGAAACGTCCTCGGACTTAAAAGATGAATTAAAGGAAAAAGTAAAGCGTATACAGGACTTGTTCCCTCAGAAATTATCCGAAGCTGAAACTTCTTCCAACTAACAGATCATAAATATAGAACTATGTCAAAATTTGCAAAGAAAAAAGAGGGTGATTTACCTCCAGTATCAACGGCATCCTTACCGGACATTGTATTTATGCTTTTGTTTTTCTTTATGACCGTAACGGTAATGAAAGACAGTTCGCTTAAAGTAGAGAACATACTTCCCAATGCCACTGAAATAAAGAAATTGGAGAAGAAAGATCGGGTTATTTATATTTATGTGGGAAAACCTACCAAGGAATATGAGAAGGTTTTTGGAACGGAACCAAAAATACAATTGAACGACAAGTTTTCAAGCCCTTCCGAAATAGGTTCTTATATATTGGCGGAACGCGCCAAAAAGGCACAGGAACTACAGAATGTATTGACTACGGCTTTAAAGGTGGATAAGAATGCCAATATGGGCCTTATTTCCGATATCAAGCAAGAACTGCGTAAGGTAAATGCGCTAAAGGTAAATTATACTACCTATGAAGGGGATGCATTTAGAAACCTTCAATAATTAGTTATACAATTTTCAAACTTTAAAGAACGCTCCAATCTATTTGGGGCGTTTTTTATTTGATTAACTTTATATTCATGAAGCGTTTTTCTTTACTCTTTTGTTTGCTGCTCACATTATTCGTAAATGCCCAATTGGAAGGTGTGGATAAAAATGCGAATGAGCGTTATTTTGAAGATCAGTTTTATTTGGGGATAACCTATAATTTTGTCCGTAACAAACCTGTGGACTTTACCCAACGTAGTTTGTCTTACGGACTCCAAGGAGGTTTTATAAAGGACGTGCCTTTAAATAGGGCGGGAACAAAGGCCATTGGAATAGGAGTGGGCCTGGCATTGAATGCGTATTATTCCAATCTGGTGGTTCGGGAAAATGCCCCGGGATTTACCTACCTTTTTGATAACTCCATACCTGATTTTAGGCGAAGCAAGTTAGAAACGCATTTAGTAGAGTTTCCCTTGGAGTTCAGGTGGCGTACCTCTACGGCACAAGAATATCGTTTTTGGAGAATATATGCGGGTATTAAAGCAGCTTACGTTATCGGGGCCAGGTCCAAACTTGTAACCGATACCTTTAAAGATGGATTTTTTAATACCCAGATCGAGGGTTTTCAATATGGTTTAACCTTCAACTTTGGTTATAATACTTTCAATATTCATGCTTATTACGCTTTGAGTGACCTCTTCAAGGATGAAGCAGTGGTAAATGGTGGACCAATTGGTTTTAGACCACTTAGAATCGGCCTGATTTTTTATATTCTTTAGTTGAAAAGTAAGATTGGTATTAACCTCTTCATATACTCATCTTTAACTTTATTTTAAGACTGGCATGCTTCTTGGTAATTATAAATAGAGATTGGTTTTTCAAGTTTTATCAATATTAGATAGCTCCAAACCTATGTAGAACTTGTTTGTGTTGGCAATTTATACCGTTCAATATTTAAAACATATAAACATGTCAAAAAGAGAAGAAACTCTAAAAGTGAATGCAGGTTCCATGGCGGATATTGCATTTTTACTACTCATCTTTTTTCTGGTAACGACAAGTATTGAGACAGATGCGGGTCTGGATCGTATGTTGCCCCGGGAAAATGATGTTTCAAGCCCGATTTCGAAAAGAAATATATTGTCTATTTTGATCAATGGCGAAGATGATTTGATGGTCAATGGCGAAATAGTTGAAATCAAAGATTTAAAAGAGCTGGCCATAGCCTTTTTGGACAATGGGGGAGTGAAATCGGAATGTGATTATTGCCAAGGGGAAAACGATCCAAAATCTTCGGACAATCCCCATAAGGCAATTGTTTCTTTACTCAGTAATCGTGAAACCAGTTATGGCGTTTATGTAACCGTTCAAAACGAATTGGTAGCGGCTTATCATGTGTTACGAAATAGGGAGGCACAAAGACTTTACAAAACAGATTTTACGGCAATGGAGTCTTTGTATTCCAATCCGGAAACGTCCCATGAGCTTAAAAAGGAATTGAAACTAAAAATACGTTTGATCCAAAAGTTATACCCTATGAAATTGTCGGAAGCCGAACGTAGTTAAAAATATAAAATCATGTCAAAATTTAAACTTAATAAAAGAACAGGCAAACCAGAAGTATCCACGGCTTCCTTGCCGGATATTGTTTTTATGCTATTATTTTTCTTTATGACCGTGACCGTAATGAAAGATGATACCCTTAAAGTGACCAATGAATTGCCTAAAGCTAGTGAAATTAAGAACCTGGATAAGAAAGATCGGGTTATTACCATATACATTGGTGAACCGGAAAAACCTTTTGAAGATGTATTTGGCTCTGAACCTAAAATTCAGATTGACGATAAGTTTGTTTCCTTGGCAAATTTTAAGTCGACCGTATTGGAAAAAATCAATGAAAAATCGGAGTTCCTTCGCCCTTTTATTACCGTTTCATTAAAAATAGATAAAAAAACATCAATGGGGTTGGTCTCAGATGTGAAACAAGGGCTTCGTGAAATCAATTCCTTAAAAATCAACTATACGACTTATAAAGGCGATGCTTTTCGGAATCTTGAATAGGAAAAAGAACCCATCTTGACTTTTTCTATGCCCTATAACCAAAATTTTACGGTCAAAAGCTGTGAAATTAACCCAATAAAAAGCCCAATGAGCAATTCTGGTTTGGTATGTGCCCTTAAATATAGTCTTGAGGTGGCAACAACTCCAATGATCAATGTAAAAAGACTAATGGGCATAATTACATTGGTTTCAAAATGAATACTAAGGCTTACAAGGTACATGAACAAACCTCCTGCGCCCACCATATGTAAACTTGCCTTGTAATTGAAAAAAAGTAAAAATAGACTGGCAAAGGCGGCACCAATAAGTCCCACAAAAAAGAAGTACAGTTCGGTAATATAATTATTGGGGATTACCTTGTATAAAATAAGTATTAGTAGACTTATATGGATATACATAGGATATTTTCGCTCTGCTAAGGAAGGCATGAAAACCGAACTGACTATACCCAGATTCCTCAGAATAAAATAAGCTATAATCGGTATGATTACCGTTAGGATAAAAATGGGAAGGACATTTCCGCTCTGTATCTCTAAAGAACTGTACTTGGGTGTTATGATAAAATAGACCATTGTACCCGCTATTGGAATGAACAATGGATGAAAGAGGTATGAGATAATCTTAGAAAAAACCCGCATTATATTTGTTTTCGGAGTCTTGCCACGGGTATTCCCAGTTGTTCCCTATATTTAGCAACGGTCCGTCTTGCAATGGGATACCCCTTCTCTTTTAAAATAGTGGCAAGTTTATCATCGGTCAGTGGTTTCTTTTTTTTCTCTTCACCTATAACGGTCTCCAAAATCTTTTTGATCTCTTTTGTAGAAACGTCTTCACCCTGTTCATTTTTCATGGACTCGGAAAAGTACTCTTTGATGAGTTTGGTACCATAGGGAGTATCCACGTATTTGCTGTTGGCAACCCGTGAAACCGTTGAAACGTCCATATCGATTTCATCGGCAATATCCTTTAATATCATAGGTCTTAGGTTGCGTTCGTCCCCGGATAAAAAATATTCCTTTTGATATTGCATTATGGCATTCATGGTAATATAGAGCGTTTGCTGTCTTTGTCTAATGGCATCTATAAACCATTTTGCGGCATCCAGTTTTTGCTTGATGAACAGAACGGTATCCTTTTGCGATTTTGATTTCTCCTTGGACTCTTTATAGCCTTTCAGCATATTGCTGTATTCCCGGGACACATGTAATTCGGGAGCGTTTCTGCCATTAAGTGTTAGTTCCAGTTCCCCGTCCACTATTTTTATGGAAAAATCAGGTACAACATGCTCCACGATCCTGTTATTGCCCGAATAGGCACCTCCTGGCTTTGGGTTTAATTTTTCAATTTCCGCAATGGCCTCCTTTAATTCGTTTTCCGAGATATCGTGCTTTTGAATTAGTTTTTGATAGTGTTTTTTAGTAAACTGTTCAAAAGATTTTTTTAATATGGAAATGGCCAGTGCTATGCTAGGGGTCGTTTCCTTGCGTTTCAACTGAATGGTCAGGCATTCCTCCAGTGAACGTGCGCCAACGCCCGGGGGGTCCAGGTCCTGAACGGTGTTTAGAACTTTTTCAATGGTTGTCTCGTCCGTATATATGTTCTGGGTAAAGGCCAGATCGTCCATGATATCGGTAATGGGTCTTCTAATGTAACCGCTTTCATCTACGCTCCCTACCAAAAATTCCGCAATGGACCACTCTTTATCGTTCAGATAGACGGTGTTGAGCTGATTTAACAAATATTGATTGAAAGAGGTGCCGGCTGCATACGGAACACTTTTTTCATCATCGTCGGAACTATAGTTGTTGGCCTGTGTGCGGTAATCCGGAATCTCGTCATCACTTAAATAATCATCAATATTGATGTCCTCGGCTGCGATCGTTTCATTATCGGATTCCCCTTCGTACGTCTCTCCGAATTCATCGCTTAAATTATCCGGTTCTTCCTTACCGTTTTCCAAGGCCGGATTTTCTTCCAGCTCTTGTTTAAGCCGTTGTTCAAAAGCCTGCGTAGGCAATTGGATCAACTTCATCAACTGTATTTGCTGAGGTGATAGTTTTTGGGATAATTTAAATTGTAAGTGTTGTTTTAACATGGTTTGCTCCAACTAACTATAAAAATAAGGAAATACCCTTAAAATTCGGCATTTTGGGGTGTTCTTGGAAACGGTATGACGTCCCTGATATTTCCCATTCCCGTTGCGAACAAAACAAGCCTTTCAAAACCAAGGCCAAAGCCACTGTGTTCCGCAGTACCGAATTTGCGTAAATCCAAATACCACCAAAGTTCTTTTTCGTCAATATCAAGATCGGCTATTTTCTGTTTTAAAACATCCAAACGTTCTTCACGTTGGGAACCGCCTACAATTTCACCAATACCCGGAAAAAGGATATCCATGGCCCTGACCGTTTTTCCGTCTTCGTTTAAACGCATATAAAAGGCCTTTATTTTTGCGGGATAATCAAAAAGAATGACAGGACAGTTGTAATGCTTCTCAACTAGATAACGTTCGTGTTCACTCTGTAGGTCCGCTCCCCATTCATTTATGGGATATTGGAATTTCTTCTTTTTGTTGGGCTTGCTGTTTTTTAGAATGTCAAAAGCTTCTGTGTAGGTTACCCTTTTGAAATTATTGTCAACTACAAACCGTAATTTTTCCAAAAGTGGCATGGTGCTCCGTTCTGCCTGCGGTTTGGACTTTTCTTCATCCAAGAGTCGTTTCTCCAAAAATTCCAGATCTTCTTTGCAGTGCTCCAATACATAGGAAATAACGTTCTTGATAAAATCTTCGGCCAAATCCATGTTGGCATCCAGATCATGAAAAGCCATTTCGGGCTCAATCATCCAAAATTCTGCCAGATGTCTGGAAGTATTGGAATTTTCTGCCCGGAAGGTAGGGCCAAAAGTATATACCTTTCCAAGTGCCATGGCATAAGCTTCAGCTTCCAATTGCCCAGATACGGTCAAGTTGGTTTCTTTTCCAAAGAAATCCGATTTATAGTCAACTTCACCATTGTCCGCAAGTGGTGGTTTTTTAGCATCCAAAGTAGTTACCCTGAACATTTCCCCGGCTCCTTCGGCATCCGAGCCCGTAACAATAGGGGCATGAAAGTAATAAAAACCATTGTTCCTAAAATAATTATGGATGGCAAAGGCCAATGCGGACCGTACCCGCATTATGGCGGAAAATGTATTTGTACGGATTCTCAAATGTGCTTTTTCCCTCAAGAACTCTAAAGAATGTTTCTTGGGTTGAATGGGATATGTATCCGGATCGGCATTGCCATGGACGAAAATATCGTTTGCCTGAATTTCAACGGATTGCCCACGTCCCTGACTTTCCACCAAAGTGCCGCTAATACGAAGTGCGGTGCCCGTATTGATTTGTTTTAATATAGACTCGTCAAAATTTTCAAAATCCACGACACACTGGATGTTGTTGATCGTAGATCCATCATTAAGGGCGATAAAACGGTTGCTTCTAAACGTTCTTACCCATCCGTTCACTCTTACTTCTTGTAGCAATTGTTTTCCTGAAAGTAGTTCTTTTATGGTAGCCGTGTGCATTATAATTCAGTTGAAAATTAAAAGGTCAAAGATAGCTTTTTGATAAAAAAGAATGCGTAATAGCCAATTTAAAAAGGGACGGATACATTAAAAAAACTAATCGTTATCCTCTCCTTTGGGCAAGATATCGATCTGTGGTTTTTTGAGTACTTCTTTATTCGCAATGCTCTTTTCCAGGGACAATAGGAGAGAGGGCAACAAAATCAAGTTCGCCAACATGGCAAAGAGCAAGGTAGCGGATACCAAAGACCCCAATGCCACCGTACCGCCAAAATTGGAAATGACAAAAACAGAAAAACCAAAGAATAATACAATGGATGTGTAGAACATGCTAACGCCCGTTTCCCGCAAGGCCGCATAAACGGATTTCTCTATTTTCCATTTACTGGCGGTGAGTTCTTGCCGGTACTTGGCTAAAAAGTGGATAGTGTCATCCACCGAAATACCAAAGGCAATACTGAATACCAAGATGGTGGAAGGTTTTATAGGGACACCTACAAAGCCCATAATCCCGGCCGTAATCACCAACGGGAGCAAATTGGGTATGAGCGAGATGATGATCATTCTAAAGGAACGAAACAGATAGGCCATGAACAGGGCTATTAACCCTATGGCCAGGGCCAATGAAAGAATCAGGTTTTTGACCAGATATTTTGTTCCCTTCAAAAATAATAGTGCGCTCCCCGTCATATAGACCCTAAAGCGTTCTTTTGGAAAGATCTTGGCAATATTTTCCAAAAGCCGTTCTTCTATTTCTTCCATACGATCTGTTTTTACATCGCGCATAAAAGTGGTCATACGTGCTATTTGACCAGTGCTGTCCACGAAACTTTTTAGCAGATTGCCATTATCCGCAGATTTACGGGCAACGTCCATGATAAAATTATTTTCCTGGCTCGTGGGCAGTTGGTAATATTTAGGAAGGCCATTATAGAATGCCTGCTTGGAATATTTCACCAGATTAACGACGGATACCGGTTTGGAAAGTTCCGGAACTTCATTGACCACTTCCCCCAACTGGTTGATTCGTTTTAGGTTGGCCGGTTTTAAAACACCCTTGGGATTTTTGGTGTCTACTATGATTTCCACGGGCATAATTCCGTCAAACTCTTCTTCAAAAAACCGTATGTCCTTAAAGAACTCGGCTTTTTTGGGCATGTCCTCAATAGGGCTACCGGAAATATTTATTTGGTAAATCCCTATAATGCTGATGACCAAAAGCGCTACAGAAACAATGTAAACGGTAATCCTTCTTTCCCGAACGATTGTTTCCATCCAGTTCACAAAAGCATCGATCCACCTTTTGTTCAGATGTTTTAAATGTCTGGTCTTTGGTAATGACAGGAAGCTGTATATAATAGGGATGATTAACAGGGAAAGTATAAATATCCCGATAATATTTATGGAAGCTACTATGCCAAATTCCTTGAGTAACTTACTGTCCGTAATGATAAACGTGGCAAAACCGGATGCCGTGGTCATATTGGTCATTAAAGTAGCATTGCCAATTTTGGAAATGACCCTTTGTAAGGACAGTGCCTGATTGCCGTGTTTTTTAACTTCTTGCTGATATTTATTGATCAGGAAAATGCAATTTGGTATTCCGATGACAATAATTAACGGTGGAATCAGGGCGGTCAGCACCGTGATTTCATATTGTAACAGCCCCAAAATCCCAAAGGCCCACATGACCCCTATGATAACTACGCACATAGATATGAACGTTGCCCTAATACTTCTAAAGAAAAAGAAGAAAATAAGGGAGGTCACTACAAGTGCGGCCAGGATAAATTTGCCGATTTCATCAATGATGTTCTGCGAATTTAAGGTGCGTACGTAAGGCATGCCAGAAATGCGTACATCCAACCCTGTTTCTTTTTCAAAGTCCTCAACAAGACGGGTCATGTCCTTTAGGATAAAATCCTTGCGCACCGTCGTGTTAACAATATCCTTGTCCAAATACATTACGGTCCTGACCGTACTACTCCCCCTATTATAAATGAGATTTTCGTAAAAGGGTAAATCGTTGAAAAGATGATCGGTTATACTGTCAATTTCCTTTTGTGTCGATAATTTTTCACGGATCAAAGGCCTTAGAACAAATTCTTGTTTTTCATTATCTTTTATCAATTCCTGAAGGTTATCCGTAGAAAGCACAAAATCTACTTCGGGGAACGCACCCAATTGCTTACTGAGTTTATTCCATCGATTGAAGTTGTCGGGAAGGAACAATGCACTATCGCGAATGGCGAAGACCACGGTATTGCCTTCCTCGCCAAACTGCTTTAGAAACTCTTGATATTCCACATTTACGGGATGCCCATCCGGTAAAAGATTGGCTTGGGAGCTGGAGAAACGCATATACTGCCACTGTAAGCATAAGAACACGGTAAATGCCGCTACAAGTGCCAATATCAGAATCCTATTTCTTAGGATAATTCGCGCTGTTCGGGACCAAAACCCTTCCGTAAGTTTTTTTACCATGAGTGTTTTTAGCAGGGTGCAAAGGTAACCAATGCATACAAGTGTTCCTAGGCGGTACTTTAAAAATGGAATAAAGGCCAATAAAAAAAACGGTCCGTCAACCGCTTCAGTATTTTGGCCGATTTCTTTAGACTTTCATGATTTCAGCTTCCTTTACTCCTAGAAAATCATCTATTTTTTTACTGTATGCATCCGTTAGGTCCTGTACATCTACTTCGGCATTTTTCTGCAGATCTTCAGAGATATCCAAATCCTTTATTTCCTTATTGGCATCCTGTCTGGCACTTCTAACACCAATTTTTGCATGTTCTGCCTCCGCTTTGGCCTGTTTGGTCAATTGAATTCTTCTTTCTTCGGTAAGTGGAGGAACGTTGATAATGATCAAATCCCCATTATTCATTGGGTTAAAACCCAGATTGGCGTTCATGATGGCCTTTTCTATTTCCGGTAACATTGCTTTTTCCCAAGGTTGTACGGAAATGGTACGACCATCCGGAGTATTTATATTGGCCACTTGGGATAATGGGGTCTGAGAACCATAATATTCCACTATAACCGATGAGAGCATGGCGGGACTGGCTTTTCCTGCCCTTATCTTTCCAAATTCACGCTCCAAATGCGCAATGGCCGCATCCATACTTTCTTTTGTGGTATCTAAAATAAATTGTATCTCTTCGTTCATAATCAAAATTTTCTATCGCACTTGTAAACTGTGCCAAATTTAAATGTTAACCGTGGTGCCTATAGTTTCGCCATCCACAATTTTCAGTAGATTGCCTTTGGTGTTCATATCAAAGACTACAATGGGCAACTCATTTTCCTGGCTCAGTGTAAAAGCGGTCGTGTCCATCACCTTAAGTCCTTTTCTGAGTACATCTTGAAAAGAAATGGTATCGAACTTGGTCGCGCTTTTGTCTTTTTCGGGATCGGAAGTATATATGCCATCTACCCTTGTCCCTTTTAAGATTACGTCTGCCTCGATCTCTATGGCCCGTAAAACAGCGGCGGAATCTGTAGTAAAATAAGGATTTCCCGTTCCTCCTCCAAAAATGACCACTCTCCCTTTTTCCAAATGCCTCATGGCCCTTCTTCTGATAAAGGGTTCGGCGACTTCATTGATTTTAATGGCAGATTGCAATCTTGTTTGTACTTGTTGCATTTCCAAAGCACTTTGCAGGGCCAACCCGTTAATAACGGTCGCTAACATTCCCATATGGTCGCCCTGTACACGATCCATACCTGTAGCAGCTCCGGCGAGACCCCTAAAAATATTTCCGCCTCCTATTACAATGGCGACCTGGATCCCCTTATCGACTACTTTTTTAATTTCTTCTGCATATTCATCGAGCCTTTTGGGATCAATACCGTATTGCTTCTCTCCCATTAACGCTTCACCACTAAGTTTTAAAAGTATCCTTTTATATTGCATGCTTGTTTTATTTCGAAACAAAAATAATGAAAAAATCGATGGCCTTATCGGTCAAAAAATAGCTATAAAACATAATAATTTCTCAAATCTGTGTCGTAGATTTTTATTTTTGATATGCTTGTCCAAATTTTGATTTCTTACTATTCCATAGATGTTTGCTTATGAAACAAACCATAACGGATAAGCGGAGGTTAACGGAATTATCTATGA
This sequence comes from Maribacter spongiae, assembly GCF_047345125.1. Classification (NCBI taxonomy): domain Bacteria; kingdom Pseudomonadati; phylum Bacteroidota; class Flavobacteriia; order Flavobacteriales; family Flavobacteriaceae; genus Maribacter; species Maribacter spongiae. The sequence goes on along the minus strand of NZ_JBLFEQ010000004.1, from coordinate 167,287 downwards.
ACAAGATAGAAGGTCCATGTACGCGAATGGCAATCTTTGATAAAATTGCCAAGCTTGTTCCAATGGAAGGGGTTTCAGGGAATTTTATTCGGTTAAGGGAAATTTGGTTAAAGAATAGAGTCGATTGGTTTTCCGCTTACTCCCAAATATAAAAACCCGTTATGCAATGCACAACGGGCTTTATGTAAGTTAATTTGTCGGTTTGTAATTACCCTAAGGCAACTCTTTTGAATCCTGTTACTTCCAAACCTGTATCAACGGATTTTACGTATTGGGCGACACTTTGCTTACTGTCTTTGATAAAATCCTGATTTACCAAAGTATTGTCCTTGAAAAAACGTTTTATTTTTCCCTTGGCAATATTATCCAACATAGCCTCTGGTTTTCCCTCTTGACGCAATTGGTCTTTGGCAATTTCAATTTCTTTATCAATAACGGATTGGTCAACGCCATCTTCGTTCAACGCTACCGGATTCATGGCGGCGGCCTGCATGGCCACATCCTTTGCAACGGTATCAGCACCATCAACAGATGCCGAAAGACCGGTCAATACGGCAATTTTGTTACCTGCATGAATGTATGACCCAACAAATGGTGCGCTCAAGGTTTCAAAACCGCCGATCTCGATTTTTTCCCCAATTACCCCTGTTTGCTCCGTTAATTTGTCTTGAACGCTCATTCCATTGAAGTCGGCTGCCAAAAATGCTTCCTTGTTATCAAAGCCTAAAGCTACTTCGGCCAAATCATTTGCGAGCGTTACAAAAGTATCGTTCTTGGCGACAAAATCGGTCTCACAATTTAGGGAGATAATAACCCCATTGTTGTTCTCGGCATTCACCTTTGCGATTGCCGCACCTTCTGAAGAGTCCCGGTCTGCTCTTTTGGCCGCAACTTTTTGTCCTTTTTTGCGAAGGATTTCTATTGCTTTCTCAAAATCGCCGTCGGCCTCGACCAAGGCTTTTTTGCAATCCATCATACCGGCACCGGTAGTCTTCCTTAATTTATTTACTTCTGCGGCTGTAATCTTTGCCATTGTTTTAGTATTTGTTGTGCCTCAAAGGGCTTTTTATTTTTAATTCTATGCTTTGTTCTATCGCTCTTGTGGAGCGAGGCAATTTATTTGGGCGGGTACGGATAGTGTTTATTCTATACCGCCTTTAACATTATCCTGCCATTCTTTTAGCTCGTCCCATTTGCCATCGGCGGCCATTTGGGCTTGTTTAGGCCATGATGTTGGATCTAAATGGGCCATTCTAGAACTGGCTTCGGTCAGGATTTCCTTCATGTTATCCGCATTGGCTTTTGCTATTTCGGTAAAGGTTTCCAATCCTGCGTTGACCAGTGCCTCCGCTGCTTTTGGTCCAACACCCTCGATTTTGGTCAAATCGTCCCCGGTCGTTTTTTCTTTTTTGGTTTCCTTTTTTGGAGCGGCCTTTTCCTCTGTAACAGCTGTATCTTCAGCTTTCACCTCTTCTTTGGGAGTTGTTTTCTCGGTCTTTGGAGCTTCTTTCTTGACTTCGGCCGCAGGCTTCGCTTCCTTATCCCCTTGTTTCTCCGCTTTGCGTTCCGCCAAACCTTCTGCAACCGCATCGGTCACTTGTGCCATAATAATATCAATGGACTTGGAGGCATCATCATTGGAAGGAATCAAGAAATCTACGTCCCTGGGGTCCGAATTGGTATCTACCATTGCGAATATTGGAATATTCAATTTCTGTGCTTCCTTTACCGCAATGTGCTCACGCATGGTATCCACAATAAAGATCGCACCTGGAAGACGCGTCATATCGGCTATGGAACCTAAGTTCTTTTCCAATTTTGCACGAAGACGATCTACTTGAAGACGCTCTTTCTTTGAAAGGGTAAGGAAGGTGCCATCTTTCTTCATTCGGTCAATGGATGCCATTTTCTTTACCGCTTTACGGATGGTTACAAAATTGGTCAACATACCACCTGGCCATCTTTCCGTAATGTAAGGCATATTTACATTGGCCGCTTTTTCGGCAACAATGTCCTTGGCCTGTTTTTTTGTGGCGACAAAAAGGATTTTTCTTCCGGAAGCTGCAATTTTGCGCAAGGCTTCATTGGCCTCGTCCATCTTTGCAACTGTTTTGTACAAATTGATTACGTGAATTCCGTTACGCTCCATGTAGATGTAAGGAGCCATGTTCGGATTCCATTTTCTGGTTAGGTGCCCAAAATGTACACCTGCTTCTAATAATTGTTTTACTTCGACTTTTGCCATTTTTAAATTTAGTTTACGTTCTTTTGAATTAGCAATGATAAAGTGGTACCGTGTCCAAGACGTGGAGCCTTCACCATTTAGATGCTAAACTAATTTACCTTGCTCCATAAAGCTGTGGAACAAAGGATTTTTAATTGCCCTTTGATAAAAAGGACTTTCAATGAACTTTGTTATGCCCTGAACTTGTTTCAGGATTTAATTAATTAATTTGGATGCTATAAAAAAATCAGCACCCGTTTAAAGATGCTGAAATATAGATACTTTGCTTAACGTTTGGAGAACTGGAATTTCTTACGGGCTTTCTTCTGTCCGAATTTCTTACGTTCCACCATCCTTGGGTCCCTTGTCAACAAACCTTCGGGTTTAAGGGTTTCCCTGTGTTCGGCATCTATTTCACAGACTGCTCTGGAAATAGCCAATCTAATGGCTTCTGCCTGGCCGGTAATACCACCGCCGTAAACATTTACCTTAACGTCAAAATTGTCCTCATTTTCCGTAAGGGCAAATGGCTGTTTTACTTTATACTGTAATGTAGCGGTAGGAAAGTAATCTTTTAGTTCCCTGTCGTTTACCGTAATGTTTCCTTTTCCTTCTGAAACATAGACACGGGCCACGGCCGTTTTTCTTCTCCCTATCTTATGAATTATTTCCATATTATTTAAGGTCTTTTAAATTTACTGCGGTTGGTTTTTGTGCTTCTTGCCCGTGATCTGGACCTGCATATACTTTAAGATTCCGGAACATATCCGCTCCCAATCTGTTTTTGGGCAACATCCCTTTAACCGCTCTTTCAACAATACCTGCTGGATTTTTATCCAATAATTCTTTGACGGAAGTGGATCGTTGGCCACCTGGATAACCTGTGTATCTCAGATAAACTTTATCGGACCATTTATTACCGGAAAGTGTAATCTTTTCCGCATTGATGATAACCACATTGTCCCCACAATCTACATGTGGTGTGTAACTTGGTTTGTGCTTTCCTCTCAATAGACCGGCTACCTTAGAAGCTAAACGCCCCAAGGTCTCTCCTTCTGCATTAACCAACAACCATGCTTTGTTGACCGTAGTTTTATTGGCCGAAACAGTCTTATAACTTAATGTATCCACTACTGCTTATTTTACTTAATAAATACTTCAATCCCGTTAAACGGGGTGCAAATGTACAATTATTAAGTTGAATTCCAAATGGTTGTTTTTAATTATTTTTCGGTTTTTTTAGTAATTGTCCAATTCCAAATCATATTTAAAATATTACCGTACTTTTTTCGTTTAACACTTCGCGAACAATGGGTATTGTAGCAAAATGGGCCAGATTAATTAAATTAATGCTGATCGATACGCCAATTGGTAAAAACGAGGATTCACGGGCACCAACAAAAATTGATGAAGAATGTGAATATTTGCATTTACTTGCCTGCAAACCCGATTTTAAAAACAAATAAATAACAACAGATGAAAAAATATTTCCTTTCACTCATTATGGTAAGCCTACTATTATTTTCGTGTAGTTCGGATAAAGACGAGAATAATATGGATGATCCTTCCACTTCCATTGTAGGCATTTGGGATGCTACGGAGCTTGTAATAAATGATGCTACGGCCAGTGATGAAGCAATATTTGGTAGAGAGATCCTGGATTTTCTTACGGATAGGAATTGTACTATCATAACGCTCCGGTTTAATGAGGATTTAACGGCCGAGGCTTCCAATTCCGCCAATTATGTAGAGGTAAATGCTACTTCTTCGGGTTTGGATATTCCTTGCCCCAGCCAGTCGGATGTAGAGTCCAGTACCTATACCTATGACGGATCCGTTGTTAGTTTTGTAGATCTTGATGGAGCAACGGTTAATGTAGATGTTACTATAGAAGATGATGTCATGACCGTGGATGCTGCCGATTTGGAAATCCCAAATTTTAATGAAAGTGGAAATCTTATTTTTAGAAAGAGATAAATTTTGTGCTATAGCGTATAAGGCCTTCTTTATTAAGAAGGCTTTTTTTATTGCTTATAGAACTTTTTCCGTACCGTCTGTTCTTTGGATCGAATGGAGATCGAATGAATGCCTTTTAGAAGATGAGCCACAGGTATGTTCAACGCCTTGTTCTTGATTTCCCATTGATGTTCTAGAATCGTATTCCCATAAGTGTCCGTAATGATGATCGAAGCTTTGTTTGAATTTTGTAATCCCAGAACATTGAGGACATTGGTGGCGGGATTTGGAAAGACTTTTACCTTTTCGGCCCTGGTGTTGAAGTTATTTTCTTGGGCATGGCCCAATAAGGTGAAAACAAAACATGCAATAACCGATATTGTTCGTATTTTTCCCATTGTTTCGACCTGTCCCCAAAATATGTTCTTTAGGAGCGGTATGTATGCAACGGGATAAAATTGCCTTTTAGTGTGATTTTTAGGACGGATTTAACATAAAGCTACTAATGTGCTTCCAACCAATTATCACCAAGCCCGACTTCCACGTCCAAAGGAACAGCAAGTTTGTAGGCATTTTCCATTTCTGTTTTGATGAGCTTTTTCACGGTATCCAATTCCGGTCTGTAACAATCAAAAACCAGTTCATCATGTACTTGTAAGAGCATTTTGGTTTTATAATTGGCTTCCGATAATTTCTTATGGATGTTGATCATCGCTATTTTAATGATGTCCGCGGCACTCCCCTGAATGGGCGCGTTAACGGCATTGCGTTCTGCGGCACCACGAACAATGGCATTACTGCCGTTAATATCCTTTAAATAACGTCTTCTTCCTAAAACCGTTTGAACATAACCATTGTCTCGGGCAAAGTCTATTAATTCCCCCATGTAGTTCCTGAGTTTTGGATAGGTTTTGTAATAGGTGTCTATAAGTTCTTTGGATTCTGCCCGGCTAAGATCCGTTTGATTGCTCAGGCCAAAGGCAGATACCCCGTAGATAATCCCAAAGTTTACCGTTTTGGCATTGCTGCGCTGCGCGCGCGTTACTTCATTTATAGGTACGTTAAATACCTTTGAGGCCGTTGAGGTATGAATGTCCTCGCCGTTTTTGAACGCTTCGATCATGGTGTCTTCTTCGCTCAGGGCCGCTATGATCCGTAGTTCTATTTGAGAGTAATCCGCTGCCAACAACGTATAGTTTTCATCTCTTGGAACAAATGCCTTGCGCACTTGCCTTCCCCTTTCTGTACGGATGGGGATATTCTGTAAATTTGGATTGTTGCTACTTAGTCTGCCCGTGGCGGCAACGGTCTGCATATAATCGGTATGTACCCGTCCCGTGGAGATTTCCACTTGCTCGGGCAATGCATCCACATAGGTGCTTTTTAATTTGGCCAACCCGCGATAATCCAGAACATTTTGAATGATCTCATGGTCTTTGGCTAAATAGGAAAGTACGTCTTCTGCCGTGGAATATTGACCGGTCTTGGTCTTTTTGGGCTTGTCTATCAACTTTAACTTGTCAAAAAGAATTTCCCCCAATTGTTTTGGTGAACCAATGTTAAATTCTTCACCGGCGGCTTCATAAATTTTTTGTTCTAGTGATATAATATCATTATTCAATTCTTCGGATAATGATTTTAAGAAACCCTCGTCTAGACGGATACCTTCCAGTTCCATGTCCGCCAAAACTTTCAATAATGGAATTTCGATGTCGTTAAAAAGCCCATCGGTTTCGGCCGCCGCCAGTTCCGGTCTAAAATGACGTGCCAATTGAAAGGTGATATCGGCATCCTCTACGGCGTATTCCGTTTGTTTTTCCAGGGGAACGTCGCGCATGGAAAGCTGGTTCTTTCCTTTTTTTCCGATGAGTTCCGTAATGGAAACCGGCGTGTAGTTCAAATAAGTTTCTGAAAGCACATCCATATTGTGTCGCATATCCGGATTAATAAGATAATGCGCCAACATGGTATCAAAGAACTTACCTCTGACCTGAATGTTGTATTTGTGAAGTACCTTAATATCGTATTTTAAATTTTGACCGATTTTCTCGATCGTCGTGGATTCAAAAAACGGGCGAAGTTGCTCTAAAATTTCCTGTGCCTCATCTTTATTTTCAGGGATGGATATATAGAACCCTTTGGTGGCTTCCCACGAAAAAGCGATTCCTACTAACGCTGCGGTCAAGGGGTTTAAACCGGTCGTCTCCGTATCAAAGCAAACGGAGGTCTGCTTCATTAAATTTTGAAGAAACAGTTTCATGGCCATTCCGGGGGCCACGCTTTGATAAACGTGTGGAATATCGTTGATCGTGTTTCTGCTCGAGGCATCTTTTATGGTAGCCGGGCTGGCCCCGTCATTGCCAAAAAGGGAAAATTGTCCGCTTCCGGCGGATGTAGTGGCTTTTGGAGCGATCTTTGTACCTGTAACTTCCGTTTGAGGAACTTCTTCCTCCTTGGAAAATATTTTCAGAAATTGCTCCTTGAGCCTTCTGAATTCCAATTCTTCAAAAACCTCCTGTACTTTTTCGGAATCGGGTTCGGACATTTCATAATCATCGGCATTAAAAGTAACGTCGCAATCAATTTTGATTTCCGCCAGTTTTCTGGAAAGGCGGCCCAGAGCTGCGTTTTCCTCTACTTTCTCCTTCATTTTGCCCTTCAATTGATCCGTATTGGCCAAAAGACCTTCCATGTCGTCAAACTGTTCCAGGAATTTTTTTGCGGTCTTATCGCCTACTCCCGGCAGCCCGGGAATATTATCACTGGCATCGCCCATCATTCCCAAATAATCGATTACCTGTTCGGGGCGTTTTACGCCAAAACGTTTTTGTACCTCGGGAATACCCCAAATCTCTATACCGTTCCCCATACGAGCGGGCCGGTACATAAAAATATTTTCCGAGACCAATTGTCCAAAATCTTTGTCCGGGGTGACCATAAAGACTTTATAATCTTCCTTTTCGGCCTGTTTTGCCAAAGTGCCTATAAGGTCATCGGCTTCATAGCCTGCCAGCTCCACCACAGGAATTTTCATCGCCTTTAGAATGTTCTGGATATAGGGTACCGCAATGCGTATGGCATCCGGTGTCTCATCACGATTGGCTTTATATTCCTCGAACAGTTCTGTCCGTTCCACGCTTCCCCCCTTGTCAAAGGCCACGGCCAAATGGTCCGGTCTTTCCCGTTTTATAACATCGAAGAGGGAGTTCATAAACCCCATAATGGCGGAAGTGTCCATGCCTTTTGAGTTGATTCTTGGATTCTTGATCAAGGCATAGTACCCACGGAAAATCAATGCATAGGCATCAAGTAAAAAAAGTCTTTTTTGGTCAGGCATAATTGAAAATTAGAAATACGGAATTGTAAGTTCAAAGTCTCTAAAAATACGAAATGGAGTAGAAAAAGAACTAAAAAACGAGCTGTTAGGTGAAAGAGTTTTTAACAATGGCCTTGTCCTTGATTTTCAACGGCAAAGCGATTTTAGGGCTTTAAAAAGCTCTTCGACGGATTATTGTCATGCCCCTTTCCCGAATAGGTCCGATACGTAAACCCGGGATGAATGCAATAGCCTCCGGTTTCACCTTTCTTGTTAATGGCTATAAACCCTATCTGAAAATCAAGTTTGCCCTTGTTCTTGGCAATAATACGTCTTATGCCTTCCTCGCAAGCTTCTTGGGGCGATTTCCCCTGCCGCATCAGTTCCACGATCAAAAAACTGCCCACGGTACGTACCACTTCCTCGCCAACGCCTGTTGCCGTGGCTCCGCCCACTTCATTATCCACGAACAATCCTGCCCCGATAATGGGAGAATCCCCCACGCGGCCGGCCATTTTATAAGCCATGCCACTGGTAGTGCATCCCCCGGCGATATTACCATTTTTATCAATGGCCAACATACCAATGGTATCGTGGTTTTCAATATTGATAATAGGTTCATATCGAGATGTCTTTTTCCATTCCAACCATTCTTTTTTGGATTGTTCCGTTAACAGGTCCATTTTTTCAAACCCTTTTTCATAGGCAAACTGCTCTGCGCCTTTTCCCGCCAACATGACATGGGGGGTGTCTTCCATTACTTTTCGTGCTACGGAAATGGGGTTGGCAATATGCTGCATGGCCAGCACGGCACCACAGTTTCCATCCTTATCCATAATACAGGCATCCAAGGTCACGCGGCCATCCCTGTCCGGTCGCCCGCCCCTACCAACAGATTGGTTGTTCACATCATCTTCCTCTACCTTTACGCCCTGTTCAACGGCATCTAGGGCACTTGCCCCCGAGCTTAGGACTTCCCAGGCTTTGGCAGAGGCATTGTGAAAATCCCAGGTACAGATTACAATGGGCTTTATGGTTTCCGTATGTCCTTTTAAGATGCTTTTCTTCTCTTCTTCGTTCGCTTTGCAAGAAGTTAAAAAAGGGGTCGATAGTACCCCGGCAGTGGCTACACCGGAATTTTTAAGGAAGTTTCTTCTTTTCATATCTTGTTTAAAATATTAATTGATCTGATAATGCCTGTTGTAAGCATTTATTGTATGGATTGACTATTATATTTTAGCATAGAAAAATGATTGTTTCTGTGGGTATGCAAAAAAAATAATTTTGTTTATGTCCGTTTCATTCGTTCGGTTCTTTATTTTTAGAGGATTAAATATAACAATATGATCGTTGAAGTTTGTGCCAATTCTTTGGAATCTGCATTAAATGCGCAAATTGCCGGTGCCAATAGAATTGAACTTTGTGCTGAGCTCGGCGTTGGCGGTATTACACCTTCTTATGGACTTTTAAAAACGATACGTGAACAGGTTCGGATTCCTGTTCATGTACTTATACGGCCCAGAAGCGGGGATTTTACGTATTCCGATATTGATTTTGATATTATGAAACGGAACATAGCACTGTGTGCGGAGCTTGGTTTTGATGGCATTGTCTCGGGAGTATTGTCTCGGGATTTCAGGTTGGATGTAAAACGGACCGAGCAGTTAATAAAAGCATCGGGCACTTTAAAATTCACCTTTCACAGGGCCTTTGATTGGATCAGGGATCCTTTTGAAACCTTAGAACGGTTGGAAAACCTGGGAATTGATTATATATTAACCTCGGGACAGCAAAAATCCGCTTTGGAAGGCATTGATTTATTAAGTCGATTAAAGGAAAAGACCAATAAAACGGTTATAATGCCGGGTGCCGGAATTAATGCCGAAAATGTGCATCAATTCAAGGAGAGGGGTTTTAACGCTGTTCATTTATCCGGTAGCCGATTTGAGCAAGGACTTGAAGAATTGCCAAAAATACCTATGAGTTCCCCTTCTTTTTTACGGGACGACAAAATTCCCGTAAGCAATGTGGGGGTCATTAAAGCGGTAGTGGATAAGGTTAAATAAAATGCAAAAGAGAACGGCATGAACCGCTTTAAAATATCTTTGTAAAAAACGTTTATGTTACGCTGGATCATCTTTATTGCAATTTATATAGGGTTAAGTATTTACGTGCTTCAAGCACTTAAAACAGTGGTGAAACAGCCCTGGGCATATTATTTGTACATGGGTATTGCCACTGTGGTCCTGATCAATTTTGTATATCAGTTTACGGCAGGGGGGGAGGTAGGAAGAATATTGAGCAGGCCAAAAAGCTATGCTTTTGGTTTTTTGTTGACCATACTTACCTTTAAGGTCATTACCATTTTTTTTCTGTTTTCGGAAGATATGTTCAGGGTGGTGACGGGTATCTATCAGAGGGTTTTTGGTGCCTCGCGGGAATTTAGCCTGCCGCAGCGAAGGCAGTTTTTAAGTTTAATGGCCATGGGCATCGCCTCCATTCCTTTTGGGGCACTTTTGTATGGGATGTTCAAGGGAAAGTATAATTTTAAGGTGCTTGAATATGAGTTGGAGTTCGATGATCTGCCCGATGCTTTTCATGACTATCGGATTACACAGATATCGGATATACACAGTGGTAGTTTTGACGATCGGGAAAAAATCGAATATGCCATTGATCTGATCAATGCACAGCAAAGCGATGCTATTTTATTTACCGGCGATATGGTCAATAACAAAGCGGAAGAAATGAAACCGTGGGCCGACCTTTTTGGAACCTTAAAGGCCAAGGACGGAAAATTTTCGGTTTTGGGCAATCATGACTATGGCGATTATATCCCTTGGGATACCCAAGAATTAAAAAGGCAAAACCTTAAGGACCTAAAGGACTTGCAAAAACAAATGGGGTTTGATCTTTTATTGAACGAACACCGGTACCTTGAAAAGGGCACGGATAAAATTGCCCTTATCGGTGTAGAAAACTGGGGAAAGGGAGGCTTTAAAAAGGCAGGGGATTTGAAAAGGGCAGCGGCCCATGTTTCCCATGACGATTTTAAAATATTGATGAGTCACGACCCGTCCCATTGGGAGGAGGAAGTGATCCATGACGATATGCATTTTCATCTTACGTTGAGCGGGCATACCCATGGTATGCAATTTGGCATAGAAATTCCGGGGTGGATCAAATGGAGCCCCGTAAAATGGCGTTATAAATACTGGGCGGGGATTTATGAGGAACTCGGACAATTTATCAATGTAAACAGGGGTTTTGGTTTTTTGGGGTATCCGGGAAGGGTAGGTATTTGGCCGGAAATTACGGTTATCACTTTAAGAAAAAGACAATTAACATGATTTTAACCTAGCGATTGGTCTACAAAACCCCCGCTATTGTTAGTATTTTAACATTTTTTACTACATTTGGCGAATCTAGCAAAGCTATTGATATGTCTAAATTTGGTGAACTAATAGATTTAAATGTTCCTGTTCTTTTGGATTTTTATGCAGAATGGAACGAGCAGTCTACTGCCATGCATCCCGTATTGAGAGATGTTGCCGCCGCACTTGGTGATAGAGGTAAAGTAATAAAGATCGATGTGGACAAGAATAAGGAGCTTTCCCAGGCTTTGCGTGTAAAAGGACTTCCTACCTTAATGATATACAAAAAAGGTGAAATGGTATGGCGTCAAAGTGGTGAGCAGGATGCCAATACCCTTATTGGTATCTTGAACGAATACGTCTAGTTTCTACTGTTCCTTGCTTTGTAATTATTCTACATTTTGCAAAGGGAATATATTTTATCTTATAGATTCCTTTTTTCTTTATTGAAATTAAAAGGTTTGGCTATTATGGCCTAAAACGGCTTTCATTTTGGTTGGGGATCCCTAGGGAGTGTCGATTCCTGTACTGCCCGTTTGTACGGTATCTGAAATGGGTAGGGTATCTCTCATGTCAGGATTTCCTTCCAGGTCCGTGGCGGGTATTTCCATATCATCCTCGTCTCTATAGAAATGTTGGAACTTGTCTATGTACTCATTAAAGATCAAGGTTTCTTTTTCTGCCATTTCCCTGTCGTCATTGGAGATTAACATATCAATATTTCTGCGATAGGCTTCCATATCCGCTATAATATCATCTATATTGCCATACTGCTCATCTAGATTGGTACCTGCATAATATTCCAGGCGTTCCTGATATTTTGTTTTTAGCTTATTGAACAGTTCCCTTGCTTTTTGAGTTTCCCCCACCTTGTAATAACCATCTACAAAGGGTTCTATCAGGGCGTAATAACCAAAATGGTCTATAGGCATATTGTTCAGGGAAATCTCGATGATTTCCTTGGCTTTGTCCATTTTGTTTTCCGCAATGAGCTTTTCCATTAGGCGTGCCAAATTGCCCCGGTAAGAAACACTTTGGATTCTCGTTTGGGTATCGTGATATATGGTCGTGTCGCCCGAATTTCCCCAATCCCAATTTTTGACGATATCATACATTAAATCGGTATCGATCCTACCCATTTCAAAAGAATTTGGTCTTTCCGTGCGTATGGGAACCAGTTTGTAGGCCAAACCGTCCAATTGCAGGTAATCCTTCATCCATAGGTATTCGGCATTGTCAAAGCTCCCCCCAGAAAAATAGAGCGGTCTTTTCCAGTCGTTATTGGCCAGTATGTCCAACATCATCATGCTTTTCTTAGTGATGACACCGGGCAGGTCAATATCAATATAATCAACGATCAGGGCCGAATCCTTTTCCTTTACCAGGCCACTGGCCAGGGCATTTTTCTTATTTACGGGCACCCGTATTTTATTGGTGGGGTAGTACACGTAATTTTGAGTGTCCTCTGAATAATTGCTGAGGTCGGTGCCGTTCTGTTCCAGGAGATATTTGAACTTGGTCCTGGGTTTATCGCTATCGATCCAGTTAATAAAATCCTTTATAGGCCATCTGTTTTCGGTAATACCTTGGTGGTAGAGCACGTCCCTGTTGCCCCAACGATATTTTTCATGGGTGATCTGTGAGGGAATGGGATTGCTTTCATACGCTTTTTGTTTCATTTGATCTACATACCAATCCGTTTCAAAAAGACTTGTACATACAATGCGGATATCCGTTCTGTATCCTTCTATTTCCTGGGCGTACCAAAGTGGAAACGTATCATTGTCGCCAATGGTGAACAGTATGGCCCCGGCATCTTTCTGGCATGAATCCAAATAGGCCTTGGCCGAAGCATTTGCGGTAAAACGGTCGGATCGGTCATGGTCGTCCCAGTTCTGTACGGCCATCACCGTAGGAACGGCCAATAAGCATGCGACTACAACAATAGGGGCTAGTACCTTGGGGGTAAGCCAGTCTTTAAAACCATCATAAAGGCCATAGACACCAAGCCCGATCCATAAAGCAAAAACATAAAAGGACCCCACTAAGGAATAATCCCGTTCACGGGGCTGGAATATGTAGGGGTTTGTGTAGAATTGAATGGCAAGACCTGTAAACAGGAAAAAGATCATCAATACCCAAAATTGTTTTGGGTTTTTGGAAATTTGGAATACCATACCAATGATCCCCAGCAATAAGGGTAAAAAGAAATAGGTATTTCGCCCCTTGTTGTTCTCAATATCACTTGGTAGGTTGTCTTGACTGCCCAATCGCCAGCTGTCAAAGAATTTTATACCGCTCAACCAATTTCCATTATCGTTATAGCGCCCTTGCACATCATTTTGTTTGCCTACAAAATTCCACATAAAGTAACGCAGGTACATATAATTGAATTGAAATTCGAACATATATTTGATGTTGTCCCAGACCGATGGCGGTTCTATCTCCAGATAATCTTCAAACCGCTTTAAAAAACTTATATACTGATCGGCATCTATTTCACCATTGGCGAATCCCGTCTTTATTTGGCTCACGGCCTGACGAAGTTCTTCGTTGGATTGCGTCATTCTAAAATCCAAGGGGCCAAAATACTGCATATAGTTTTCGGCATGCTGGGAACTCCACATTCTGGGCAACAGGCCCTGGTGATTTGGATTTGCGCCCTGTTCGGCATCTTTGTATTTGTTTACAATGATATATTTGCCCAGAGTGTAGTCTTTTTCATATTTAGGTTTGCCGTCTCGGTCCTCACCCGGATCTGCGAACATACTGGAATAATAGGTTCCATAAATAGGACTGTCCACACCTGGATATTGTTCTCTGTTATAATAGGCCAAGAGGGCCCTGGCATCTTCGGGGTTGTTTTCATTGATAACAACTTTGGCATTGGCCCTTATGGGGAGCATTAACCAGGAAGAAAATCCTATGAAGAGAAACATTAGGGATAAAACTATGGTATTGGCCGTTCTGTAGTTGTTTTTTCTGGTATATCTAAGACCAAAGTAGAATGCTGAGATAAACAGTATGCCTATAATGATGGAGCCCGAGTTAAAGGGCAGGCCGATACTATTGATGAAAAACACCTCGCCCCAACCGAACAGTTTTAAGACATAGGTAAGGGAAAATTTATAGACCAACATCAAAATACCGATTACCACAATATTGGCGAGCAGGAAATTCTTGACCGTTGTTTTCCTGTATGTTTTAAAATAGTACAATAATCCCACCGATGGAATGGCCAAAAAGCCCATGAACTGTATCCCAAAAGTAAGTCCGATAACGAATGAAATAAGGATGATCCAACGGTTGCCCCTTGGGTCGTTCAGGTTATCCGTCCATTTCAGGCCCAGCCATAGTAACAGTGCCATGATAAAACTGGCCATGGCATATACCTCGGTCTCTACCGCATTGAACCAGAAACTATCGGAATAGGTAAATGCCAAAGCACCGACCAAACCACTTCCCAGAATGGCAATGGCTTTACTGTTGGTCAGTTTTTCATCCTTATCCAATAATTTTTTGGTGATATTGGTGAGTGTCCAGAACATAAAAAGTACAGTAAACGCGCTGGAAACCCCGGAAACTAAATTGACCATCATGGCCACTTGGCCGGGTTCTAGGGCGAACATGGCGAAAAATGCACCGATCATTTGTAATAATGGGGCCCCTGGTGGGTGGCCCACCTGCAATTTTGCGGCCGTGGCTATATATTCCCCCGCATCCCAAAAGCTATTGGTGGGTTCAACGGTTATAAAATAGGTGATAAACGCTATGAAAAATACGGCCCACCCAAGAAAGGTGTCCCATTTCTGGAAGTTCTTTAAAAACATGTAACCCTGGTTAAAGCTATGGGGCGAATTTACTAATTAAAATAGATAACGAACTACATTTTTTATAAACCTTTAACAGGACCTTCCCCGCCTCGTCAAGGGAAAAGAACACATTTAATTAGCCTATATCCGAGATGGAAAAACAAGAATGACCAAATCTATTTACGTAAATTTGTTTTTTGCATTATTGTAGGTGAAAATGTTTGTGCAAACCAAACTTTGTTTTAAATTTGCACGCTCTTTGCTGAATCACTTTCAGTCATAAGAAATGGTATTGGCCCATGGTGTAATGGTAACACTCCGGTTTTTGGTACCGTCATTCTAGGTTCGAGTCCTAGTGGGCCAACAAAATAAAATGTAACAAATCCCGATTTCTGCTAGATTTCGGGATTTTTTATTGACGGTAATTTCGACCATTTATCGGTATAAAGGAGCCTGTTGTACGTCTTTTTATTGTGAATTCCCGATAATTTGTATATTGTCAGGGATATGAGCTATGATTGGTTTTGTAAAAGAATACTTGATCTGGCCGGTCTCTGTTAGTTTTACCCCGCCCCTTTAAAGCTAATTTGTATGAAATTAACCGTAAAAAAGTTGAAGATTATTTTGGTGCTGGTCATCGCAGGTTTTGGTATCGGCATCTATCTTCAAGATTTGGAACATCGGAAAAGCACTGCGCACGCCTGGAAGGCGAACCGGTATAATCTTTCCCGCTTCAATAAGATTACCGATTACAATAAAAAAATGAACGCCCGTAATTGGCGCGCCATGAAAGATAGTATTAACGATCAGTTAGATACCCTTATGATCTTAAGGTTTAGAAGGGAAGTGGATAGTATGAACAATGTTGATATTCCGATCAAAGCGCAAAAGGCCGCTGTTCTGGGGTCATCTTTTTTAAACGCAAATTAATTATGATTCCTTTTATCTAGAGGAGGTCACTTTGTTTTTAGTGTCATTCCGGAATATTGGAAATTTTTGAAAGATCATTCATTTTTCGGGCTGGCCTTCTATTTCGGTTTCTCCGTTAAGTGCGGCTTCCGTTCCATTCCTTAACAAATCCTCAGCTTCGTTTCTTTCTGCATATTCTTCATCAATTTCGTCCAATAAGGTATTCATTTTGCGTTTGTCCTTGATCATGGCCCAGGTCATTACAAGACTGGTGGCGATAATGACGAACAACAAAATACCCGATTCAAAATTGGGTACTTGTGCCTCTGTCGGTATCGCATAAAAGAGTAGTACGGTAATCAAGCCTCTTGGCGCTACATACAATTGGGGCAATATGTCCTTTCCCATAAATATGCGAAGTATCAAAAACCGGATCCCATAAATGGAAAGTACTATCAAAATACTTATGAGTGCTACATTAAGGCTGAAAAGCGAAGTGATGGCAATGCTCAACCCAAAGACCACAAAGAAAAAAGTGCGTACCACAAAAGCGGTTTCTAAAGTGATGATATGTAATTCATGATAGATTTGGCGCAGTTTTTCATTTTCCAGAAAAACAGCCATTTTTCCGGGAAAGAATAGTTTTACATTGGCAATGACGAGGCCGAAAATGAGGATGATGATCAAGGAGGATAAATGGAATTTTTTTCCAATGGCATATAGCAATAGGAGTACGGCGATCAATAAAAATAATTTGGCCTGACTCTTGATCTGTTGGAAAATTAGGATAATGGCATAGCTGGTCGCCAAGCCAATGCCAATGGTCAGTGCCAGATTGCCCACGAACCCGGACATTCCCGTATCTTCCGCAGGGTTCAACCCGCCGATCAGGTAGTAAAACATCATAATTCCCATAATGTCGGAAAAGGTGCTTTCGTAAATGTGGAATTCCTTTTTAACTTCAGAAAGTCCGCTAACACTGGGGATGATAATGGCACTGGAAAGAATGGACAGGGGGGTGGCATATAACCATGCGGATTGCATGGACATCCCCGGAGTGAATTGATATAAGATTAAAGCGGCAACATAAGCAGAACCTACAAGTCCGATCAGGGCAATGGCCATGGATTTTAAAATGGGGACTAATTTTTCCCGTTTTAACTCCAGCTCCAAAGCGGCTTCAAGCACGATCATTATCAAACCTATAATGCCTAAAATTTCCAGTCCCCCGGAAAAATTCGGTGTTTCTGGAACAAGATACTTCAATACGTATTGTAGAATGAGTCCCAGGACAATGAGCATAAGTACTGACGGAATGTTGGTTTTTTTAGAGATTCCGTTAAACCAAAAAGAAAGAATAATAATGACCGATGCCCCTATAATGAGATTGTAAGAAGATAAAATATCCATGTTGCGTTGGTTTGGTTCTTAAAAATAAAACTATTTCGATTAATACGTTCAAGTCTCCCTGTAAATTCCGGTAGGTAATGCAGTGTTCGTTTATCTTATTTAAATAGAGGATTTTGGATTGTTCTTTAAAACAAAATTATTGTATATTTGCACCACTGAAAGGATATCGGGATATTCATGAGGGGACAATTTGTCCCCTCTTTTATTACTTGGTTTTATGTTAAAGGAAAACGTAAAAAAGTTATTGGACGAAGGATTGGAGCAGGACGAATCACTTTTTTTGATCGATTTTACCGTAAGTCCGGACAATGGGATAAAAGTGATCATAGATGGGGATAATGGCGTTACCGTTGAAGATTGTATAAGGATCAGCAGGGCCATTGAGCATAATTTGGATCGGGATGCCGTTGATTTCTCATTGGAGGTCGCCTCGGCGGGAGCTACAGCTCCAATGGTCATGCCCAGGCAGTATAAGAAGAATATAGGGAGAAAGCTAGAGGTGGAGACCCTGGAATCAAAATATGAGGGGAAACTTACCGAGGCCAACGCCGAGCATATTGTGCTGGAATGGAAAGCTAGGGAACCCAAACCCATAGGAAAAGGGAAGGTTACGGTTCAGAAAAGGAAAACATTGAATTTTTCTGAAATAACAAAAGCAAAAGTTGTATTAAAATTTTAATTATAGGTACTAATGGAAAATATTGCGTTAATTGAATCTTTCTCGGAGTTTAAGGATGATAAATTCATAGACAGGGTGACGCTAATGGCAATTTTGGAAGATGTTTTCAGAAATGCATTAAAAAAGAAATTCGGTTCGGATGAGAATTTTGATATCATTATAAATCCGGATAAAGGGGATTTGGAGATTTGGCGTAACCGTATTGTTGTAGAGGATGGGGAAGTAGAGGAGCCAAATGAGGAAATCTCTTTGACCGAAGCCCGTAGGATCGAGCCCGATTTTGAGGTTGGCGAAGATGTTTCGGAGGAAGTAAAATTGATAGATTTGGGTAGAAGGGCCATTTTGGCATTGCGTCAAAATTTGATCTCTAAGATCCATGAGCACGATAATACCACCATTTACAAGCAGTTTAAGGATTTGGAAGGAGAGATATATACGGCCGAGGTGCATCACATTCGCCATAAGGCAATTATTTTGCTGGACGATGAGGGCAATGAGATCATTCTTCCAAAAGATCGCCAGATCCCGTCCGATTTCTTTAGAAAGGGAGACAACGTAAGAGGGGTCATAGAAAGTGTGGAATTAAAAGGGGCCAAGCCTACTATCATTATGTCCAGAAGCTCCCCGATATTTTTGGAGCAACTGTTTTTTCAGGAAATCCCGGAAGTTTTTGATGGTTTGATCACGATAAAAAAAGCGGTCCGTATCCCGGGAGAAAAAGCAAAGGTTGCCGTGGATTCCTATGATGACCGTATTGATCCGGTGGGTGCCTGTGTGGGAATGAAAGGTTCTCGTATACATGGTATCGTAAGGGAGCTGGGCAATGAGAACATAGACGTTATCAACTGGACCAATAATCCGCAATTATTAGTGACCAGGGCCTTGAGCCCGGCGCGCGTCTCTTCCGTTAAATTGAACGACGAGAAAATGACCGCTCAGGTGTACCTGAAACCGGAAGAGGTTTCCAAGGCTATTGGTAGGGGCGGACATAATATTAGATTGGCAGGACAATTAACGGGTTATGAGATAGATGTGTTCCGTGAAGGTGTGGAAGAAGATGTGGAATTGACCGAATTCTCGGATGAAATAGATGCTTGGATCATAGAGGAATTCAAGAAAATTGGTTTGGATACCGCAAGAAGCGTATTGGAGCAAGATGTGGATGATTTGGTAAAACGTACCGATTTAGAAGAGGAGACAATTTTGGAAGTTGTGCGTATCCTAAAAGAAGAATTAGAAGATTAGCTATATATTAGCAGGTAAAATTAAAGAACGGGAATCAGTATTTATGGCAGATAATGCAACAATAAGACTTAATAAAGTTCTTCGTGAACTTAATATTTCCTTGGATAGGGCAGTGGATTTTTTAAACACCAAAGGACATGATGTAGAGGCACGACCTACTACAAAGATCTCCAGTGAAGTGTATCAGGTCCTACTGGATGAGTTCCAAACGGATATGAGCAAAAAAGTTGCATCCAAGGAAGTAGGTGAAGAAAAGCGTAAGGAGAAGGAAGCCATAAGGATTCAGTTGGAGCAGGAACAGGAAGAGCGCAGATTGGCAAGGGAAAGGAGGAATGCTGCCTCTGAAAATGTGATTAAGGCGAAGGCGGAACTTTCCGGACCCAAGACCGTGGGTAAAATAGATTTGGACCCAAAGAAAAAGACTGCTGAGGCCCCGCCAAAAGAAGAGGTTGAAAAAACCAAGGAAACGCCTGAAGTATCCGAGGTTAAAGTGGAAACGCCCGAAATAGAGGAGAAAAAACCAGAGAAGGAAAAGAAAAAGACCGAAACCGAAACTGAGGCCGAGGTCGAGGAGGTGAAGCCCGAAGAGCCCAAAACATTGGAGACCCAATATCAGAAATTATCGGGTCCAAAGATTACCGGGGATAAAATAGATCTGACCAAATTCCAGAAACCAAAGAAAAAGAAAGAAGAGGATAAGCCTGCGGCCAATTCGGATAGAAAAAAGAGAAGAAAACGTATCGTCAGTAAAAATCCCTCAGGTTCGGGGCAGCAATCCGGGAAAAATGATAGGAGGGGCGGAAACAGACGTTTTGCACAGGCGAACAAAGTAGAGCCTTCCGAAGAGGATGTGCAAAAACAAGTACGGGAAACCCTTGAAAAACTTCAGGGGAAATCCAAGAAGGGGAAAGGTGCCAAATATAGAAGGGACAAAAGGGATCAGCACAGGCAGCAGACCGAAGCTGATCTGGAGCAACAAGAACTGGAAAGCAAAATCCTGAAAGTGACCGAGTTTGTTACGGCAAGTGAAGTTGCTACCATGATGGGTGTTTCCACAACGGAGATTATTTCGGCCTGTATGTCCTTGGGTATTATGGTGACCATGAACCAGCGTTTAGATGCGGAAACGTTAACGATAGTTGCCGAAGAATTTGGATATGAAGTAGAATTCGTAACGGCGGATATCGAAGAAAGTATCATTGAAGAAGAGGACGATCCAAAAGATTTAAAACCAAGGGCCCCGATCGTGACCGTAATGGGACACGTGGACCATGGTAAGACCTCCTTGTTGGATTACATCCGTAAGGAGAATGTGATTGCAGGAGAGAGTGGTGGAATTACGCAACATATCGGAGCGTATGGAGTGACCCTTGAAAACGGACAAAAAATATCATTTTTGGATACACCGGGTCACGAGGCCTTTACCGCTATGCGTGCAAGAGGTGCCCAGGTAACGGATATTGCAATTGTAGTTGTGGCAGCGGACGATGATATTATGCCACAGACTAAAGAAGCCATAAGCCATGCCCAGGCAGCGGGGGTTCCTATCGTTTTTGCCATCAATAAAATAGATAGGCCAACGGCCAATCCGGATAAGATCAAGGAAGGTCTTGCCGGTATGAACCTGTTGGTAGAGGATTGGGGCGGTAAAATCCAATCCCATGATATTTCTGCCAAAACAGGAGAAGGAATAAAAGAACTGTTGGAGAAAGTGCTTTTAGAAGCTGAACTATTGGAATTGAAGGCCAATGCGGATAAATTGGCGGTCGGTACGGTCGTAGAGGCGTTTTTAGATAAAGGAAAGGGGTATGTGTCCACAATTTTGGTTCAGGCAGGTACCTTAAAAATAGGGGATTATGTATTGGCCGGAACATGTAGTGGAAAAGTCAAGGCCATGCAGGATGAGCGGGGCAAGGATGTAAAGGAAGTTGGCCCTTCCCAACCCATTTCAATTTTAGGATTGGATGGGGCGCCACAGGCGGGTGATAAATTCCATGTGTTGGACGATGAGCGCGAGGCCAAGCAAATTGCTGCCAGAAGATCGCAGTTGCAGCGAGAACAATCCGTTAGGACCCAACGACATATTACCTTGGATGAAATCGGAAGGCGAATTGCGCTGGGAGACTTTAAGGAATTGAATATTATCCTTAAAGGGGATGTGGATGGTTCGGTAGAAGCATTGACCGATTCTTTCCAGAAATTGTCTACAGATGAAATTCAGGTAAATATTATTTATAAGGCGGTCGGCCCCATCACGGAATCCGATGTGTTATTGGCTTCCGCTTCCGATGCCGTTATTATAGGATTTAATGTTAGGCCAATGGGTAATGCGAAGTCCATTGCGGAAAAAGAAGAAATAGATATCCGCATGTACTCCATTATTTATGATGCGATCAATGATTTGAAAGATGCGATGGAAGGTATGCTTTCTCCCGAAATGAAAGAGGAGATTACCGGTACGGCGGAAATTAGGGAGACCTTTAAGATTTCCAAGGTCGGTACCATTGCGGGTTGTATGGTCACCAGTGGAAAAATATTCAGGAATTCCAGCATCCGTTTGATTCGTGACGGTGTCGTTATCTATACGGGGGAACTAGCTTCTTTAAAACGCTTTAAGGATGATGCAAAAGAAGTGTCCAAAGGATATGATTGTGGTCTGCAAATCAAGAATTATAATGATATTCAGGAAAGTGATATTGTAGAGGCTTTCCAGGAAGTGGCGGTAAAGAAGACCTTAAAATCCAAATAGGATATTTATTTGCAAAACAAGAATAAAAAAAATCGACCTACTTGGTCGATTTTTTTGGTTTTAAGAGCATGGCGTCCGGATATTTTGCCCGTACTTCATTGAATTTTCGTTCCGCTTCTAACTTGGTTTTGAATCGGCCTATGCGAACCCGATATGTTGGGGAGTCGAAATCAATTTTAGAGGGAAGTTCGGGAAAATCCTGTTCCACGTCGGATTTGATCGATCGGGCCTTGTCAAAATCACCAAAACCTACCTGGATCCTATAATACTCGTTGTTTTTGAGCACACTTTTGTAGATATTCAAAAGCTGCGTTATTTGCTCGTCCTGTTGTATGTTTATTTGACCTTCCTGTCCGTGTGAAAAATGGAGGACAAAAAGAAAAACGGGTATTAAAACGATTTTTTGCATAACATAAAATTGAAGTGTTTTCCGCATTTACAAATGTAAATTTTTAAAAGATAAATGGTTATGATTTCAATTTATTTAGAAAAACTCTAAATTATAAATTATAAATACATTAACACTTTTTCAAACAAAGTCTATGTCGTATTTTTGCCTTCGATTTTGGCATGTGCCTCATATTTACCTACTAAAATTGGGCTAAAATCATGCCAAGATTCCGATTGAAATATTCGATATATGAAAAAGGTTCCATACCGCAATCAGTTTTCTAAATTTTTAGGGTTTAGTCTCTCAGCCTTCTTGCTTTTTTCGGTTTCAATAGTTGCTCAGGATGCTGCTGCTTCAACGGAATCCGGTGATCCGGCCAAAGGCAAATCGCTCTTTAATCAAAATTGTGCCGCTTGTCATGCGTTGAACAGGAAGATGACGGGGCCTGCTTTGGCCAACGTAGAGGCTCGTTTGTCCGATGAGGAAGGATTGGATCGTGAATGGTTGTACGATTGGATCAAGAATAGTCCGGGTATGATCAAATCGGGAGATGCCTATGCCAATAAAATTTATGCAGCGTATAATCAAGCGGCTATGACCGCTTTCCCTACGTTGTCCAATACCGATATAGACGATATTTTGGCCTATACCGCGGCTCCGCCTCCGGCGCCTGTGGCTGCTGCCGCAGGAACGGTGTCCGCTGATGGGGCGGGCGGGGATGCATCGGGAATTTCCAATGAGGTGATTTTGGGTGCCCTTGTCCTGGTTTTTGGTTTGTTGGTCATTATGCTGTTTCTTGTCAATAATACGTTGAGGCGCATTGCGGAGGCCAATGGTGTTTCGGTCGAAAGGGAAAAAGCGGAGAAAAGGACTCCTTTGTGGAAGGCTTTTGCCCAGAACCAATTCTTGGTGCTGGTCGCGGCAATATTCCTTTTGTTGGGAAGTGCTTATTTTGCCTATGGATGGATGATGCAGGTGGGCGTGGATCAGGGGTATGCCCCAATTCAGCCTATACACTATTCGCATAAAATACATGCTGGCGATAATAAGATAGAGTGTAAATATTGCCACTCTTCGGCCCGGGTCTCGAAACAATCGGGGATTCCGTCCTTGAATGTTTGTATGAATTGCCATAAATCCATTTATGAATACAAAGGGAATCCTGAAGGGCCTTCTCAAGAGGATTTGGCCAATGGGTATACCAATGAATTTTATACCAAAGAGATTAAAAAGTTGTACAAGGCTGTAGGTTGGGACGAGGAGAACCAGAAATATACCGGAGAGAGTCAGCCTGTGGAGTGGGTAAGGGTTCATAACCTGCCGGATTTTGCTTATTTCAACCACTCGCAACACGTTTCCGTGGCAGGAGTGGAATGTCAGACATGTCATGGTCCTGTTGAGGAAATGGAGATTATGTATCAGTATTCGCCTTTGACCATGGGGTGGTGCGTCAATTGCCATAAGGAGACCAATGTTAAGGTGGAAGGCAATGAATATTATGAAAAAATCCACTCGGAACTTTCCAAAAAGTATGGGGTAGAATCGTTGACGGCAGCTCAAATGGGAGGCCTGGAATGTGGAAAGTGTCACTATTAATTAAGATAAAGAAGCTAATTATAGGTATTGCATATGGCATCAAACAAAAAATATTGGAAAAGCGAAGCGGAGTTAAATCCCAACGATTCCATTGTTGAGACGCTAAGACAGAACGAATTTGTGGAGGAAATTCCGGTCGATGACTTTTTGGGGGATAAAGAAACGCTTTCATCTACGAATACCAATCGTCGGGACTTTCTAAAATATGTCGGTTTTAGTACAGCTGCAGCTTCTTTGGCGGCATGCGAGGGACCGGTCATTAAGTCCATTCCCTATGTTGTCCAACCTGAGAATATTGTTCCCGGTGTTGCCAATTACTATGCTACGACCATAGCTAACGGATTTGATTTTGCGAACATTTTGATAAAGACCCGGGAGGGTAGGCCTATCAAGGTAGAGAACAATACCATGGCAAAAGTGGGCGGAACCGCAAATGCCAGGGTTCAGGCTTCCGTTTTGTCACTTTATGATAGTACACGATTGCAGGGGCCTGTGGCCAATGGCGAACCTGTTGAATGGGATGTGTTGAATGCGGCCGTAAAGTCAAAAATGGCCAGTTTGAAGGGTTCTTCTAAAAAAATCGCCTTCTTAACGCAAACTTACGCAAGTCCTTCTACGGATAGATTGGTCGGTGAATTGAAGGTGGCCAATGAAAATGTAGTTCACGTTGCTTATGACGCTATTTCCGAAGATGCCGCACTTACCGCTTTTGAGAATAAATACGGCGAACGGGCTTTGGCGGATTATGATTTTGAAAAAGCAGGTTTGATCGTGTCCTTTGGAGCGGATTTCCTTTCGGATTGGCAAGGTGGCGGTTACGACAGTGGATATTCCAAGGGACGAGTGCCTAAGAAGGGAAAAATGTCCAGGCATATCCAGATAGAGGCCAATATGTCTCTTGCCGGTGCAAATGCGGATAAAAGAATTCCGCTTAAACCAACGGCGCAAAAAATTGTTTTGGCCAAGCTGTATGGTAAGTTGAATGGAACCAATGTTGGAGGGAGTACTTCGGATTATGATGTTATTGTGGATCAGATAGCCGCTGAGGTGCGCAAGGCAGGTTCTTCTGCAGTTGTGGTTTCCGGTCTGGATGATGTAAATGCGCAAGCCGTGGTTTTGGCAATTAATGAACTGTTGGGGAGTAAAGCTTTTGATGCGGCTTCACCAAGATATACAAGACAGGGAGATACTAAGGCTGTGAACGCCCTTATTGCAGATATGAAAGCCGGTAAGGTCGGAGCTTTGATCATGGATGGGGTGAACCCTGTGTATTCCTTGCCGAATGCTTCGGAATTTAAGGAAGGTTTGGAAAAAGTGGATTTGTCCGTGGCGTTCTCCACTAATTGGAACGAGACTACGGAAGCCGTTCAATATACGGCCGCTGCAAACCACTATCTGGAGTCCTGGGGCGATGTGCAGATAAAGAAAGGGCATTATGGTTTAACGCAGCCCGCCATAAAGGAATTGTTCGATACCAAACAGTTTCAGGGTGCTGTGTTGAATTGGATGGGGAGTGATAAATCCTATTACGATTATATAAAGGAAACTTGGGAGACTTCTATTTTGAATGGAGCGGACTGGAACCAGACCTTGCAGGACGGTGTTTTTGCTGCCGTTGCTGTAGTGAATGAAACCGAAATGGCTTCCGAGGATACGGAAACAGAGGTTCAGGAGGTATTTCCGATAGCGTCCGCTATTAGAAATTTGGCGAATACTACGAGTAGCGACATGGAGTTGGTGCTGTATTCCAAGGTGGGAATGGGAGATGGTCAACAGGCCAATAACCCATGGTTGCAGGAGTTTCCAGATCCAATTACCAGAGTTTCCTGGGATAATTATGTTACCATATCCAAAGCCGATGCGGAAAGACTGGGAGTTGAAAACGTGAACGTGGCCAATGGTGGTATGGACGGGAACTATGTGAGCCTTGCCGTTAATGGAATCACTTTGGAGAACGTTCCCGTTGTGGTTCAGCCCGGTCAGGCCAAAGGTTCCGTTGGGTTGTCTTTTGGTTATGGCAAGAAAATAGGAATGAAGGAGGAGATGAGAACAGGTGTCAATGCGTTTGTGTTGTACGATGGTTTTTCGACCCATCAATCCGTAAAAATCGAAAAAACAGCGGGCAATCATGAATTTGCCTGTGTTCAGTTGCATAAAACCTTAATGGGGCGTGGGGATATCATCAAGGAAACCACGTTAGAGATATTCAATACAAAAGACCATGCGGAGTGGAACCACGTGCCTCAGGTATCGTTGAACCATCAGGAGGTTCCCGCAACTTCGGTGGATCTTTGGGACAGTTTTGACCGTTCCATAGGACATCATTTTAATATGTCCATAGATTTAAATGCCTGTACCGGATGCGGTGCCTGTGTCATTGCCTGCCATGCGGAGAACAATGTTCCCGTTGTCGGTAAGGAAGAGGTTCGAAAATCCAGGGATATGCATTGGTTGCGTATTGATCGGTACTATTCTTCCGAAGATACTTTTGAGGGGGATAATACTGAGAAAGAAAGTTCAGATGGAGTAGGGTTGGGCGATTACATGTTTGGCGATCGTGAAGGAGATGGTTCTTTGTCTACATTCGATAGATTGGAAAAGCCTGCTGATAATCCACAAGTGGCATTTCAACCGGTTATGTGTCAGCATTGTAACCATGCACCTTGTGAAACGGTATGTCCGGTTGCGGCAACCTCACATGGAAGACAGGGACAGAACCAGATGGCGTATAACAGATGTGTGGGTACAAGATATTGTGCCAACAACTGCCCGTATAAAGTGCGTAGGTTCAACTGGTTCCTTTACAACAATAATGACGAGTTCGATTTTCATATGAACAATGATTTGGGTAAAATGGTATTGAACCCGGATGTTAATGTTCGTTCCAGAGGTGTTATCGAAAAATGCTCTATGTGTATCCAAAAAACACAAAAGACCATTTTGGATGCCAAAAGGGAAGGAAGGATTATTGAGGATGGTGAGTTCCAGACCGCTTGTTCATCGGCTTGTGGCAACGGGGCCATTATATTTGGGGATGTCAACGATAAGGAAAGCAAGGTGGCCGAGCTTAAGGAAAGTGACCGGATGTACCACTTGCTGGAGCATGTGGGAACAAAACCAAATGTGTTCTATCACGTAAAAGTTAGAAATACCAACGAAGCATAAACAATACTAGAAAGTAATTATAACAGAAGTCTATGGCGTCGCATTACGAAGCACCTATACGAAAACCCCTGGTCATTGGAGATAAAGGCTACCATGATGTAACCGTGGATATTGCCGCTCCGGTAGAAGGTAGGGCCAATAAGCATTGGTGGATAGTTTTTTCCATTGCCCTGGTGGCATTCCTTTGGGGGGTAGGTTGTATCATTTATACCATTTCCACAGGTATTGGAACATGGGGATTGAACAAAACAGTTAACTGGGCCTGGGATATTACCAATTTTGTTTGGTGGGTAGGTATTGGTCATGCAGGAACATTGATATCGGCGGTATTGCTATTGTTCCGTCAAAAATGGAGAATGGCGATCAACCGTTCGGCGGAGGCCATGACCATATTTTCTGTAATACAGGCAGGATTGTTCCCTATTATCCACATGGGCCGTCCATGGTTGGCCTATTGGGTATTGCCCATACCTAACCAATTTGGTTCCTTGTGGGTCAATTTTAATTCCCCGTTACTTTGGGACGTATTTGCCATTTCAACCTATCTATCCGTTTCCTTGGTATTCTGGTGGACGGGACTGTTACCGGATTTCGCAATGATTCGGGATAGGGCGATATTGCCTTTTCAAAAAAAGATATATAGCTTATTGAGCTTTGGATGGAGCGGGCGTGCCAAGGATTGGCAACGTTTTGAGGAAGTTTCCCTGGTTCTGGCAGGTTTGGCCACACCTTTGGTACTTTCCGTGCATACCATCGTATCCTTTGATTTTGCCACATCGGTAATACCGGGATGGCATACTACCATTTTCCCTCCATATTTTGTGGCAGGGGCTATTTTCTCCGGGTTTGCCATGGTGAACACCCTTTTGATCATTATGAGGAAGGTGTGTAGTCTGGAAGCCTATATTACCGTTCAGCATATCGAATTAATGAACATTGTAATTATGATTACAGGTTCCATTGTGGGCTGTGCCTATATTACGGAACTGTTCATGGCATGGTATTCCGGTGTGGAATATGAACAATATGCATTCCTTAACAGGGCTACGGGGCCTTATTGGTGGGCCTATTGGGCCATGATGACCTGTAATGTGTTCTCACCACAGTTCATGTGGTTCAAGAAATTGCGTACAAGCATTATGTTCTCTTTCTTTATTTCGATAGTAGTGAACATTGGAATGTGGTTCGAGCGTTTTGTAATTATAGTTACCTCATTGCACCGGGATTATTTGCCATCGTCCTGGACCATGTTCTCACCTACCTTTGTGGACATCGGAATATTTATCGGTACCATAGGATTCTTTTTTGTGTTGTTCCTGTTGTATTCAAGGACCTTCCCTGTAATCGCCCAGGCGGAAGTAAAATCGATTTTAAAATCGTCCGGGGAGCGTTATAAAAAATTAAGGGATGCCGGGAAACCGCTTTATCAAATTTCCAATACTAAGGTTGAAATAAAGAATACTGTTACGGAGGATGTGTTGGTGAAAGATGAAGCCCCTGCAATCGGAGATAAGGAGGGCGTGTCGGAATTGCTCAGTTCCATAGGTGCTTTTGACTCGACCAAGGAGACACCGGACGACTTGAAAAAAGTAAAAGGTATCGGTCCTCAAATGGAAACGACCTTAAATGAAATAGGCATATTTACCTTTGCCCAAGTGGCAAAGATGACTGAAAAAGAATATAACCTGCTGGATTCCATTACCGGATCTTTTCCCGGGAGGGCGCAACGAGATGATTGGGCAGGACAGGCAAAAAAATTAAACAGTAAGTAGTAACGGTTAAGCAGTGTACGGAATTTTGCAAAGATTTCTGCTAACTGCACAACCGATGACTGCTGATTAAATAAATTAGATAGAACAATGGCATCTAAAGTTATACAGGCATATTACAACGATGATGACGTGCTGATGCATGCTGTAAAGAAAGTTAAGGCGGCCAAACACCATATCGAGGAAGTGTATTGCCCTTTTCCGGTACACGGCTTGGACAAGGCCATGGGCTTGGCACCTACACGTATTGCCATTACGTCCTTTATATATGGATGCATTGGGCTAACGGTCGCGATCGTGATGATGAATTTTATTATGATCAAAGACTGGCCTCAGGATATAGGAGGTAAACCCAGCTTTAGTTATATAGAGAACATGCCCGCGTTTGTTCCTGTAATGTTCGAACTTACGGTGTTCTTTGCGGCGCATTTAATGGTAATTACATTTTACCTGAGAAGTAGGTTGTGGCCCTTTAAAAAAGCGGAGAACCCCGATGTGCGTACCACCGATGACCATTTTTTAATGGAGATAGAGATTCATGGTAATGAACGGGAATTGAAAGATTTATTAGCGGGTACGGGAGCTGTGGAAATAAATATATCAGAAAAAAACAGTCATTGAATATGAACAGTTTTAAGACAATAGGAATTGCTTTTGGTTTGTTGGTCGTGTTGGCCTCTTGTTTTGATAAGAGCCAGCCAAACTATCAATACATGCCCAATATGTATGAACCTGTGGGCTATGAAGCATACGGAGAAGTCGATTTTTTGCCCGGGCGATCAGAAGCCATGTCTCCACCGGCAAATACCATTAATAGGGGTTGGTTGCCATATGGGTTCGAGAATACGCCCGAGGGAAAGGAATTGGCTAGACTGAACCAGAGTCCGTTAGATTCTTTAGATCAAGATGAAAACCTGAGTAATGGTAAGGAAATGTACGATATCTATTGTGCCATTTGCCATGGCCCAAAAGGTAAGGGGCAAGGTACTTTGGTAAAAAGGGAAAAGATATTGGGTGTGCCCAGTTATGATGATGTGGCCCGTAATATTACCGTTGGAACAACTTTTCATACCGTACAATACGGATTGAATTCTATGGGGTCGTATGCCTCACAAATGAATACAACGGAAATGTGGCAGGTTTCCGAGTATGTGATGAAATTGAAAGAAGATTTAACAAAATAATAGGCAATCTTATAGTATGTATACGTTTTCGAATAGACTAAAAATAGGTTCCATTATCTTAATGGCTGTTGGGCTGTTGGGCATTATCGGTGGATTTCTTGCCGCACCCGGCACCGTTGAAGAGGCAAAGGCAATAGTTGCAAGTCATAATGGCGGTCATGGAAATGATCATGCCGCGGAAGCGTCCCATGCGATGGCCAAAGACGGTCATGGTAATGAGGCTGCACATGGGGGAGGGCATGACGCTGCGCACGATGAACACGTATTGCACCAATTGCAGAACAAACCATGGGCCGCATTATACGTAGCTGCCTTCTTTTTTATGATGATCGCTCTGGGGGTGTTGGCGTTCTATGCCGTTCAAAGGGCCGCACAGGCAGGTTGGTCCCCATTGTTGTTTAGGGTTATGGAGGGCATTACCTCCTATTTGGTTCCCGGTGGAATTATAGTGTTCGTGATATTGGTATTATCGGTATTGCATATGAATCATTTATTTGTTTGGATGGATGCGGATGTAGTGGCCCACGATGCACTTTTGCAGGGTAAATCCGGGTATCTAAACCCTACCTTTTTCCTGATACGGGCTGCCATTTTCCTAGGAGGTTGGATCGCATACCGTCAATATTCCAGGAAACTATCATTGGAACAGGACGAATCCGATGATAACTCCAAATTTAAATTGAATTTTAGAATTTCCGCGGCTTTCTTGGTTTTCTATTTGATTTCGGAATCCATTATGTCCTGGGATTGGATTATGAGCGTGGATCCACACTGGTTCAGTACCCTGTTCGGATGGTATATTTTTGCCAGTATGTTCGTATCCGGGATTACGGTAATAGCCATGGTCACCATCTATTTGAAATCCAAGGGATATTTAGAAGAAGTTAATGACAGCCATATTCACGATTTGGCCAAGTTTATGTTCGGTATCAGTATTTTCTGGACCTATCTATGGTTCTCGCAATTTATGTTGATATGGTACTCCAATATCCCGGAAGAAGTAACTTACTACGTAACACGAATCCAGGACTATAGATTGCCATTTTTCGGAATGGTGGCCATGAACTTTTTGTTTCCTGTGCTGCTGTTGATGAACAGTGATTATAAGCGATTGAATTGGTTTGTGGTCATGGCCGGAATCGTTATACTGGCCGGACATTATATGGATATTTTTAATGCGATCATGCCAGCAACGGTAGGTGATCAATGGTATATAGGGATTCCGGAGATAAGCGCTATCCTGTTTTTTGCCGGATTATTTATCTTTTGGGTATTCCGGGCATTGACCTCGGCACCATTGCAACCAAAAAGGAATCCATTTATCGAAGAAAGTAAGCACTTTCATTATTAAAGAGTTTTAAAGTATAATTTCAAATCATACAATGACGACATTATTGACTTTAGCTGTTTTAGTTCTTGTAGCAATTGCTATATGGCAAATGACCAAGATATTTGAACTTTCTCAGCTTAGAACGGCTAATTCGGAAATAGCTTCGGACAAGGATAATAAGTACAACGGTTATTTACTGTTCGGTTTCCTTATTTTTATATACGGGATTACAATTTTCAGTTTTTGGAAATACAGCAAATTCTTGTTGCCCGAAGCGGCTTCTGCCCATGGTGGGGAATATGATTACTTGATGCTGGTCTCCTTTGTCATCATCTTTATCGTACAGACCCTTACACAGGCCTTGTTACATTATTTTGGTTATAAATACAGGGGTGAAAAAGGTAAAAAGGCATTATTCTATGCCGATAATGATCGATTGGAATTTATTTGGACCATTATTCCTGTCATCGTATTGGCTGGCCTGATACTTTGGGGTCTTTATACATGGACCAATATCATGGATGTAAACGATGAGGATGACCCCTTGATCATTGAGCTCTATGCACAGCAGTTTAACTGGACGGCCAGATATGCAGGTGATGATAACGTTTTGGGAGGGGCCAACGTTAGGATGATAGATATTGACCGTGCAAATGTATTGGGTCTTGATGAGGCCGATTCATATGGTGCCGATGATGTTATCGTAAAGGAGTTACACCTGCCCGTAGGTAGAAAAGTAAACTTTAAAATGCGTTCACAAGATGTATTGCATTCAGCTTATATGCCACATTTTAGGGCACAGATGAACTGCGTACCGGGTATGGTCACGGAATTTTCCTTTACACCTATCTATACTACGGAGCAAATGCGCCAGAATCCGGATGTGGTCGCCAAAGTAAAAAGAACGAATAAAATCAGGGCCGAAAAATCCGCTAAAGGTGGGGAAGTGTTGGATCCGTGGGAATTTGACTATGTATTGCTGTGTAATAAAATATGTGGAAAATCACATTATAACATGCAGATGAAAATTATTGTAGAAACAGAAGAGGAATACAATAAGTGGATGGCCGATCAACGGACATTTAAGCAAACAATGGTGGCATCGATACAATAGTCCGGGCTGGAAAAAAAATTAAATAAAAGAAATTCAATTAGATTATGTCAGTAGCAACAGCAAATGCACACGTAGATGATCACGCACATGACGATCATGGACATCATCATAAAGAAACATTTGTAACAAAATACATCTTTAGCCAAGACCACAAGATGATTGCAAAACAGTATTTGATTACTGGTTTGATTATGGGGTTCATTGGTATAGCCATGTCTTTATTGTTCAGGATGCAATTGGCCTGGCCCGGTGAGTCCTTCCCTGTTTTTGAAGCACTTTTGGGGAAATGGGCACCCGATGGTGTAATGGATGCGGATGTCTATTTGGCATTGGTAACCATACATGGTACCATTATGGTATTTTTTGTATTAACGGCAGGTCTAAGCGGTACCTTTAGTAACTTATTGATTCCCCTGCAGATCGGGGCGCGGGATATGGCTTCCGGTTTCTTGAACATGGTTTCTTACTGGTTGTTCTTTACATCCAGCGTTATTATGGTCATTTCCTTATTTGTAGAGGCTGGTCCCGCAGCGGCAGGTTGGACCATTTATCCACCATTGAGTGCCTTGCCTATGGCACAGCCGGGTTCCGGTATGGGTATGACCCTATGGTTGGTTTCTATGGCAATTTTTATAGCATCCTCACTTTTGGGATCGTTGAATTATATCGTTACGGTACTTAATCTAAGAACAAAGGGGATGACTATGACCAGATTGCCCTTGACCATTTGGGCTTTCTTTGTTACCGCTGTTATCGGGGTAATTTCCTTTCCGGTTTTATTGTCGGCGGCCTTGTTGTTGATTATGGACAGGAGTTTTGGTACCTCTTTCTTTCTTTCGGATATATTCATTCAGGGAGAGGTATTGCACTATCAAGGAGGGTCTCCCGTATTATTCGAACATTTATTTTGGTTTTTAGGACACCCCGAGGTGTATATTGTACTCCTTCCGGCTTTGGGTATTACCTCTGAGGTCATGTCCACAAACGCACGTAAACCTATTTTTGGATACCGTGCCATGATAGCCTCTATTTTGGCCATTGCGTTCCTGTCTACCATTGTATGGGGACACCATATGTTTATATCCGGAATGAACCCGTTCTTAGGCTCCGTATTTACATTTACGACTTTATTGATCGCGATACCTTCGGCGGTGAAGGCCTTCAACTATATAACTACGTTGTGGAAAGGTAATTTGCAGTTGAATCCGGCCATGTTGTTTTCCATAGGTTTGGTATCTACTTTTATTACGGGTGGTTTAACAGGAATTATTTTAGGGGACAGTACGTTGGATATCAACGTACACGATACCTATTTTGTAGTGGCCCACTTCCACTTGGTAATGGGGATTTCTGCACTTTACGGACTTTTTGCCGGGGTTTACCATTGGTTCCCTAAAATGTTCGAAGGAAGGATGCTGAACAAGAATTTGGGATATGTCCATTTTTGGGTAACGGCCATTTGTGCCTATGGTGTATTCTTTCCCATGCACTTTGTGGGTATGGCAGGTGTGCCCAGGAGGTACTATGAAAATACCGCTTTCCCCATGTTCGATGAACTTACCGATATACAGGTTTTGATGACCGTATTCGCCTTGATAGCCGGTGCCGCTCAATTGGTATTTGTCTTCAATTTTATAAGAAGTATATTCTATGGAAAGAAAGGACCACAGAATCCCTGGAATTCTAACACATTGGAATGGACAGCGGAAATGAAACACATTCACGGTAACTGGGACGGCCCCATTCCGGAGGTACACCGTTGGGCCTATGATTACAGTAAAGTGGACGCTAACGGGGAATACATTATTCCCGGCCAGGATTTTGTACCGCAAGATGTTCCTTTGCAAGATGACGAAGAAGAGCTCAATCATTGATAGCGAATAGAATTTAATTAAAATGCCCGACTAGATGAGTCGGGCATTTTTTTTTGAAGATCGGTCAGTAGTAGCTGTTGGATATTTTGTCTTTAAGTCAAAAATGGATACCTTCATTTTATATTTATCAATAAAGAATATATGAAAAGAGTTGCCTTTTTATTGCTTGTAGGTATAGTAGGATTTCAGGTAAGTGCCCAAAGAAAACCGAAAATAAAAGGAAATAAGAACGTAGTGGAAGTTCGTGAGGACTTGCCCCCATTTCACGCCATTCAGTTAAATGACGATTTGGAAATAGTCTTGCAAAAATCTTCCAATGAGGGGTATGGGCTGGAAATTGATGATAACTTAATAGATGTTCTAAAGTTTAAGGTCGCCGATAGTACTTTGATCATTTCATCGTTCTATAACATCACTTCCAAGAAGAAATTGAATATTACCGTTTTTTATACGGAGTTGGCGGCCATAACCATGAAAAAGGGAGAAATAAGCATGAAAGATGTCATTTCTTCAGACAGGTTGTATGTAAACACTTCGGGTACTTCAAGATTGGAATTGAATGCCACGGCGGACATCATTGATATTAATATGGACGAAATAAGTTCGGGGGATTTTAATTTAGCGAGTGATTCCCTTAATCTTACCCTAAAGGACCGTATAGATGTGAGGGTGTATTCTACTGGTGAGAAGAACACGGTCTATATGTATAAAAATGCCTCCGCAAAACTGGAGGGGACATCGGATTTTCTCATGGCAAAACTGTACGGGAACACGAACCTTAAGGCCGAGAATTTAGAGGCTCGGTCGGCTTTGCTCATCTCCGAAGATTCCCCAAATGCCCGGATAAAGGTGTTGAATGATTTTCAACTGTCCTCCAGGGGGTCTTCCAGGACAAATTTATATGGGAACCCCAAGATTACCATTCTTGACTTTCTGGATACTTCCCAATTGCGAAAGGCGAAAGACTGATTTAAATGGGTTTTTCCTATGGTCTTGTTTTGAAGGCAATCGGTTTTAAGAATTTTTTTATTATCAAATTAAAGATTAAAACCCTGCTCCCGAGCTATCGGGATTCGTTGCAGTTACGTTGGTTTCTATAAATGTTTAAGGATATCTTGTTATTTCGACAGAGCGAGGAACGAGTGACGAGAAATCTTGATAATAATGGGATTCCTCTTCGTGCCTCATTTGGAATGACAGGTGAACTCTAAGAAGAATTTCATTCTTTTGTTTAAAACTATGGATTTCTAATCCATGGTGGTTTACTTGACAATAGGAGCGGATAAACAATGGTCCGGAATGCCAAAACCGTCCACGAGTACTGCTATATGAGGTCGCAATTCTGTTGACAACCGTTCCGTACGCTGGCGTATGGCCTTAGACTTGGTACCGTTTAAATACCCCTGTTCCAGATACCAGGAAGCATCTTTTCGTATTTCATGCAGGGCGTAGAGCGTACCCAGTTTCTGAAACAATGCCCTGTTCTTGGTATCTGCGATTCCTTCCGTAAAATCGGTGAAAGTACGATAGGCCAGTTCAATACTATAGGCTTTTCCCAATGCCAATAAATGGGTCTGTACTTTAAGGAAGGCCTGGTAGGAAGGGATGCCTTTTTTAATGTAGTTCCTTATCCGCATGGCCAAAGTATAGGTGAGTCTCCGGGTACGATAATCAAAAGCGTGTTTATGGAACTTGGGATTGTACAGGTGTTCAGGATCCACTTTGTTGGAATATACCGGGTTTATGGTGGTGAGCTTATCACTTAATTGCGTACCCAAAAGCTTTAGGACAGATGAAAATCCGGCACTGTTGAATTCAGCCTTAAAATTGGACAGTACACCTTTTGCGGCCAATTGCAACAGCACATTGTTGTCCCCTTCAAAAGTGGTGAAAATGTCCACATCCCCTTTGAGGTCGGCTATGCGGTTTTCTGTCAAATACCCTTTTCCACCACAGGCTTCCCGGCATTCCTGAATGGTGCTATTGGCATACCAGGTTATGACGGATTTTAATCCCGCCACCTTGGTTTCCACAATACGCTTGTCCGGTTGTGATTCGTCACAATAGACCGCCATCATTTTATCCAGGGTGATATGATATACATAAGCGGACGCGACCAAGGGGATGAGCCGTAATTGATGTGTCGGATAATCCATCAACAGATCTTCCTGTACCTTTATACTATCATTGAACTGTCTTCTCTTAAGGGCGTGTTTGACCGCCACGGTCAACGCCATTTTAGCTCCGCCCAATCCCGCTCGGGCTACGCATATCCGTCCTCCAACAAGTGTGCCCAGCATGGTAAAAAAGCGTTTATGGGCATTTTTTATATCCGAATGGTAGTGTCCGTTATTCGTGATACTTCCGTATTTATCCAATAAATTCTCTCTGGGAACACGAACCTGATCAAACCATATTTTCCCGTTATCTACGCCGTTTAGTCCCAGTTTATAACCATTGTCCTCAACGGTAATCCCCGGGAGCAGCGTATGGTTTTCATCACGTAAAGGAACCAATATGGCGTGTACGCCTTCATTTTTTCCGTCAACGATCAATTGTGCGAATACGGAGGCCATTTTGGAATGAAGGGCGTTTCCAATATACTCCTTATTGTCATTTTTTCCCGGGGTATGGATAACTATGGAATCCGAATTTTTATCATAGGTAGCCGTAGTCTTAATACCGCGCACATTGGAACCGTGACCGGTTTCCGTCATTGCAAAGCACCCTAACAATTCCGCTGTCCCGGCTTTTCCAAGATAGTTATCATGATGCTTTTTGGTGCCCAGTTTCTGAATACTGCCGCCAAAGAGCCCAAACTGTACGCCGAACTTTATGGCGAGACTGCCGTCTACATACATCAAATGTTCAAAAATAGCCGCATAGCCTTCCATATCTCCCGTGCCACCGTATCCCTTTGGGTAGGCCATGGCACCGTATCCCTTTTTTGAGAGCGACCGGACCTGTTCCAAAACCTTTTTTCTGAACACCTCCTTATCGCGATGTATATCCCATTTAAAAACCGGATCTTTCAGGACCGCTCTAAACCCATCGATGGCCTCTGCATGTTTTCCTTTTAAGATCGCATCGATTTCAGGGGCATTGTAAAAATCGGAAGTTGCTTTGTGCTGTACCTCAATATCGAATAAATGATTGTAATGATTGGGTTGTATGCCCAAATTGATTTCAATGTCCCTAAGGTGGTCGTTAAAGGGGCAGGTATCATAATAGGAACAGACTACTTTTTGACTAAAAAAAGCCAATGGATAGGTTTCGTCCTCGATCAGTTTTATGTTTGAATGGGAAACGATCTGTTTCCAGTGTTTGAATGTCGCATTGGAAGGCGGGCGGTTTACGTCCAGCCAGGATTTTAACTGTTTCTTTTCTTCGGCAGTCAAAGTAGGATCCGTGGCTATTGCCTTTTCTACTACGTTTATTTCTGAAACGGAGACCAGGTCGTCCGACCAGATCACATAAAAAAAGGGAATGTACTGTAGTATTCCCGAGGCGTAAATTTTCTTTTCCATAAAATGAAATTACGAATTTTATTTACGCTGGAACAATCTTGTTCCCTCGTCTAAAAAGCATGGCGGTCTTTTTTCTTTTTCCGCTATCTTTGTTAGCCTATGAATGAGTATTTGGATCCTACGGGAGAACATTTTTCGGATGCCGAAACAGATATGGAAAGGGCATTGCGGCCGGTCACTTTTGATGATTTTACGGGGCAGGAGCAGGTTCTTGAAAACCTTAAGGTTTTTGTGGAAGCGGCCAACCTTAGGGGAGAGGCTCTGGACCATACCTTGTTCCATGGCCCTCCGGGCCTGGGAAAAACGACTTTGGCGCATATTCTGGCCAATGAGCTCGGTGTGGGAATAAAGATTACCTCCGGCCCCGTTTTGGACAAGCCCGGGGATTTAGCGGGACTGTTGACCAATCTGGACGAGCGCGATGTGCTGTTCATAGATGAGATACACCGTTTGAGCCCTATAGTGGAAGAATACCTGTACTCCGCCATGGAAGACTATAAGATCGATATCATGATCGAAACGGGGCCCAATGCACGTTCCGTACAGATCAACCTGAACCCTTTTACATTGATAGGCGCTACCACACGTTCCGGTCTGTTGACCTCTCCCATGCGTGCCCGCTTTGGGATCCAGAGCAGGCTTCAGTATTACTCCACCGAATTGCTGTCTACCATCGTAGAGCGCAGTGCGGAGATCTTAAAGGTTCCCATTGCCCATAATGCCGCGATCGAGATTGCGGGCAGGAGCAGGGGAACGCCCCGTATCTGTAATGCACTGCTCCGCAGGGTACGAGATTTTGCCCAGATAAAGGGAAATGGTAAGATAGATATGGACATCTCCAAATTTGGTCTAAAGGCCCTGAATGTAGATGCCCATGGCCTGGATGAAATGGACAATAAGATATTGATGACCATCATAGACAAATTCAAGGGCGGACCCGTTGGGATAACGACCTTGGCAACGGCCGTTTCCGAAAGTGCCGAGACCATAGAAGAGGTCTATGAGCCTTTTTTGATACAGCAGGGTTTTATCATGCGTACACCGCGTGGCCGGGAAGTAACGGAGCTGGCCTATAAACATTTGGGCAGGATCAAGGGAAATGCCCAGGGAGGGCTTTTTTGATTTGAACCCAAAGGAGAAACATACAACAATGATCAAGACCGAAGCCCAGCGCCTCGGTTTTTTGTCCTGTGGAATCTCCAAGGCCGAATTTTTGGAAGCGGAGGCCCCGCGTTTGGAGAAATGGTTGGACCGGAACATGCACGGTGAAATGGGCTATATGGAAAATCATTTTGACAAACGCCTGGATCCCACAAAATTGGTGGAAGGCTCAAAATCCGTGATTTCCCTTTTACTGAATTACTATCCGTCCGAAAAGCAAGTCCCGGATTCCTATAAAATTTCCAAATATGCCTACGGGAAGGACTATCACCATGTGATCAAATCCAAATTAAGACAGTTGCAGGAGTTTATTTCCAGCGAGATCGGAGCGGTACATGGCCGTGCCTTTGTGGATTCCGCTCCCGTTCTGGATAAGGCCTGGGCCGCTAAGAGCGGTTTGGGGTGGATCGGCAAGCACAGTAACCTGTTGACCCAACAAGTAGGTTCTTTCTATTTTATAGCTGAACTGATCGTGGATTTGGAACTGGAATACGATTCGCCCGTAACCGACCATTGCGGTACCTGTACCGCCTGTTTGGATGCCTGCCCTACCCAGGCCATTGTTGCCCCTTATGAGGTAGACGGGAGTAAATGCATCTCTTATTTTACGATCGAGTTAAAAAATGGGATACCCACGGAGTTCCAAGGCAAATTTGATGATTGGATGTTCGGTTGTGATGTTTGCCAGGATGTTTGCCCCTGGAACCGATTTTCCAAACCGCACCGGGAGCCCCTTTTTGATCCGCATCCGGACCTCCTGTCCATGACCAAAAAAGATTGGGAGGAAATTACGGAAGAGGTATTTAAAAGAGTATTCCAAAAATCTGCGGTAAAACGTACCAAATTTTCCGGTTTAAAACGAAATATCGATTTTTTGGGTTAGAAAGTAATACCTAAATCTATACCTTTTTTCAAGTAGAGAAATTACGGGCGAATTTACTATCAGCTAATTTTTCCAAAATGTCCTTGTTATTCTTTGTTATAGAAAGTAGCACAAAAGACTTTTGGTCAAACATGATGTAAATTATTTTAAGAAAAATATTTAAAAAGCGATAATTGATTCCTTAACAGTCAAAAGATTACTAATTTTAAATTATTAATCTCTGCGCCTATCAATGAATGCATCTCAAATAGAAAAGAATGTAACTACTTTAGTCCAAAATTTCAACAAAAAAGAATTCATATTCGATTTACTGAAAGCATATGGTATATCCAAAACGTCTATCACTCGCTTAAAAAAAGGGGATTTTAATTTATCCAGAGTTAAAGGAGAGGTCCTTTATAAAAGTAAAATGCTTTTTAAAGAGGTTGAATCTGGAACACTATTAAATACCATTGATGAATTAACTAAAGATGTAGATTCATTAAAGCATAATCCACGTTTTGTAATAGTTACAGATTACAGGACTTTATTAGCAAAAGATATAAGAACAGGGTTGACTTTAGATACGCCTATTCTTGAAATCCATAAACACTATGGATTCTTTTTGCCTTGGGCTGGACAAGAAAAATATTCTCAGAAAAATGAGAATTATGCAGATAGAAAAGCGTCATACAAGATGGCGAAACTCTATGATATATTAGTAACTAAAAACCCTAATGTGTATGATGATGGAGGTCATAACTTAAACATCTTTCTATCGCGCTTACTCTTCTGTTTTTTTGCTGAAGATACTGACATATTTCCTATTGAGGGAATGTTTACAGATACGCTAGCACAGCATACCAAAAAAGATGGTACAGATGTAAATATCTTTTTAGATAGACTCTTTAAGGTTCTCGATACAAAAGATAACAGTAAAGAAGCATCACACTTTAGAGAGTTTCCTTATGTAAATGGAGGTTTATTTAGGGATAATATTATTTCACCAAAGTTCACAAAAGAAGCTCGCAAAATTATTTTAGAATGTGGTGATTTAGATTGGAGCGAAATCAATCCAGATATTTTTGGTTCTATGATACAAGCAGTTGTAAATCCTGCATATCGTAGTGGTTTAGGTATGCACTATACCTCTGTACCTAATATTATGAAAGTGATTGAACCTTTGTTTTTAAATGAATTATACGAAGAGTTTGAAAAGCACAAAGAGAATACTAAAAAGTTACGTCAATTAATATACAGAATATCAAAACTTAAAATATTTGATCCTGCTTGTGGCAGTGGTAATTTTTTAATTATTGCGTATAAAGAATTAAGAAAATTAGAAATAAAAATTTGGAAACAAATTAATGAGTTAGAGCCGCAATACTCTTTTGTATTTACAGAAGTAAAACTATCACAATTTTATGGTATAGAGTTAGATGATTTTGCTCACGAAATGGCAATACTATCATTATGGTTAGCAGAGCACCAAATGAATAAAATATTTACAGATGAATTATACGATTTTGGTAGAGCTAAACCTATTTTACCTCTAAAAGAAGCTGGACATATTACACAAGGTAATGCGGCACGTTTAAATTGGGAAGACACCTGTCCTAAAAAAGCAGATGATGAAATTTATATTTTAGGAAATCCGCC
This sequence comes from Maribacter spongiae, assembly GCF_047345125.1. Lineage (NCBI taxonomy): Bacteria > Pseudomonadati > Bacteroidota > Flavobacteriia > Flavobacteriales > Flavobacteriaceae > Maribacter > Maribacter spongiae. Next base: position 125,981 of record NZ_JBLFEQ010000004.1, on the reverse strand, counting down.
TTATTTGGGTGCAAGGTTACAAGATGCGGAGCAAAAAAAAGATATGAATATCGTATTTCATAATATTAAAGGATTTAATAATATGGATTACATTGCTTGTTGGTTTTATAAGGCAAAGGAATACATTGAAGATTCTAATTCAGAATGTGCTTTTGTATCAACAAATTCTATTTGCCAAGGAGAACAAGTAGCTTTAATATGGCCTCATTTGCTTTCTGAAAAAATAGAAATAGGTTTTGCTCATCAATCATTTAAATGGACTAATAATGCTAAAGGCAATGCAGGTGTAATAGTTATAATAGTTAATCTTCGCAATATTTCTAACAAACCAAAATATTTGTACATAGAAAGTTTAGAGAAAAAGACTAATAACATAAATCCATATTTAGTTGATGCAAAGAACACTTACGTGCAAAACAGAAGCAATCCTCTTTCAAAAGTTCCAGAAATTAATTTTGGAAGTATGGCTAATGATGGAGGAAATTTATTGCTTACTGAAAAAGAGAAAAATGAGTTATTGAAAGTTGAACCAAAATCCGAACCTTTAATTAAAAATTTAGTTGGTGCTTTAGAATTTATAAGAGGAAAAGAAAAATATTGTTTATGGATAGATGAAACTAATAAAGAACTAGCATATTCACTTCCATTTGTTGAAAGGCGAATTAAAGCGACAGAGAAGTCAAGACTAGAAAGCAAAAGAAAATCTACACAAGAATTAGCTTGTGTACCTTACAGATTTGCAGAAGTCCGATATTTAAATACGGATTCAATAATAATACCAAGTGTTTCATCAGAGAGAAGAGATTATATTCCAATAGGTTTTCTGGATTCTAATTATGTAATTGTCGCACCAAACTTTGCAATTTACAATGCTGAAATATGGGTGTTTGGAATAATTACTTCAAAAATGCATATGGTTTGGGTTAAAAATGTTAGTGGAAAATTAAAGTCAGATTACCGATATTCCGCTAAACTATGTTATAACACATTTCCTTTTCCAGAAATCAATAAAAAACAAAAAGAGCAAATTAATCTACACGTTTTTGAGATTTTAGAAGAGCGTGAAAAACATTCAGGGAAAACAATGGCTCAATTATATGACCCAGATAAAATGCCTAAAGGCTTAAAAGAAGCGCACCATCAATTAGATTTAGCTATTGAGCGTTGTTATCGTTTAAAGCCGTTTGAGAGTGATACAGAGCGTTTAGAATATCTCTTTAAGGAATATGAAAAAATGATAAACAAAAATACCTTGTTAGAAAAACCTAAAAGAACACGTAAAAAGAAAGCTTAATATATGCCAGATATAGTACACGTAAAATACCAACAAACAGGTAAAAGTAAAAGTACCAATGAATATGGTATGAGAGAAATGCAACAAAAAGCATTTGAAGCTCGTACAGCTCAATACTTATTAATTAAAGCACCACCAGCTTCTGGTAAATCTCGTGCATTAATGTTTATTGGTTTAGATAAATTAGTAAATCAAGGTATAAAAAAGGTTATTGTAGCTGTTCCAGAAAGGTCTATTGGTAGTTCGTTTGCCAAAACAGAATTGCAGCAATTTGGTTTTTTTGCAGATTGGATTCCTAATCCTAAATATAACCTTTGTACACCTGGAGGTGACCAAAGTAAAGTAAAAGCCTTTTTAGAGTTTTTAGAAACAGATGAGCAAATCTTAATATGTACACACGCAACCCTACGTTTTGCGTTTGAAGCAATAGACGAAAAACAACTAAACGATTGCTTATTAGCTATAGATGAATTTCATCACGTTTCTGTAGATGGCGATAATAAATTAGGGTTGGTTTTAAGTAGTGTAATATCTAAATCTACTGCACACGTAGTAGCGATGACAGGTTCTTTTTTTAGAGGTGATAGCGTACCTATTTTATTACCAGAAGATGAAGAAAAATTCATTAAGGTTAAATACGATTATTACCAACAATTAAATGGTTACGACTATTTAAAATCTTTAGGTATTGGTTATCATTTTTATCAAGGTAGATATACAGATGCTATTGATGAAATTTTAGATGAAAACAAAAAAACAATAGTCCATATTCCAAGTGTTAATTCAGGGGAATCTACTAAAGATAAAGAACAGGAAGTAGCAAGGATAATTGATAGCTTGGGAGATTTAGAATATCAAGACCCTGATACGAATGTTAATTTTGTTAGAAGTAAAAAATCGGGAAAACTATTAAAAGTTGCTGATTTAGTTTACGATGTACAAAAAGAAAGAGATAAAATTCAAGAATATTTACGTAATGTATCAAGTGTTGATGATATTGATATTATCATAGCATTAGGTATGGCAAAAGAGGGTTTTGATTGGCCTTATTGTGAACATGCCTTAACCGTTGGATATCGAGGTTCTTTAACCGAAATAATTCAAATTATCGGTAGAGCAACAAGAGATAGTGAAAACAAAACTCATGCGCAATTCACAAACCTAATTGCTCAACCAGATGCCGAGAATGATGAAGTAAAATTGGCAGTAAACAATATGTTGAAGGCCATTACAGCTTCTTTATTAATGGAGCAGGTATTGGCTCCCAATTGGAAGTTCAAACCTAAGTTTCCTGAAGGAGATAAAGAAGAAACAGAGGAAGATGATTCTACTATAAAAATTAGAGGGTTTAAACTACCTAGTTCCCAAAGAGCCAAAGATATTATAGAGTCAGACCTCAATGACTTAAAGGCTAAAATTATGCAGGATGATACTATGCTGAAGGCAATGCCAGGGAACGTTGACCCCGAAGTCATCAATAAAGTATTGATACCTAAAATTATCAAAGAAACGTATCCAGATTTAACAGATGAAGAAGTGGAAGCCGTACGCCAACACGTCGTGGTTGATTCTGTTATCAAGAATGGGATTGTAGAAGAACAAGGAGACAAACGTTTTATTCGTCTGGCAGATAGTTTTGTGAATATCGATGATATAAACATTGATTTGATTGACACTATCAATCCATTTCAGAAAGCATTCGAAATATTATCAAAATCAGTTACAGCATCTGTATTTAAAGCAATACAAGAAACTATTGATGCAACAAGAATCCGCATGACGGAAGAAGAAGCAATCATATTATGGCCTAAAGTAAAAAATTGGATTGCAAAAACAGGAGAACAACCTAGTATCCAAGCTTTTGATCCTCAAGAAAGACGTTTGGCAGAGGCAATCATATTCTTAAAAGAAGCAAAAAGAAAAGCAGTAACTAATGAGTAAAAAAAAGACATTAGAAGATATTTTTAATGATGATGAATTTGGAATTTTAGATTCCAAACCCAAAAAATCTAATGTAAAATCTGAAGATGAACGTTTAATCGAATTGTTCCAAGAGATTAATGTCTTTTTTGAAAAAAATAATAGAGAACCAGAAGCTACTAATGTCACTGAATTTAAACTACTATCAAGATTAAAAGCCTTGCGAAATGATGCAAGTAAAATAGAAACACTAAAGCAATACGATATTCATAACCTCTTAAACACCAAAGAAGAAATTAAGTCAGTAGCTGATATTATAAAAGATGATGATTTAGGCATATTGGATACTGAAGAGGCCTTGTCAATTTTTAAGATAAAGCATGTTCCAAGTATTACTGAAAGAGCGGAAACAGATTTTGTGGCTAGAAGAAAACCCATGAAAGATGAGGAGTTTGCATTGTATGAAGATAAATTCAAACAAGTTCAAAAAGAGCTCAGAGAAGGTAAAAGAAAACTTGTCAATTTTAACTACGAATCTTTAAAGACCAATGAATATTACATCAATAACGGCATTCTTCTTTATTTAGAAAGTATTGAGTGGGAAAAAAGGATACAAGAATTTGATAGTGGTGTGCACAATAGGCCAGATGGACGCACAGTTACTATTTTCGAAAATGGCACAAAATCAAATATGATGTTCCAATCCTTATACAAGGTTTTGCATTACAATGGACAAATGGTTACAAATCCTGATTCTGAAATTGAAAAAGAATTATTTAATAATGCAAATGCAGTTAATGAAGAAGACATAGAAACTGGCTGGGTTTATGTACTAAAATCAAAATCAACTCATGATAAAATTTCCACAATAATTAATCTTTATAAAATAGGTTATTCGACAGTTCCTGTTCCAGAAAGGATTAAAAATGCTTCAAAAGAACCTACCTATTTGATGGCAGATGTTGATATCGTGGCATCATATAAAACCTACAATTTGAATGCTCAAAAATTTGAGCATCTAATCCATCGCTTTTTTGCAGAGGTTTGCCTAAACATTGATATAAATGACGAGAAAGGAAATAGGATAACGCCACGAGAATGGTTTGTCGTTCCTTTACCAATAATTAACAAAGTAATTGGTCTAATATTAAATGGTGATATTGTAAACGTTAGATATGACGCAAAACAAGAAGCATTGATTGAAATATCAAAAGAGTAAGGCAATATGGAAGCATAAATAAAGTTGTCCTAGATATGAATAAATTCAAAAATGCCGCATTATTAATCCTCACTGAAGTAGATAAGCCACTACACTATCAGGAAATTACCAGACTTGCTCTAGAGAAAGATATACTTCAAACTGAAGGAAAAACTCCAGCTGCATCAATGAATGCTCAAATAGTTACTGAGATTAACGCTAAAGGTGTAGCTTCTGATTTTATTAAAACTGCACCTGCTACTTATAGTATCAATCCAAATAAAAGAGCAATAAAAAAACCAAAAACAGTTTCTAAAAAAGAAAACGGGCAAATTGAAAAGATCGGTAGTGGTTTCACCGGTAAAGCTGGAGAACACTATGTGACCTCAGAACTATTATTCAGGGGATATAACGCTAGCATCATGAGTGTAGACATTGGCATGGATATTATAGCAACCAAAAACAATAAGCTCTTCTCTTTGCAAGTTAAGACTTCTAATTTACTAGGTTCGAATAGCTATATTTTCGACATGCGAAAAGTTTCTTTAGAAAGAGACCATGCCGGAAATATTTTTTATGTGTTTGTAATGATTCATCCTGACGGCTCAAAATCAGCCGTTATACTTACTTCAAATAAAATTGAAGAATTGATTCACACTAATGCTATAAAAAACATCACAAAATATGAACGATTTAGAGTAGTACTAAAAATTAGGAATAACCAAATTTTTATTGGAACCCTTGATAATCCTATTGACTATTATTGGAATAACTGGAGTATTATCAAATAAAAAATGTACCTTATTTGCACCTCTAAACTATAACTAACTAATAATCAATACACTTCATTTTCTGTATCGAAAAAAACAAAACCCTCTAATCTATAGGGTATCCGGAACATTAATTCCCGGAGCGCACCTTCTTTACAAAGAATACCCCTAAATTTGTTTTTTAAAGAACACTTCATGAGTAAGCAAAAGCAAAGAAGGGAAGCACTGATATACCATGCCAAACCCCAACCCGGAAAAATAAAGGTGGTACCCACAAAACCCTATTCCACGCAACGCGATCTGGCTTTGGCCTATTCCCCCGGTGTGGCCGAGCCTTGCCTGGAAATTGAAAAGGACAGGGAGAACGTCTATAAATATACTGCCAAGGGGAATATAGTTGCCGTTATTTCCAACGGTACCGCCGTATTGGGCTTGGGTAATATTGGTCCCGAAGCCTCTAAGCCCGTGATGGAGGGGAAGAGCCTGCTCTTTAAGATTTTTGCGGATATTGATGGGATGGATATTGAAGTGGATACCGAGGACGTAGATAAATTTGTGGAGACGGTAAAGGCCATTGCACCCACTTTTGGAGGGATTAACCTGGAGGATATAAAAGCGCCCGAAGCCTTTGAAATAGAAAGAAGATTAAAAGAGGAACTGGATATTCCCGTAATGCACGATGACCAGCACGGTACGGCAATAATTTCGGCCGCCGCCCTGTTGAACGCCCTGGAGCTCTCCAAAAAGAAAATAGAAAAAGTAAACATTGTCGTTAGTGGAGCCGGTGCCGCTGCCATATCCTGTACCAAACTGTACAAGGCATTTGGTGCAAGATCCGAGAATATTGTAATGTTGGATAGCAAAGGTGTTATCCGAAAAGATGCGGAAAACCTCTCCGAAGCTAAGCGGGAATTTGCCACGGACCGAAAAATAAACACTTTGGAAGAGGCCATGGTAAATGCGGATGTATTCATAGGGCTGTCCATGGCCGATATTGTCACTCCCGAGATGTTAAAATCCATGTCCAAGAACCCCATTGTTTTTGCCATGGCGAATCCAGATCCGGAAATTGCCTATGATACGGCCTGCAAGGCCCGTAAGGATATTATTATGGCGACCGGAAGGTCCGATCACCCCAACCAGGTGAACAATGTCCTTGGTTTTCCTTTTATTTTTAGGGGTGCCCTGGATGTAAGGGCCACCAAGATCAATGAGGAAATGAAAATGGCGGCGGTAAGGGCCTTAGCGGACCTCACCAAGGAAACCGTACCGGAGCAGGTGAACATTACCTATGATACCACCAGGCTTGCTTTTGGGAAGGATTACATTATTCCCAAGCCGTTCGATCCCCGTTTGATTTCAAAAATCCCTCCTGCCGTTGCCAGGGCGGCCATGGAAAGTGGTGTGGCCAAGTTTCCCATTGCCGATTGGGATAAATACGAGGAAGAACTTTTACTGCGGTCCGGTAATGACAATAAGGTGGTGAGGATGCTGCATAACAGGGCCAAGGTGAATCCCAAACGAATTGTTTTTACCGAAGCCGAATTGTTGGATGTGCTAAAAGCCGCCCAGATCGTATATGAAGAGGGTATTGCCGTTCCCATCCTTTTAGGGAATAAGGACGTCATTGAGAAAAATAAACAGGAATTGGAGTTTGATGCGGACGTTACGATCATTGATCCAACTTCGGACGAGTCGAAAACTATACGTGCCCGGTATGCCGATAAACTTTGGCAGCTCCGTAAACGTAAAGGGGAGACCCGTTACAGTGCAAAAGTGAATATGGCCAAAAGGAATTATTTTGGTTCCATGATGTTGGTGGAAGGAGATGCGGACGGTATGATTTCCGGATATTCCAGGGCCTATCCTAAAGTATTAAAGCCCGTTTTTGAAGTCTTGGGCCGTGCAAAGGGTGTGACCAAGGCATCTACCGTAAACATTATGATTACCGAAAGGGGACCGCTTTTTTTGGCGGATACCTCGATAAATATCGATCCAAATGCGGAAGAACTGGCGGAAATTGCCCAAATGACCGCAAATGTGGCCAGTACCTTTGGATTTGACCCCGTGGTGGCCATGTTATCGTACACCAACTTTGGCTCTTCCAACCATAAAGGAGCCCAAAAAGTACGGGATGCCGTGCGGATCTTACACGATAAAAACCCCGATTTGGTCGTAGATGGTGAAATACAGACCGATTTTGCCCTTACCCAGGACCTCTGTAACAATAATTTCCCCTTCTCTAAACTGGCCGGAAAAAAAGTAAATACGCTGATATTCCCCAATTTGGATTCGGCCAATATTACCTATAAGCTTTTAAAAGGGCTGAACAATGCGGATTCTATCGGCCCCATAATGATCGGGTTAAAAAAGTCCGTACACATTTTACAGTTGGGCGCAAGCGTGGACGAGATGGTCAATATGGCCGCCGTAGCCGTAATTGATGCCCAGGAAAGGGAGAAGCGTAAAAAAGCGAAAATGAGCAAATAAATGTAAGAATTTCCGCTTCTCCTTCAGTTTAAAAAACAACCCGAAACTTTTGAAACCTGAAATCCGAAACAATTAAAATATGATCCATCATCTTAAAGGAAAACTGGTAGAGAAAAATCCTACTCATATTATAGTGGAGTGCGGTGGCGTGGGTTATTTTGTGAACATTTCCCTAAATACCTTTTCTAAAATTCGCGATGAAGAAAAAATTAATATCTATACCCATTTGCAAATAAAAGAGGACGCACATACCCTTTTTGGATTTGCGGAGAAATCGGAACGGGAGATTTTTAGATTGTTGCTATCCGTATCGGGTATCGGTTCAAGTACCGCCAGAACTATGCTTTCGTCCATGTCTCCCGTTCAGGTCAGGGATGCGATCGCCCATGAAAATGTCCCTGTGATCCAGTCAATAAAGGGGATAGGGGCCAAAACGGCCCAAAGGGTGATTTTGGATTTAAGGGATAAGATTTTAAAAGTTCAGGATATGGACGAAGTTTCCCCAATTTCAAACAATACAAATAAAGAAGAAGCGTTATCTGCATTAGAGGTTCTTGGAATTGCAAGAAGACAATCCGAAAAGATAGTGGACAAGGTCATTTCCGAAGATTCCTCCTTAAGCGTGGAGAATATTATAAAACTTGCGCTCAAAAATTTGTAACAAGTTTGAAACAAGGGGCAACTAAATTTCTTAAAACATGTTTTAAGTTAACATTCCTATTCATACTTTTTTGTGCTTCGATACAACGGACAGTGGCACAAGAAACGAATGAGCAGGAGGTTGATTCCGTTAAAACAGGTTATGATCTGGGAAGGATTATTCTGGAAAACCCGGATAGTATCGTATCCAAATACATTTATGACCCCAAATTAGATCGCTACATCTACAATGAAAAAATAGGGGATTTTAATATTGGATACCCCATCATTCTTACGCCCGAACAATATTTTGACCTCATTAAGAAAGAAGGGATCAAATCTTATTTCAAGGAAAAATCCGATGCCTATTCCGGTAAAAAGGCAGGTAGTGAAGAAGCCAGAAAAAACCTACTGCCGAATTTCTATGTAAACAATAATTTTTTCCAGTCCGTCTTTGGCGGGAATACCATCGAGGTCATTCCCCAGGGTTCCGTGGCGATGGATCTGGGGGTAATTTGGCAGAAAAACGACAACCCTTCACTTTCCCCAAGGAACAGGACCAATCTTTCATTTGATTTTGATCAACGTATAAGCTTGAGTATGTTGGGGAAAATAGGGGAACGATTGCAGGTGACCGCTAATTATGACACCGAGGCGACTTTTGATTTTCAGAACCTGGTAAAACTGGACTTTACGCCTACGGAGGACGATATTCTACGTAAGATCGAAGTGGGTAATGTGAGCATGCCCTTGAACAGTTCGTTAATACAGGGCGCACAGAGTTTATTCGGGGTAAAGACCCAATTGCAATTTGGGAAGACTACCGTAACCGCGGTGTTTTCGGAGCAGCGTTCACAAAACAACACCGTTGTGGCCCAGGGGGGGGGTACCTTAAACGAATTCTCTATTACGGCCCTGGATTACGATGAGGACAAGCACTTTTTCCTGGCCCAGTATTTCAGGGATAATTATGACAGGGCCCTGGAAACCTATCCCTATATCCAAAGTCAGGTACAGATTACCCGATTGGAAGTATGGGTCACCAACCGAAGCCAGCAAACATTGAACGTAAGAAATGTGGTGGCCTTACAGGATTTGGGGGAACCCGGCGAAGAAAAGACCCGGGTCGGACAAAACAATGGGAACGGAGCTGCCTTTTTTAACGACCCCACCGATTTGCGCCCCAGGAACAATGCCAATGATTATGACCCCACATTAATTGGAAGCGGCGGAGCATTAACGGATGGGATCCGTGATGTGGCTACCGTGGAGAACGGTTTTAATGCAGCCAGTTTTGTTGGTGGATACGGCCCCAATCAGGGATTTGATTATGCCATTTTGGAAAATGCCAGAAAACTGGAAGAAGGCAGGGACTATGATTTTAATTCGCAATTGGGCTATATTTCCCTGAATCAGCGCCTGAGCAATGATGAGGTGTTGGCCGTGGCCTATCAATATACATTTCAGGGAGAAGTATTTCAGGTAGGTGAATTTGCCAACGGAGGGTTAGATGCCACAACGGTTTCCGGTAATGTGAATCCCATTATCGAGAACAATACTCTTATATTAAAACTTTTAAAGAGCAATATTACCAACATCAACGATCCTATCTGGGATTTGATGATGAAGAATATATATGCGACCAGGGCTTTTAGATTGAGTCAGGAAGATTTTAAGATGAACATCCTATATTCCGACCCCACGCCACGTAACTATATTACCCCTATAGTTGAGGGGCCGGGCTCTGGATGGCCCGAGGGTCTGGAAGAGCGGATCCTTTTAGATGTCTTTAATCTGGATAGGTTGAATATCTACAACGATGTGCAACCCGGAGGGGATGGCTTCTTTGATTTTGTGCCGGGGCAGACCATAGATATTCAGGGAGGTAGGATTGTCTTTACCAAGGTGGAACCTTTTGGGGAATACTTGTTCGAGACTTTGGCCAATGGGAACGAGGCCCAATACGATAACCCGTCGGCCTATAATGAAAACCAACAGCAGTACGTCTTTAGGGATATGTACGAGCTTACCAAGGCCGCTGCCCTGCAAGACCCCGAAAAGAACAAGTTCCTTTTAAAAGGGAGGTACAAATCCGAAAGTGGTAGCGGGATTCCCATAGGTGCCTTTAATGTGCCCAGGGGTTCGGTACGGGTAACGGCCGGGGGCAGGCAATTACAGGAGGGAATAGATTATACGGTGAATTATCAGGCCGGTACAGTACAGATTTTGGACCCGAGCCTGGAAGCCTCCAATACGCCCATAAATATATCCGTGGAAAATAATGCGGTATTCGGTCAGCAAACAAGACGGTTTACAGGGGTAAATGTAGAACATCAGTTCAATAAGAATTTTGTATTGGGAGGAACGTTCTTAAACCTGAACGAACGCCCATTGACACAAAAATCGAACTTTGGTGTGGAGCCGGTAAACAATACCATTTTTGGACTGAACGGAAATTTCTCTACGGAAGTTCCCTTTTTGACCAGAATGGTCAACAAACTACCGAATATTGATACGGACGTTCCTTCAAATATTTCGGTGAGGGCGGAAGTAGCCTGGTTGAAGCCCAATTCGCCCAAAAATGCGGATTTTCGGGGAGAGACGACCACTTATGTGGATGACTTTGAAGGTGCTCAGGCACTGATAGATATTCGTGCTTCCCTGGGATGGACCCTGGCGAGTACACCTTTGGAATTTGCTCCCGGAGGGCAGTTGTCCGGGAGTTCCCCGGAGGATGCCGCCAATTTGGAAAACGGTTATGGAAGAGCCAAGATGGCCTGGTACACCATTGATCCCATTTTCTATACCAACCAAAGACCGGCAGGTATTAGTGATAACGATATTTCTACCAACCCGACACGCCGGATCTTTATAGATGAGGTTTTTCCACAAGTGGATATTGCCCAGGGGCAGACTACCGTGCAGGGAACATTGGACATAGCCTATTATCCAAATCTAAAAGGCCCCTACAATAACAATCCTAATTTTGAAACGGAACGGCCGGAGGAAAAATGGGCAGGTATCATGCGCTCGTTGAGCAGTACCAATTTTGAACAGGCCAATGTGGAATTTGTGCAGTTTTGGGTGTTAGATCCCTATGTGGACGGTGAAGCCACGGGTTCGGGAGAGTTGGTACTGAATCTTGGGAATATATCCGAGGATGTTTTAAAGGATGGCAGAAAACAATATGAGAACGGATTGCCCGGTGTGGAGAGCAATGATTTTGTAGCACCTACCTCGTGGGGCGAAGTTCCTGCAACACAATCATTGGTCTATGCCTTTGATGCCAACGAGGCCAACCGGTCCCTGCAGGATATTGGTTTTGACGGATTGGACGATGCCGCAGAAGGGACCGTCTATGATAATAATGGGGGAACAGATCCCGCTTTGGACAATTATCAATATTACCTGAACCGGGAAGGTGGAATCCTGGAACGTTATTTGGATTTTAATAATCCGGACGGTAATTCCCCCGTTACGGTGACCAATACCAATAGGGGATCTACAACATTGCCGGACGTAGAGGATATTGACCGTGACCTGACCATGAATACGGTGAACAGCTATTACGAATACCGTATAGAGATCAAGCCGAACACGACCATAGACGATAAATACGTAACCGATATCAAAGAAGGGATTACTCCCCAGTTGCCCAACGGAGATCAATTGAACAGAAGATGGATACAGTATAAAATTCCATTAAGCGATTTTTCCGATGCCGTTGGAGGGATTACGGATTTTAGATCCATCAGTTTTATGCGGATGTACATGACCGGCTTTACCAGTCCTGCGGTACTTCGTTTTGCTACCTTGGATCTGGTGCGGGGAGATTGGCGTACCTATACCAGGACACTACAGGACGTGGATGTGGACAGCGACCCTTCGGATGATGGGACCACATTGGATGTGAATACCGTGAATATAGAAGAGAACAACAGCAGGCTTCCTATTCCGTACGTATTGCCCCCAGGTGTCGTTCGTGAACAGTTGAACAATAACAATACCATTATCCGTCAGAACGAGCAGTCCCTGTCCTTATTGGTGGATAATTTGGAATCTGAAGATTCCAGGGGTGTTTTCAAAAATTTGAATATCGATATTCGGCAATATAAAAGTCTTAAAATGTTTCTGCATGCCGAAAAAATTGTAGATAGTGATTATTCCGATGACGATATGCCTTTGGTAGGTTTTCTGAGAATAGGTACGGATTTTACACAGAATTTTTATCAGATCGAACTGCCTTTGCAATTCACCCCCTTCAGTGCTACCTCGGAGAGCCAGATATGGCCGGAAGCCAATGAAATGAATATTTCATTGAGCGATTTGAACAAGGTAAAGTCCCTATGGATCACCAGTGGGGATTTGAGCGATATCCGATTTTTTGAAGTGGACAATGGGGAGGTGTTTCCCGTAAATGAATTTGACCCAAGAACACCGGGAAGGTTGCGTATAGGAATAAAAGGAAATCCATCTTTAGGGAGTATCCGTAGTATGATGGTGGGGATTAAAAACCAGGATGCACTGCCTGCAAGAGGTGAAGTGTGGTTCAATGAACTGCGTTTGGCGGGCTTGGACAATAATGGTGGTTGGGCGGCCGTAGGAGCGGTAGATGCCAACATTGCCGATTTTGCCAATGTAACCGCAACGGGAAGCACCAGCACCTCGGGCTTTGGGTCTATCGATCAGATGCCCAATGAACGGGCCAGGGAAGATGCCATTGCCTATGATGTGGTCACCAATATAAATGTGGGACAACTATTGCCGAAAAAATGGGGTGTACAACTACCTTTCAATTATGGTATATCCGAGCAATTGATCACTCCGGAGTTTGACCCCGTCTATGACGATTTAAAACTGGATGACCTGATCGATGCCGCTCCCGATGCGGAGGCTGCGGATGAAATAAGAAAACAGGCCGAGGATTACACCAAAAGGACAAGCATTAACTTGATCGGGGTACGGAAAGATAGGGGAGAGGAAGCGGATGCCAATTTTTACGATATAGAAAATTTCACCTTTAATTATTCCTATAACGAAACAAGCCATAGGGATTTTGAAATTGCCCAACTTAGAGATCAGAACATAACCACGGGGTTTGTGTATAATCACAGTTTTGACCCTGTAGAAGTAGCGCCCTTTAAAAAGAAGGATTCCTTGTTTACGGGCAAATACTGGCAGTGGTTAAAAGATTTAAACTTGAATTTGCTACCGGCAAGTATCTCGTTGAATTCCGATATCAACAGGCAATTTAATGCGCAACGGTTTAGGGATGTACGTGAGGAAGGCGTAGATCGTTTGGAACTTCCAGAATTGCAACAGCGCAATTACCTGTTCAATTGGCAATACGCCGTAAATTATAATTTGACCAAATCCCTTCGTCTTAATCTTACGGCCTCTAACAATAATATCGTCCGGAACTATTTTGAGGAAGAGGGTAATCCAAATTCGCCCATTGATAAGACATTGGGCCTTTGGGACGGTTTCTTTGATATTGGGGAACCCAATAGGCATTCACAAGAATTACAGTTGAATTACGAAATTCCCTTTGCCAAGGTTCCGGCATTGGATTTTATAAACGCACAATACAGTTATACCAGTAATTTTGACTGGCAACGTGGTGGAGATGCCTTGCAGAAAGTAGCGAGAGAAGCGATCAATACCATTCAAAATGCCAATACCCATACGATTACGGCTTCTTTGACCATGCAGAAGTTTTATGACCTTATCGGTCTAAAGAAAAGGGAAGGCGGCTCGTCCAAAACTTCCAGCGGGCCCGTCCGCAGGGATAAGGCGGGAGTTCCCGTAAATGATCGGGAGAAAGAGGTGAAAAAGACCAGTGGCCTGTTCAATACCGTTGTGGATGTTTTGACCATGGTCAAAAGACTGAATATTACCTATAATGAAAACAATGGTACGGTATTGCCCGGTTATACCCAATCCGTTGGGTTTATAGGAACGGCAAGGCCTACCTTGGGCTTTGTTTTCGGGAGCCAGTCCGATGTGCGTTTTGAAGCCGCAAGAAACGGCTGGTTGACTACTTTCCCCGAGTTTAACGAGCAATTTATACAACGTACGAATAAACAATTGAATATTACGGCCACGGCACAACCCGTAAAGGACTTGACGATAGACTTGTTCGCGGACAGGCAGTATTCCAATAGCTATCAGGAAAACTTTAATGTGGATATAACCGCGGACGAACCCTACAACGTACAGTTGGGCAATAATTTTGGCAACTTTAGTATCTCTACCATAATGATCGGTACCGCTTTTGGAAAAAGTGACGAATTTGATTCCGCTACCTTTCAAAAATTCAAGGAAAATAGGATTACCATTGCCAATCGTTTGGTCGCCGATCGTGGTCAGAACCCCGGAACTTTGGATGCCGATAATTTTCCGCAACTGTATGGCAAAACACAACAAGAAGTGTTGTTGCCCGCGTTCTTTGCGGCCTATACGGGCCAGGACGTGAACCGGGTGAATTTGGATGTGTTTCGGCAAATACCCATTCCCAATTGGAATATCAAATATACGGGCTTAATGAAAACCAAGTGGTTCAAAAAGCGATTCAAACGTTTCTCCCTGAGCCATGGATATCGTGCGTCCTATAGTATCAACTCCTTTCAGACAAATCTGGAAAAGACACAGCTAATTGCAGATGGGGCATCACCCGTTAATAATGAAAACGGGGATTTATTACCGGATTTTATTTTGAACAACGTAGTGTTGACCGATCAGTTCAACCCCTTGGTCCGTGTTGATTTTGAGATGAAGAACTCCGTAAGTGTTCTGGCCGAAGTCCAAAGCCAACGTATGTTGGCGTTAAGTTTTGACAACAATCTAATGACAGAGAATAATAGCAAAGACTATACTATAGGTTTGGGATACCGTATCAAAGATGTGAAATTCGTAACCAATATTGGCGGGAACAAGACCAGACTTAAGGGAGACTTAAACCTTAAGGCGGATGTTACCCTAAGGGATAATATCACGATTATTAGAAATCTGGATATTGATAACAATCAGATTACTTCCGGGCAAAATTTATTATCCATTAAATTTACTGCGGACTATGCCCTGAGCAAACAATTGAACGCTCTGTTCTTTTATGACCATTCCTTTTCACAATTTGCCGTATCCACGGCATTTCCACAGACCACGATCAATGCCGGTTTCACTCTGCGCTATAACTTCGGGAATTAAGACGGGATAGAATATACGGCAGTTTTTTTTGTTGTTTGAAGCTTCTAAATTTACTGGATACAATATTTTTGAAAATCGTTGGGGAATCAATTACTTTTGCTGAAGGATAAATAAAAAAGGAATGAATATACCATCGGAATTAAAGTATACCAAAGACCACGAATGGATCAAGATCGAAGGAGATGTGGCCACCGTGGGGATTACCGATTTTGCCCAGGGCGAATTGGGGGACATTGTTTACGTTGAAGTGGAAACCTTGGAGGAAACACTGGATAGGGAAGAGGTATTCGGTACCGTTGAGGCGGTAAAAACGGTTTCGGATTTGTTTCAGCCATTGTCGGGTGAAATCATCGCTTTTAACGAGGCTTTGGAAGACGAACCGGAAAAGGTAAATACAGATCCTTACGGAGAAGGTTGGATGGTGAAAATAAAATTTAATGATTCCAGCGAACTGGATGATTTGCTTTCGGATGCGGATTATAAGGAACTTATAGGTGCATAGGGCAAATTTTTTTACCATATTGTTAATAAGCTGGATAGTGTTCGTTACATTTTCCAGCTTATTTTCTTTTGAAGGAATGGATACTTCGGGAATAGATATTCCCCATATGGACAAGCTGGTACACTTTACGTTCTATTTTGTAATGGCCATATTGAGCGTAGTTGCATTGAAGGAAGATTTGTGTAAGGGGATAAAACTGTCCAAGGCACTGTTCTTGGGGACATCTTTTTCTGTTTTATATGGCATAATTATTGAGGTGATTCAATCAACGTGGACATCGGATCGTCACGGGGATGTATGGGATGCCATAGCAAATACCATGGGTGCTTTGGCGGGCATGGTGCTAACAGCTATATGGATTTCAAGGAAAGGGCCGTTAAAATGGAAATTTTAATTGCATTTTAATCAATTTATTAATTAAATTAGCAAACATTAAATTATTTAGGATATGGAACCGAAAAAGAATCCCAAAGCGGATTTAACTACAAATAGCAGTTTATATTTTGTGATAGGATTGTTCGCGGTAATGATTTTTACTTATGTGGCGTTTGAGTGGAAAACGTATGATAAGACGAACGATTATGATATTTCAATGAACGTGGATGATTTGTTGGACGAAGAGGTTCCGATGACGGAACAGATCAAAACTCCACCACCTCCGCCACCTCCTGCGGCACCTGAAATTATTGAAGTTGTTGAAGACGAGGAAGAAGTGGAGGAAACGGTTATAGAGTCGACCGAAACAAGTCAGGAAGAAGAGATCATGGAAGTGGAGGATGTGGTTGTCGATGAGATGGAAGAAGATGTGGATGTCCCCTTTGCCGTTATTGAGGATGTACCTGTTTTTCCCGGTTGTGAAAAGGAAAAAGGAAAAGGAGCTTCGGCCATGCGTGCTTGTTTCAATAAGATGATCCAAAAGCATATTGGCAGAAACTTCCGATATCCTGAAATTGCTCAGGAAATGGGTGTTCAGGGAAGGGTTAGCGTAATGTTCGTCATCCAAAAAGACGGAAGTATCGGTAATATAAGAATGCGTGGTCCGGACAAGAATTTGGAAAAAGAAGCGGCAAGGATTATCGGGAAACTGCCAAAAATGACCCCGGGAAAGCAAAGAGGTAGACCGGTAAGGGTTCCCTTTAGTATCCCGATTAATTTTAAACTACAGTAAATATATATCTTTTGATTATAGAAAAGGCCCGGACTATGTCCGGGCCTTTTTGCTGGGAAAGATTTAATATCGTTCAGGACTATTTTTTAGGCTATTGTAAAATGTAGCCCTAATTCTTTGAGGGTTGATAAAGCCATTACCGTGTGTTGCATCATATTTATTGGTTAGACTATTGTCCTTTTCCACATCTTCCAAAGACTTTCCTTCCTGGATTGCCTTTTGTATATTTTCCCTGATTTCGGAAAGCATGGCCGTATATTCCCGTAGTTCGGTTTTATTTGATGGTCTTCCGTGACCGGGAATGATTTTGGTATCACCATTAATGATCGTCAAAGCCTTTTTGTGCGCAGCGATATAGCCGTTAACGCTACCTCCGTTTTTTAAATCGATATATGGGTATCTGCCGGAAAAGTAAGCATCTCCCATGTGCAATACATTATTGTTCATGAAATAGACCATGGCATCACCATTGGTATGGGCGTTGTGTACATGAAAGGCCATAATGGTCTCATTTCCGTCGTACAAGGTAACATCTTCCGAAAAAGTTATTTCCGGGAGGATGGCGTTGCCGAGTTCGGGCCTTTCCTTTAATCGTGTCTTTAAACTTTTTCTAACATTCTCGTGGGCTATCAATGTAGTCTCTTTGGTATTGAAATTGATATTTCCTCCCGTGTGGTCCCCATGCATATGTGTATTAAAAAGATAGGCAATGGGTTTGTCCGTAATGCTATGGATCGTTTTTTTGATTTTTGGACTCAATCGGTCAAATTGATCGTCGATCATAAAAACATGCTCACCACCTACATATATGCCTATATTTCCACCTTGCCCGGTGAGCATGTAAACATTTTGGGAGAGGGTATCTACGGTAATTACAATGGCATTTTGTTGTGCGGATAACGATAGGGAAGAGCTTAATAGAATAGAAATAAAAAAGCCGATTTGTTTCATTTTTAGGATTTTACGAATTGAATGAACAGGAATCAAATATAATAGAAATAGTGCTATTTAATTGCAGAAATATGTGTTGCGGGTTATCTTTGCAGACCTATTTTTAATTCAAAGCATGAAGACTGCTGTAGAGGTGGCGAAAGCAAATCAAATTTCATTGGTTTTTGCTGATTTTAAAGAGATTACCAAGGCCAAACTGGCTATTAGCGTGGTATTTTCCTCTATAGCCGGGTATTTTCTGGGAGCTTATGATGTAAAGTGGATGTCCGTTTTGCTATTGGCATTTGGCGGCTATTGTATGGTAGGGGCCAGTAACGCTTTCAATCAGATTATTGAAAGGGATTTGGATGCCTTGATGAAAAGAACGGGGAACAGGCCCATACCATCGGGTAGAATGTCCGTTTCCACGGCTATGGGAATCGCCATTTTATTGACCGCCCTTGGGGTGATATCATTGTATATCCTCAATCCCAAAACAGCCATGTTCGGGGCCATTTCGATTTTTCTGTATACCTGCGTATATACTCCACTAAAAACGATAACGCCACTTTCGGTTTTTGTGGGCGCCTTTCCCGGGGCTATTCCTTTTATGCTCGGATGGGTGGCGGCCACCAATGAATTTGGAATTGAACCGGGAACATTGTTTATGCTTCAGTTTTTTTGGCAGTTCCCACACTTTTGGGCCTTGGGTTGGATGTTGGACGAAGATTATAGGAAAGGCGGGTTTAAGATGTTGCCTACTGGAAAAAAGGATGCCGCTACCGCATTACAGATTATAATGTACACCATTTGGATGATGGCCGTTTCGGTAATCCCGGTTTTTGGGATCACCGGGAGACTGCATTTGTCCGTTCCATCGGCTATTATTGTTTTGCTCATGGGGGGCGTTATGCTGTTTTTTGCATTAAGGCTTTATACGAACAGGGATAATATATCGGCTAGGAGGTTAATGCTGGCCAGTGTGAGCTATATAACGTTTATGCAGGTGATATATGTAATGGATAAATTTTTGGCATAGATGGATTTAACACAGGGTACCACAAAGGAAAAAAACGATAGGGCAAAAAAAATGATGCTTTGGTTTGGCATTGCCAGTTTGCTTATGGGCTTTGCCGGTTGGACCAGTGCCTATATCGTTAGTAGTTCCAGGGAAGATTGGATTCAAGACTTGGACCTGCCTTCTTCATTTTACATAAGCACGGTAATACTAATAATAAGTAGTCTTACCTATTTTCTGGCACAGAAAGCTGTTCAGGCCAATAAGATGGATATGTGCACCTTATTGTTGCTGATTACTTTGGGCCTGGGAACGGGCTTTGTTTTTTTTCAATTCGATGGTTTTTCCCAAATGGTAGATCAAGGGTATTATTTTACCGGACCTACCAGTACCATTAAAATGTCCTATGTATTTTTGATCGCCATGGTGCATATTGTGCATGTGGCGGCAGGAATTATTTCCTTATTGGTCGTCCTGTTCAATCAATGGAAGGGGAAATATTCGTCCACGGAGTATTTGGGACTGTCCTTGGGTGCTACTTTTTGGCACTTTTTAGATTTGCTTTGGGTGTATTTGATCGTATTTATGACCCTGGTAAAATAATAATTTAAAACAATGAAAGTTTTGAACTTAAATCAGCTTTTATATAGTTCAAAAAAATGTAAATTTGCTAAAGTTTTATTAAAACGATAAATTAATTTATGGATTCTACGGTTACAACGACAACGGAAGAAAATGTATGGGGAGGTGGCAATAGACCGCTCGGGGCCAGTTATGGCAAACTAATGATGTGGTTTTTCCTTGTTTCGGATGCTCTTACCTTCTCTGGCTTTCTTGCTTCTTATGGCTTTTCAAGATTTAAATTTATCGAGACTTGGCCCATTGCCGATGAAGTATTTACGCACGTTCCGTTTTTCCATGGAAATTACCCGATGATATATGTGGCCTTTATGACCTTTATTTTGATCATGTCTTCCGTGACCATGGTATTGGCCGTGGACGCCGGTCATAAAATGAAAAAAAATGCCGTGATCTGGTATATGTTCGCGACCATTATAGGAGGGGCTATTTTCGTAGGTTCCCAGGCATGGGAATGGGCTACTTTTATAAAAGGTGATTTTGGTGCTTTGGAAACCAAGGGAGGTAGGATCCTTCAATTTGTCAAAGCGAATACCGGAGAAAGGGCCGCTATTGCGGATTTTGCAACATTCATTCCAACGGAAAGGACCACTCATGAAAGAAAGAACGGTATTTGGTTTGATACGGAAGGCACAAGAACGAGCCATACGGTCAGTGAGGTAATAGAAGGTTTTAAGGCAGACCCCAATATTCTGATAAGAACGGAGACGATTAACGAGGCAGGGGAAAAAACGGTATTGTCCCGATCGGAGTCAATGGCTAAGCTGAAAAATGCTACTCAAGTTGTTGAAGGGGCCAATCTGATTCATAATGAATATGGTAGTCGTCTTTTTGCGGACTTCTTTTTCTTTATTACAGGCTTTCACGGGTTTCACGTATTCTCTGGGGTACTTATTAACCTGATCATATTCTTTAATGTGGTTTTGGGTACGTATGAAAAAAGAGGCCATTATGAAATGGTGGAGAAAGTAGGTCTTTATTGGCACTTTGTAGATTTGGTCTGGGTATTCGTATTTACATTTTTCTATTTGGTATAATCGTTTTAAGGTCGTTTCCGTGAAGGTTGGGAATCTTGAAGAATAGTAGTTTAAAATATTAATTATATAATGGCACACGAGCATAAACTTGAGATTTTTAGAGGATTGTTGAAGTTTAAATCCAACACCCAAAAAATTTGGGGCGTATTGGCTTTTTTGACCCTTGTAACGGCTGTGGAAGTGGTTTTGGGTATTCTAAAACCGGAGTCTCTTACGGATTCCTATTTTTTAAGGATGAAGTTATTGAACTGGATATTCATTATTCTTACCCTGGTAAAGGCATATTATATTGCTTGGGATTTTATGCACCTGCGTGATGAAAAAAGCGCTTTGAGAAGGGCCATTGTATGGACACCGATATTCCTGGTCATATATTTGACAATCATTCTTTTGGTAGAAGCCGATTATATTTATAACATATATAAGGATGGGTTTGTAACCTGGAATTTCTAGAAAATAAAAACAGTATTAAAAAGACGGTTTAAACACCGTCTTTTTTTATTTTTGTACGTGTCATTGGGCAGTAAGCCTACATCGATTCAGCTTAACAAATTATTGGTGTATAGATGAATTGTACCTGCCTGTTTTAGGTAGTCCACTCCTAAAATAAATGCCAACAGATGAAAAAGACCTTCGTTCTTGTTGTACTTTTTATACTGCCCATTGTGGCATATCTTTTCTTTGCCTCTGGAGTGAACAATTTTGGTAAACTTCCAACACTTACGGAGGGTATTAAAGAACTGAATGCAGAAGGGCAGGATGTGCGATTTACCGATAATATTACGATCCTTGGTTTTTTAGGGTATGATATCGCTTTGAAAAAAGGGAATGCGTTTAACCTGAATCAAAAAATATACAAGCGTTTTTATGAGTTCAAGGATTTTCAATGTGTAATGATAGTGCCAAAAGGAACAGAGGATAAAGTTGCAGAACTTAAAAAAGAACTTGCTGATTTAGCGGATGTAAGAAAATGGAGATTTGTCTTTGCAGACCCTCAAATGGTAAGGCAAATTTTTGGCAACCTGGGGACAAACCTGATGTTGGACAAAAATTTGGGTACCCCTTATGTTTTTATAATTGACAAGGAGAGGAACCTTAGGGGAAGGACCGCCGATGAGGAGGAAGGAACAAAATATGGTTTTAATACCAATTCCGTGGCGGAGTTGAACAATAAAATGGAAGATGACGTAAAAGTCATTTTGGCCGAATACAGGCTAGCTTTAAAAAAGAACAATGCAAACAGGGCCAAATAGTGAATAAAAAATACACATACATTTGGGTTTCCTTGATCATTCTGATTTTTGGGATCATTGTTATTCCGAGAATTGTGGACCGCATCAAATCGGGCGCGGTTGTGGAAATGGATCGCATGCATATTCCCGAAAAAGAAAAGAAGTTGGGTTATATTCTTTTGAACGGCGAAAAAAGACGTGTTCCCGGTTTTCAATTTACGAATCAGGATAGCTTACTTATTTCGGATAAAGATTATCTGGGTAAAGTGTATCTGGTAGAATTCTTTTTTACCTCCTGCCCAAGTATTTGCCCGATAATGACAAAAAATCTAGTAGCCCTTCAAGATCATTTTGAATACAATTCCAATTTTGGGGTGGCCTCCTTTTCCATAACTCCACAATACGATACCCCTCGAACACTTAAAGCGTATGCCGAAAAAAATGGAATAAAAGATGTGGATTGGCATTTAATGACAGGGGACAAAGAAGCTATCTATGATCTGGCCAATAGCGGATTTAATATTTTTGCCGCCGAAATGCCGGATGCCCCGGGAGGTTTTGAACATTCCGGACTATTTGCCTTGATAGATAAAGAAGGTTACATACGTTCACGAACGGATAGGTTTGGAAATCCAATAGTGTATTATAGAGGTGCCATTACGGAGGAAATGGGGGAAAATAACCAAGGGGAAAAGGAAGAGATAAGTATTTTAAAAGAGGATATTAAAAAATTGCTGGAAGAGTAAATGGAAACTACGGTCATAAAAGAAAAGAGGATCAAACTATGGATAACTATACTTTCCATTGCAATTCCCCTGGTCGTTGCCATGCTCTTCGGATATAAAATACCCAATGCCGAACCGCTCAACTTTTTACCGCCCATTTATGCCGCTACCAATGGGATAACGGCACTTTTACTTATTGTTGCCGTTGTGGCGATCAAGAAAGGAAAACAAAAATTACATCAGGCTATAATGATCGGCTGTATTGTATTGTCATTGGCCTTTTTGATAATGTACATAGCGTATCACATGACCGCTGATGCTACTTCTTATGGAGGGGAAGGGATTATGGGATATGTTTATTTTTTTGTTCTTATTTCGCATATCGTTTTGTCCATAGCCATTATTCCCCTTGTACTCATTACGTATAGCAAAACATATTTAGGGGATTTTAAGGCACATAAAAAATGGGCCAGATACACTTTTCCCATTTGGTTGTATGTGGTTGTAACGGGTGTAATTGTATATATTATGATTTCACCTTATTATAGTTATTGATATGAAAAAGCACCTTTTGGTCATTTTTTTGGTGCTGGTGTTGATGCCACAACTTACCGAGGCGCAATGTGCCATGTGTAGGGCCGTACTGGAGAGCGAGGAGTCTGGGAACGCCGCCAAAGGAATCAATAACGGTATCGTCTACTTAATGGCGATACCTTATATATTGATTGGAGGACTTTTCTATTTCATCTATCGGAAAATTCGATCTTAACAAAAATTTAGGGCTTTAACACTTTTTTCTTGCTCAATCTGTAACATTGTAGCGGATAGCTAGTCTTAAATGTATATGCAATACCCATATTGTATTCATCGATCAAATCAATCACACATGTTCGACATTGAACGTTGGCAGGAAATTTTCGATATCGTTCGGAAAAATAAATTACTGATTTTCCTTAGGGGGATTTCCGTAGTTTCCGGTGTAGTTATTCCCATTGTTTTACTAGAAAAAAACTTAAATCGTCATAATAAAGGCATGATGTCAAAAGTGGGTACGGAATAAATTAAAATCCCGTGAATTTGCTAAAAACTAAAGAAATATCAAAAAAGAGAGATAGATCATGTAACATTTTATCAAGTTGGATGTCCTATGCATGAATGTCGTTTGAGGAACCTCTAAACCAGTAACGGAAGCAAAATGATTAAAATTAAAGATCTTCACAAATCCTATAAAATGGGAAACAATTCCCTACATGTATTAAAAGGGATAAATTTTGTGGCGGAAGAAGGGGAATTAATTGCCATAATGGGGTCCTCAGGTTCCGGGAAATCTACGTTATTGAATATTTTGGGTATGTTGGACGAAGCGGATTCCGGCGAATATACGTTGGACGGGGTTCCGATCAAGGATTTGAACGAAACAAAGGCGGCCAAGTACCGCAATCAATTTCTGGGTTTCGTTTTCCAGTCCTTTAATCTGATCAATTATAAAAGTGCCATGGAAAATGTGGCCTTGCCCCTGTACTACCAGAGAATGGGTAGAAAAGAACGCCAGGAAAAGGCGTTGAAGTATTTGGAACAGGTAGGCTTAAAGGAATGGGCGACCCATTTGCCCAACGAGCTTTCCGGGGGACAAAAACAAAGGGTTGCCATTGCCAGGGCCATGGTCTCGGAACCAAAAGTGCTTTTGGCGGATGAGCCCACAGGTGCCCTGGACAGTACCACGTCTTATGAGGTTATGGATTTGATCCAAAAAATTAACGATCAGGGCAACACCATTTTGGTGGTTACCCATGAAGAGGACATTGCCCGCATGTGCAAACGGATCGTACACTTAAAAGATGGGGTTATCGTAGAAGACAAAAAAGTAGCACAAGTTAGAGCATCGGAGTATGTTTAGCAGGGATAACTGGAAAGAGATATTCGAAACCATACAAAAAAACAAGTTAAGAACGTTCTTATCTGGTTTTACGGTAGCCTTGGGTATTTTGATTTTTGTGGTACTCTACGGCTTTGGTAATGGGCTGATCAATACGTTCGATGAATTTTTTAAAGATGATGCGACCAATACTTTTTTCATCTTTCCGGGCAGGACCTCCAAACCTTATAGAGGATATAAATCCAAACGAAGAATAGAGTTCGATAATACGGATGTAACGGACATTGAAAAGAACTTTGTCATGTTTACCCAATACATTTCCCCAAGGATGGGCAGGAGCGGTTTGGTTAAATACAGGGATAAATCCAATAATTATATCACGCGTGGTGTGAGTGAATCTTATCAGTTTGCCGAAAAGACCATAATGATGAAGGGCAGGTATTTAAATAAGACCGATATAAAAGCCCGTACAAAATATGCGGTTATTGGTAGGTTGGTGGAAAAAGACCTGTTCGAAGGAGAACCGTCCATTGGAAAGTATATTGATATTTCCGGAAGTGCATTTAAGGTGATCGGTGTGTTTCAAGACGATGCCGGTGATAATGAGGAACGAAGAATATATATTCCATATACCACAAGGCAACTTATTGAGGGAACGGACAAGGTAAACCAAATAGTCCTTGGGTTTAAACCGGAAATTGGTTATACCGGGGCAATGGCCTTTCAAAGAAGTTTGGACAAATTTATTCGAAGTAAAAAATTCATAGATCCGGAGGATCAAAACGGACTGTTCATTCGGAACATTGCCGATCAATTAAAGCAAAACCAGCAATTTGCAAGAGTACTTCAACTTATCGTTTCCATAGTGGCTTTTGGTACCATTATAGCGGGCATTATTGGCATTAGTAATATCATGGTATTCGTAGTAAAGGAAAGAACCAAGGAATTGGGCATACGAAAGGCTTTGGGCGCTACCCCAAGATCTGTGATCGGTACTATTTTATTGGAATCCATATTCATTACAACAATATCCGGTTTTGTGGGAATGATGATCGGAGTGGGCCTATTAAGTTCTCTGGGAGAGAAATTGACGGATTATTTTATAACAGATCCCTTCATTAATATGGGCACGGCTATTTTCGCCACCATAACATTGATCGTATTTGGGGCCATAGCAGGCTATATACCGGCCAGAAGGGCGGCACGTATAAAACCCATAGTAGCACTTAGAGACGAATAAGATGAAATTCATATTTGATAGAAATACATGGCAGGAAATATTCGGTTCTATTGGAAAGAATAGGACTAGGACCATAATTACCATTATTGGGGTGCTGTGGGGAATATTCATATATATAGCTTTATCGGGTGCGGCAAAAGGACTTGATAATGGTTTTGAACGTCAATTTGAAAGTGTCGCAATGAATAGTATGTTCGTTTGGGCACAGCGTACGAGCATTCCTTTTGACGGGTTTAAGACCGGTAGGCGGTTACAGCTTAAATTGGGAGACGTTCAGGTATTAAAGAATAGAATACCGGAAATTAATTATATCGCCCCTAGAAATGCAAAGGGAGTATTTGGTGACCCTCCCGGATTGGTCATACGTGGTCAAAAATCTGGGAATTATGCGGTGTACGGGGATTTTCCGGTGTTCACCAAAATTGCTACAAAAAAGATTTATGATGGGGGAAGATTTATTAATGATGAGGATATAGCACAGACCAGAAAAGTCTGCGTGATCGGGGAACGTACCCAAAAGGAACTTTTTGAAAAGGAAGAGAACCCTATTGGAAGTTATATACGGGTAGACGATATCTATTTTCAGGTAATAGGGGTCCATAAATTTACGCCAGGTGGCGGTTTTGAAACCGACAGTGATATATATATACCTTTTACCACATACAGAAAGTTATATAACACGGCGGACAATGTTGGGTGGTTGACCATTGCCGCTTACGATAATGTAGATGTCGTGGAGGCCGAAGAAAATGTAAAGGCGACACTTAAAAATATCCATAGGGTAGACCCCAAGGACGAAAGGGCGTTCGGGTCCTTTAATCTGGGCGAAATTTTCAATAAGGTAATGGGCTTTTCAAAAGGGATGACTTTCTTATCACTTATTGTAGGGATTGCTACTATTTTGGCAGGAGTTATCGGAATCGGTAATATCTTATTGATTTCCGTAAAGGAACGTACCAAAGAACTGGGGGTCAGAAGAGCCTTGGGAGCAACTCCCAGGGAAGTCCGTTCGCAAATAATCCTGGAATCGGTTTTCCTTACCATGCTGGCAGGAACGATAGGTATAATCCTGGGAGCTTTGGTACTCAGTATTATCAATAGTTTTACAGAGGGCATTGATTTTCCCTATACGAACCCCACCGTACCAATACCACTTGTACTGGGAGCCCTTGCCATTATGGTGATCTTGGGAACTTTAATAGGGTTGATTCCCGCACAACGGGCAGTGAGTATCAAACCGATAGATGCATTAAGAGAAGAATAGTAAACAATATAATACAGAACCATAAATTATAAACACGCTTTAAAATGAATAAAATTGTAAAATATATAATAATAGGGGTCTTAGTCTTGGGCGCATTATGGGCCGCTGTTTTTTTCATAAAGAGTAATAGCAAATCTTCTATTATCTATGAAACCTCAACACCGTTTATTTCAAGTGTAGAAAAGAAAACCGTTGCTACGGGCAAGGTAATTCCGGAAGACGAGGTAGAGATCAAACCGCAGATTTCCGGAATTATAGAAAAAATCTATTTGGAGGAAGGTGTCAGGGTAAAGGCCGGAGACTTGATCGCGGTGATAAAGGTCGTACCCAATGAACAGGCTTTGAACCAGGCAAGCGGGCGTGTTAGAAATGCGGAGTTGGCCCTGAACAATGCCAAAATAGAATTTGACCGGAATAAGGCACTCTTTGATAAAGGGGTCATTTCCAGTCAGGATTTCAATAATCTACAACTCACCTATAATCAGGCGGAACAGGAGCTGAAAAATGCACGGGCAGATTATCAAATTATTAAGAGGGGTTCCGTGGGCGGTTCGTCCAGTGCCAATACGAACATACGTGCTACCGTAGATGGAACCATTCTTGAAATTCCCGTGGAAGAAGGTGATCAGGTGATACAAAGCAATAATTTTAATGATGGTACGACCATAGCCTCTATCGCGGATTTGGGCAAAATGATCTTTGAAGGTAAAGTAGATGAAGGAGAGGTGGGAAAATTGGAAATAGGCATGCCGTTAAAAATTACTCTGGGGGCCATTGAAGGAAAAGAATTTGATGCCAAATTAAAGTTTATCGCACCAAAAGGTGTTGAAGAGACCGGGGCGGTACAATTTAAGATAGAAGGCGATGTTGCGGTAGAGGATAATGTCCTTATCCGTGCCGGATACAGCGCAAATGCATCCCTTGTTTTGGAAAGGAAGGATAGCGTTATGGTAATCCCTGAAGCCCTGCTGCAATTTGATAAAAAAACGGACGACCCCTTTGTTGAAGTGGCTACGGGCGAGCAAAAATTTGAACGTAAGGATATTGAAATCGGGATTTCGGACGGTGTTAATGTTGAAATTTTGTCGGGACTTACGGAAGACGATGAAGTTAAACAATGGAACAAGACCGAACCGATCAAAAAAGGAGAGGACGAAGATAAGGAGAAAGAGGCCAAAGCTTAACCGTCTATCAATAATACGAATCAAATAATCAAAAAATGAAATTTAAACTAACTACTTTATTGCTGGTGGCGGCAATAACGTTTAGCTCGGCACAGGTAACAAAATGGACACTGGAGGAATGTGTTGCGTATGCCGTGGAGAATAACCTTTCCATTGAACAGTTTGAGCTGGATCTGAAAAATGCAAAAATTGACAAGTCCGATGCATTGGGTAGTTTTCTACCCACTTTAAATGCATCCTCTTCATTTTCGAGCAATACGGGATTTTCTATTAACCCTACCAATAACTTGCCCACCAATAGTACAACAAGCAACGTTAGTGGTGGTGCCAGTACCAATATAACGTTATTTGATGGGCTTAGGAACGTGAACCGATTGAACAGGGCAAAATTAAATGCGATAGCAAGCCAATATCGTCTGGACAATTTAAAGGATGATATTCGTTTGAATGTGGCCAACGCATACCTTCAGGTTTTATCGAATAAAGAATCCCTAAAAGTCTTTAAGGCACAATATGCGGTTACGGGGCAGGATTTAAAACGCACCAAGGAGTTGGTGGATTCGGGAGTGGTACCCCGTGGTGATCTGTTGGAGATAGAGGCAACGGCCGCTAATCAAGAACAACAGATCGTTAATGGCGAAGGCCTGGTTTTGATCTCAAGAATCAATCTTGCCCAATTGTTGCAAATAACGGATTATGGGAATTTTGATATTGCCGATGAATCTTTTGATATACCCCCCTCCGATATTTTGAACAATTCCGCCAAAACTATTTTTGCCAAAGCACTGGAATTTAGAAACGATATCAAACTTTCAAAAGCGAATATAGATTTAGCGGAGAAGGACTTACAAATAAATAGGGGTGCCGTATTGCCTACCTTATCAGGTTTTGCAAACTACGGGACCCGATATTCGGGTGTAACACAGATTCCCGATGTCAATGGTAATCTTTTTACGCCGAGTTTTACGGATCAATTGTGGATTTTTGATGGGATATCTTATGGAGTACAGCTAAATGTACCTATTTTTAGTGGTTGGAGCACGAGAAACAACATTCGACGCTCTAAAATTGCCCTGGAACGATCTAAATTACAGTTCGAACAAGATAAGTTGGCGTTGGAAACCAATATTCAGCAAGCTTATGTAGATGTAACCACTTTTTTTAAGGCTTATGAGGCGGCCCAAAAGACGTTGGAAGCGAGAAAGTTGGCCTATCAATATTCAAAGGAACGTTTTAATGTGGGGCTTATGAACGCTTTTGATTTTAGTCAGGCGCAATCCAGGGTAGACAATGCAGAAGCACAAGTTATACGTACCAAATACGATTATATCTTTAGATTGAAGATATTGGAATTCTATTTTGGGATTCCCATGGCACTGAATTAAAAACCAGACTTGAATTTTTATAGACCCTTCAGGTTTTTAAAACCTGAAGGGTCTTATTATATTCGCAAGAATTATGGGATTGATTTTAAATTTGGAGACGGCAACGACCAACTGCTCCGTGAGTTTGGCCAAAAATGGAAGTGTTATTGCCATAAAAGAACACAATGCACCCAATTATTCCCACTCGGAACAATTGCATTTGTTTATTCAGGATTGTTTAAAGGACGCAGGTTGCCAAATGCAGGATCTGGATGCCGTGGCCGTTAGCAAGGGACCAGGTTCCTATACGGGGCTTCGTATAGGTGTTTCCGCTGCCAAAGGACTTTGTTTTGCCTTAGGGATACCGTTGATTTCCATTGCCACGTTAAAAAGTATGGCGTTACAATCCAAGAATATAATCCAGGATTTGGTAATTCCTGTATTGGATGCAAGGCGGATGGAGGTCTATTCCTGTGTCTATGATGTTGATTTAAATGAAATTAGGGAAACCAGGGCCGAAATTATCGAAGAAAATTCCTTTACGGATTATCTTTCGGGTAAAAAAGTACATATCGTAGGTAGCGGTGCGGAAAAGATCCAGAATACCTTAAATCATGAAAATCTTTCTTTTGATACCAGAATGGTACCATCGGCAAGGGAAATGGCCGTTTTGTCCCATACCAAATACGAACAAGGGAAATTTGAGGATGTCGCTTATTTTGAACCGTACTACTTAAAGGATTTTATCCTGCAAAAGGCGAAAAAATAAAGGGAAATTTATAGGTGTCGAAAAAAACAGATACGAATTTCGCCGATTTACACGGATTCATAAATTTTCTTCTCTATGTGGATATCGAGATAGATTCAATATAACGCCGATAAAAACCTTTTGATCTTTTATAAAACTACACCCTTAAGCTTGATGTACGACCCGCTGTGGGAACGGGATTTCGATTTTCTGGGCATCGAACCTGGTTTTTATTTCTTCCATCACAAAAAAATGTGCGGGCCAAAATACATCATTGTTGGCCCAAAACCGTAAAGTGAGGTTTACGGAACTATCCGCCAGTTCCCCCACATAAACTTCCGGTGCCGGTTCTGCCAGGATATGTTCACTTTCAGCACATATTTGAAGCATGATATCCTTGGCCTTTTTAATATTGGAGCCATAACCGATACCAATATCAATTTTGTCACGACGTGTATTTTCGGCATTATAATTAATAATGTTGTTATTGGAGAGCTGACCATTGGGAATAATCGCTACCTGATTTCCGAACGTATTGAGTTTGGTGGTGAAAATGGTAATTTCCTTTACCGTACCGTCCACACCCTGGGCAGATATAAAGTCACCGACTTTAAAGGGTTTGAACAATAGGATCAGCACCCCTCCCGCAAAATTTGCCAATGAACCTTGTAATGCCAATCCAATGGCCAATCCTGCAGCACCCAACATAGCCACTAAAGAAGTGGTTTCTACACCGAGCTGCGTTATTACAAGGATAAATAGGATAATTTTAAGTGCTATCCCGATAAAACTCTGTAAAAAAGTTTCCAATGTAAGATCGTAATCCTTTTTTTCAAAGAATTTCCGGACCATTCTATTTATGAACCTTATGATATAAGTTCCGGCGATCAATAATACAACGGCCCATATAAGATTGGGCAATACCTTCCAAATCCAATTTATGGCATTGTCCAAATGCTCCTGGTAATCCATTAATTCCTCCATATGTACTATTGTTTAATTTTTGGCAAAACAAGATAAAATTGAATAATCTCTTTTACAAATAAGGATTAAACAATTGTTAAAATTTTAGGAATGCCCCATATTTTTCAAGGCTAAATGAACATCTTCTACAGGAAGTTTGCAAGTTCCTTTTTTACATACATAAATAAACGTTTTGTTCGGTACAAACCTTTCTTTTAATAAGGACAGTCTGCTTTTTGAGGCCGTTGCGGCAATTAGGGTATTTGGTAAGAATTTTGACCGGATTTCTGCTGCAATTTTTTTAAAATTAGGGCCTACAATGGCAATTTCATAAAATGGGCCGTTTACCAGTTGTGCCAAATGAAGCCAATGGGCATGGTTTTCCGGACGTTCCTCAATACTTTTGGACATAGACTTCATCATGCCTTCCATATAGAGGCCGTAGTCCGATTCCGGAAAATATTTGGAAAGTTTAAAAAGGTTTATGGCCATTATAGCGTTGTAGGAAGGAATCACATTGTCCGTAACCTCTATTGTTCTTCTGACTACAAAATCATCCAACATGGAAGTGAAGAAAAACAACCCACTTTCCGGATCCTTGAAATGAGCTATGGTATAATCGATCAA
This sequence comes from Maribacter spongiae, assembly GCF_047345125.1. Taxonomy (NCBI): domain Bacteria; kingdom Pseudomonadati; phylum Bacteroidota; class Flavobacteriia; order Flavobacteriales; family Flavobacteriaceae; genus Maribacter; species Maribacter spongiae. The sequence continues at coordinate 93,947 of NZ_JBLFEQ010000004.1, read as the reverse complement.
CTTTTGGGCTTTTTCCAACCATGCTTCTTCAAAAGTTGTTTCATAAAGTCCGATAAAGGCATCTATGACGGTGGCGTAATCCTCCAAAAAACCATTAATCGTACTTTTCCCGTTTTTATGATTGTGAAATAATTTTCCTTTTCCATGAAATAGATGGGTAACAATAAAATGGGCATTATTCAGTGCATGCTCAAGATATGACGGATTTCCAATATAGCGATAGGCGTCTATCAACCCCTTTAACGCCAACCCGTTCCAGGACGTGAGTATTTTATCATCTAGACGAGGTTTTTCCCGTTTATTTCGTTCTTTTTTAAGAATACCCAAGCATTGGGTCATTCTTTCCATGATAATCCTGGGAGATAGTCCATGTTTTTCGGCTATCTCCTTTTCATTGGCATCTCTGATCAATACATAATTTTCGTTCTCCCAATAACCATAAGGGTTTATGTTGTAAACATCCGAGAATAACGGATAATCTTCTCCCAGTAAATCGCTTAACCGGTTTTCCTTCCAAACATAGTAAGCTCCTTCTTCTAACTTCCTATTTTCATTAGGACTATCGGCGTCCAGTGAGGAGTAGAACCCATGATTTTCATCCAACAATTCTTCTATTAAAAAAGAAATGGTTTGATCCGTTACCTTTTTGTAAAGCGGGTGCTTGGTAGTGGCATACGCTTTGGCATATAGGCTTACCAAAAGGCCGTTATCATAGAGCATTTTTTCAAAATGGGGAATATGCCATTTTGTGTCAACGGAATATCTGGAAAATCCACCGCCCACATGATCGTAAATTCCACCCCAGGCCATGCGGTCAAGTGTAGTCCGTACATGATTTTGAATGTCGCCATCCTTTTGGATCAAGGAAAAGTGATGCAGAAAATTAAGGTTTACGGGCATCATGAACTTGGGTGCCCGTTTGTAACCACCTAAAAAAGTATCGAAATATCCGGACCAGTGCTTGACCAGATCCCTGATTTCATGGGTTGAAACAATACCCGTATCCCCGCTGGTCGGAATCCCGTTAATCTCCTTTAGTCCCGCTTCCATGTTCGTTGCATAACCAATGACTTTTTTCGGTTCTGTACGATACAGATCGGCAAGCTGTTGTAGTACCTGTATCCAATTTTCCTTTTTTACATAGGTAGCTCCCCAAAAAGGACGTCCGTCCGGCAGTGCCACAATATTAAGGGGCCACCCGCCGCTTCCGGTCATCATTTGGAGTGCGTCCATATAAATTTGGTCAATGTCCGGTCTTTCCTCCCGATCAATTTTGATATTGATGAAATTGGAATTCATTACCCATGCCACCTTTTCATCTTCAAAGCATTCGTGTTCCATTACATGGCACCAATGGCAGGCCGCATAGCCTATGCTCACCAATAACAGTTTATTTTGATTTTTGGCCTTTGCCAATATTTCCGGTTTCCATGCTTCCCATTGTACGGGATTATGGGCATGCTGCAGGAGGTAAGGACTGCTCTCCTTAATAAGGGCATTGGTGTATTTATGATCCATAATAGTAGTATTGGAGGAAATCCGTTTTAAAACGAGCCAAAAAAAGCGCCATTAAGGCGCTTTGATTTTTGGTTTGAAGCGTGTTATTTGACTTCAAAAGTGATTTTTACATTGACCCTGTACTCGGAAATTTTTCCATTGTCCACGGCTGCGCTCTGTTCGTTCACATAAACGGAGCGTATGTTCTTGACCGATTTGGATGCCTGTGCAACTGCACTGTCAACGGCATCTTCCCAACTTTTATTGGAATTTGCCAATACCTCGATTACTTTTAATACTGCCATAATTAGTGTTTTTAAATTTCCCTTAAATTAAGGATTTTAGGCTATAAAGTTCAATCCAGCCCCTTATTTTTTACCCATTTATAGCTACTACTTCGTTGACCCTGTCGCCCATCATGTTTTTGAGCATGGTTTCAATACCGTTCTTTAGCGTAAAGGTAGAGGACGGGCAACCGCTGCAGGCACCTTGTAGAATAACATTTACCCGTTTGCTGTCCGGTTCATAGGACTTAAAGAGAATGTTCCCTCCGTCACTGGCCACCGCCGGTTTTACATACTCCTCTAAAATATCGATGATTTCCAGGGAAGTATCGTCCATGTCTTTTTTTGTTTCATGGGCGGTATTGGAAATTTCTTGTGATTTTTGGTCGACAGTTTCAACGTTCCCTGTAACAATTTCTTTTCCATCTGCAATAAAATTGCGGATCAATTCCCGTAATTCCAGGGTGATGTCCTCCCATTCCGCTACCTCATACTTGGAAACGGAAACATAATTCTCATCAATAAAAACCTGCTTTACAAAGGGAAATTGAAAAAGGGCCGTTGCCAAAGGGGAATTTTTGGCCTCGTCTATATTCTTGAATTCATAAGTGGCCCCAACAATTTTTTTACTGGCCACAAATTTCATGGTCGCCGGGTTGGGGGTAACCTCGGCGTATACGGTAACAGGTATTTTCTTATCGGTCTCTTCTTCAATAACGACCGGTTCTCCCGCATTTAAATATTCTACCAGTTGTTGGGCCACTTCATCTTTTACGTCCTCCCATGCAACAATATCAAAACGTTCCAGACCAATAAAATTACCGGATACATAGATCGTTTTTATAAATGGCAGATGAAACAGTTGCTGTGCCAAAGGGGAATTTTTAGCCTCGTCAATATTCTTGTATTCATAATTTTTCCTGTGTACCAACAAATGGTTTGTCTCAAATTTTAATATGGCCGGATTGTTGGTCTTTACAACGGTGATCGAATACGTTTTCATTTCATTTCAATTTTAAACAAAAATACGAAGGAAATCTAAGTTATGGGGTACATAATAATGTTATGGATAAGCCGTTATACTTTATATTCAGTACAATTTGAACCTATAGCCTCATTTTTCCAAAGATGAAATTTAAACTACTCATATTAGTTGCAAGCCTGGTTTTTGGCTATAAATCCGTTGCCCAAGAAGGGATTCCCGTATATTTTGATTATTTATCGGACAATTACTATTTGGTATATCCGTCCATGGCCGGAATCGGAGAAGGAGGCAAGATAAGGGCCACGGCCAGAAAGCAGTGGTTCGATGTTGAAGATGCACCAAATCTACAGACCATAAATGCCCATTTTAGATTGGGCGATGGCCCAAGTGGCGTAGGGGCCATAATTTTTAACGATGCCAATGGTTATCACTCCCAAACGGGATTAAAATTGACCTATGCCCACCATTTGAGAATAAGTGGCAGTGACGCCAGGGTCTTGAACCAGTTTTCTTTTGGATTGAGCGGTACCGTATTACAGAGTAGTTTGGATGAAACGGATTTCAGGTCCGTTACTCCAGACCCTGCGATTTCCGGACAAAAATTAAGCGCTTCCTATTTTAATGTAGACCTGGGGGTTTCCTATAACTATCAGGAGTTTTATGCGCATTTTGCGGTTACCAATGCACTTACGGGGAGTCAACGAAATGTGTATTACAGGGATAGGCAGGACAATCCCGATCAATTGGTCATTGATAATATCAGAAGATATTTGGTCTCCGCAGGTTATGTATTCGGAAGAAATGAATGGCAGTATGAACCTTCCGTTTTATTTCAATTGACCGAATTTACTAAAGAAAAAACCGTGGATATCAATGCAAAGGTCTATAAGGACGTGAACTTTGGAAGAATATGGGGCGGACTTTCCTACAGGCGCAGTTTTGATGGGGCCCAGTTCCAGACCGCTGCCGGATTTGGAAAGCAGCGCTTGCAATTGATTACCCCTATTATTGGTGCCAACATCAAGAATTTTTTGGTTTCCTATAATTATTCCTATCAATTGGGCGATATCCGGTTTGACAATGGCGGTTTTCATCAAATTACCTTAGGATATGATTTTGGTCAGACCGAGCGTAAGTATGACTGTTATTGCCCGGCGGCACAATAAAAGAGACCTGCCCGTTTCCGATACAGGTCCCCGAACACGGTCAGATCAATTTATTCCCAAGTATAATTCTTTGTTGAAGCCTGTTTTTTTATAGCTTTTAGCATGGCGTTTTCCAAGGCCCCTTTGTTTTCTTCTTTTTGTTTTTTGACGATATACGCCTGTCTTTTGGTATTCAATGTTTGAATTTCTTTCTGTATTCTTTTTCGTTCCAACCTTTTTTCTTCAATATATTGTTGCATTTCCTTTTTGGATTTTCCTTTTAATTCCTTTGGCAACTTGTCTTTGGAAATCTCGGAAAGGTCAAATTCCTTATCCTCGGATGCATCTACCAGATCCCACTTTTTATTAGTGTAAAACCTTGAGCTTTTGCTCACGGCCCGTTTAACGGCAACAACTTCCTCCAGTTGCATGGCATTGGCATCCTGTACTTCCTGTGCCATAAGTTTAGATTTGCCCAAGGCTCCATAAGAAATGTAAGTCTTGTTTAATTTGGAGTTTAATTGGATGATGATATCATCATAGGGAGTGCTTATATGAACGATTTCTTCATTATGGTCTATGGCCATGTATTCCCCACCCGTTAAAGCGGCTCCTTTTTTCCAGTGGGTGTTTATACCTGCATCATAGTCACCACAGAAAATGGTATTGACCACTACATCTTTTTCCTTGGCGTTTACCAGAGCGTCCTTATAATTTAATTTCCCCTGATCAAAAGGTTCGTTGCCCGCAATAAAGATCATTTTAAGGCTATTAGGGTTTTTGCCCCAGTCCAGTTGTTTTATGGAAGTATGGATTACCTCCCCACAAAATTCCTCGCCCCCGTTGGTGGTCAGTGAAAAAAGCTTTTCGGAGATTTCATCCAGGTCATTGCTAAAGTTCAATACTTGTTGAATGTATCCTTCCTTAGCAGAGAGGTCGTCGTTTCCATATTGATATAGGGCGATCTGAAGCTCCGGTTTGGCAGCATTGCCACACTTTGCATAGGTGAACTCGTTTACAATGTCCCACAATTGGGATTTTGCCTGATTTATAAGTCCGTCCATGCTGTTACTGGTATCCAATAACAGTGCAATTTTTACAGCATTCCTTTTGATATCGTTTTGGGGATGAACAGCTTTGGCAATAATTGGCTTATTGATGGTTTTCCCTTTTAATTCACAGCTATGGCCCATCGCCGCAATACCTGTTATTGCTGCAAGCGCCATTATTTTTTGATACTTTTTCATGTTTCGTTTTTTAATATTGAGTTCTAAAACTAAGGGCAAACTTTTTTCCATACCATGGGTTTTGAGTAAAACATCACTTTGAATGAGTAAAGTTGGTCTTTGCTTTTGTGAACGCCCCGGGAACCTGTTTTTTTAGTCATGAATGCGTATGAGCCTATTTTTTAGTGCCGTATAGATCCGCTAAGTTTACGGTAATTATTAGGTATGCAGTTAAGGATTTGTCATATTATATGGTGTTTTTTGGTCGGAAGCACTCTGTGTTTTTCCCAGGGGGAAAGGAACAGGGAAAAATTCACTATTAAGGGAAGTGTAATTGTTAAAGAAACTTTTAAGCCTATTTCCGGTGTTTCCGTTTATACGGGTTCGGGTGCGTATACGACTACCAATAGCTTTGGCGAATTTCAAATTCTTGTGGCCATGGGGGAAGAACTTGTTATAGAGGATTTCGGTTTTGAGACCGTTAGGCATCGTATTGGCAGTAAGGACGATATTAACGTACAGGTAGAAGGTTATGATATTGCCTCCCAGAAGAAAGATAATTCCAAAGTTTCAAAAAGGACGGTGCATCGGGCTTATTTGGATTCCGCCGCATTCTATAAAAAAAATGATATCGCCAAGAGTATTGATTTTGTTGCCCTTTCCATGGCGGAATTGGGAAAACGGGGCAATAAGAAAGAAATGGCCCGGTCCTTAACGGCCCTGGGAGAAATCTATCTTTTTCACAAGCAATACGATCTTGCCGTCGATAATTTTGAGGATGCCCTGGAAACCAACAAGACAATTGTGACTACATTGTTGCTTGGGCGAACCTTTATATTAAGCAAGGATTTTGAGAAGGCGGAACAGGTATTGAATACCATAATAAAATTGAAAAATATCGTTCCTGCCCAGCACGTCGATCTGGTTGAATCCCTTGGAGATGCTAAAAAAGGTCAAGGTGCCCTAAAGATGGCCATAGCATTCTATAATGAAGGGCTGAAGATGGCAACAAAAAACCGGATGACCTCCAAAATGGCCGATTTAAACTCTAAAATAGCCGATGCCTATAGCCAAGATAACCAGTTGGTGGAAGCCGAGGCGTATTATGGTAATTCCTTGCAGTTAGCGAGTGGATTGGAACCTAAAAGAGCATTGCAGGAGAAGGAAAAAGTGGCGGACTTTTACAACAAAAAAAGTCGGTACAATGAGGAAATCGCCCTTCGGAAAAATAGTCTGGTAGCCTTGGGAAAGCTTAATGGCCTGGAACACCGACATAAAGAAATAAATCTCGGCGATACCATAACCGCACAGCGGATCAATTATAAAATAGCCAATGCCTATATTGCCCAGGATAAGTATAAAGAAGCCGTTCCCTATTTGGAACGCAGTATTGTGGAGGCGGATTCCGAAGATGATCTGGTGGTGCAAAAAGATGCTACCCGAAAGCTGTCCGAAGTCTATGAATTTAAGGGGGATTTTAATAAGGCCTTGGAAACATACCAAACGTACGTTACTTTGGTGGATACACTCTATATACGGAAGCAGCAGGAGATTTCCAGGGCGGCACGGTTTAACCGGGAAATCGCATCTACGCAAAATAGGATCGCGGGGTTGGAACAGGAGCGCGAACTTTCACAGAGCAAATATGACCTAGCCCTTACGGAGCAGGAATTGGCACAAGAAAGCTATAAAAGACAGCGATGGGTCATTTATTCACTGATTTTTGGACTATTGCTTACCGGTTTGGCGGCATTCTTTTTTTATAGAAGCAATCGGCAACAAAAATTGACCAATAACCTGTTGGCATTAAAATCTTTGCGGTCACAAATGAATCCTCATTTTATTTTTAACGCATTGAATTCCGTTAATAATTTTATCGCTAAAAGCGATGAGCGCAGTGCCAATAGGTACTTGAGCGAGTTTTCCACACTAATGCGTTCCGTACTTGAAAATTCGGAAGAAGATTTTATTCCCTTGACAAAAGAACTGGAGCTCCTTGAGCTGTACGTGAAATTGGAGCATTCCCGGTTTCCCGATAAGTTTGACTATAAGATCGATGTGGACAAGGCACTGGATGTTCACACGTTTCAAATTCCGCCCATGCTCTTACAGCCTTATATTGAAAATGCGATATGGCACGGACTTCGGTACAAAGAGGAAAAAGGTTTTTTAGAAATTATGATTCGTCCGAAAGGCCCGCATGAAATGGAAATCTGTATTTCCGACAATGGGATCGGTAGAGCGAAATCCGCAAAATTAAAGACTCAAAATCAGAAAAAACAAAAATCCAAAGGTATGGGGAATATCAAACAGCGTGTTGCTATTTTAAATGATATGTATCCGGATAAAGTGGATATTTCCATATCGGATTTAATGGACGATGGTACCGGAACAAAAGTGATGTTCATATTAAAAAAAGATAGATGAACTTAAAAGCAATAGTAGTAGAGGACGAGGCCAATAGCCGAGAAATTCTGAGGAATTATTTGAACAAATATTGCCCTAGGGTGGATTTGATCGGGGAAGCTTCCTCTATAAAAGAAGGATTGGAACTGATACGGGAGAATACTTTGGATTTGGTGTTTTTAGATGTGGAGATGCCTTTTGGAAACGCCTTTGATCTTTTGGAAAAGGTTCCCGAAAGAACTTTTGAGACCGTATTCGTAACGGCCTATGATCACTATGCCAAGGATGCCCTTAACAATCATGCGGCCTATTACCTTATGAAACCCATTAATATAGACGAACTTATAAAAGCGGTGGATTTTGTACAGGAAATCAAAGAAAAGGAAAATGCCCTTCAGGAAAGGGTATTGAATACAAATTCCAGGGGAATCGAAGGTAAGATAACCTTGCCGCAACAAGATGGTTTTCAGGTTTTAAATGTGGCGGATATTCTATATTGCAAAGCGGACGATAATTACACCGAAATCTATCTGGAGAATAAAAAGATCCTGGTCAGTAAAACATTAAAATATTTTGAAGAGGCATTGTCGGATTTTCCTTTTGCTCGAGTGCATAAATCCTATTTAGTAAATGTAAGCGAAGTAGTGAAATATAGACGTGGAAAAGGAGGGAGTGTAGTTATTTCCAATGGAAAGGAACTTTTGGTATCGGCATCAAAGAAGAAGGAATTGTTATCCTATTTCGAGTAAATTGAACAAGAAAAATTAATGAAATGATTAAAAGTGTCGGGGGGAAAACACCCAAAATAGGAGATGACTGCTACATTGCGGAAAATGCCACCATTGTTGGGGAGGTTGTCATGGGCGATCAATGCAGTGTTTGGTTCAATGCGGTCATAAGGGGGGATGTACACTATATTAAAATGGGCGATAAGGTAAATGTACAGGATGGTGCCGTTATCCATTGTACCTATAAAAAATCCCCTACCGTTATTGGGAATAACGTATCCATAGGCCATAATGCCATAGTGCATGGCTGTACCGTGCATGATAACGTATTGATCGGAATGGGCAGTATAATTATGGATGACTGTATTGTAGAACGCAATAGTATAATTGCTGCTGGAGCGGTTTTGACCAAGGGGACTCATGTTCCCGAGGGTAGTGTATTTGCAGGGATGCCCGCTAAGAAAATCAAGGATGTAGGCCCTGAATTGAGTTCGGGCGAGATCGATCGGATAGCCGAAGCCTATGTAGCCTATTCCGGATGGTTCAAAGAAGGCGATAATGACGTATGATTCAATGGAAGTGCAATGGATAACGGCACGGATTTGAAAATTATATGCTTATTTTTGTAGCGTTAAAACCAAACAATTATGAATGCATATGTTTTTCCGGGGCAAGGTGCCCAATTCGTTGGTATGGGGTCGGATCTTTTTGAAAAATTTCCAATGGCCAAAGACCTGTTTCAACAAGCCAATGACCTATTGGGATTTTCCATTACGGATATTATGTTCAACGGAACGGCGGAAGGGTTAAAGGAAACCAAAGTAACCCAACCCGCTATTTTTTTGCATTCCGTGATATTGAGCAAAGTAATGGGGAGCGATTTTAAACCGGATATGGTTGCGGGCCATTCTTTGGGCGAATTTTCGGCTTTGGTGGCAAATAATACCCTGAGTTTTGAAGATGGCTTAAAATTGGTATCCCAAAGAGCTTTGGCCATGCAGGGAGCATGTGAAACGATACCGGGTACTATGGCGGCCGTGCTAGGGTTGGATGATGGTGTTGTGGAAAAAGTTTGTGAAGAAACATCGGGTATAGTTGTGCCGGCCAATTATAATTGCCCCGGGCAATTGGTCATATCCGGAGAAGTGGAGGCCATAAATGTGGCTTGTTCAAAAATGAAGGAAGCGGGTGCAAGAAGAGCCTTGGTACTACCCGTGGGAGGAGCGTTTCATTCCCCTTTGATGGAGCCTGCCAGGGAAGAGCTGGCGACGGCCATAGAAAATACAAGCTTTACAGAGCCCAGTTGTTCCGTATATCAAAATGTAAGTGCGAATGCGGTAAACAATGCCTCGGAAGTTAAGAAGAATCTTATGCTGCAATTGACAGCACCTGTAAAGTGGACACAAAGCATCCAAAATATGGTAAAAGATGGAGCCACTCTCTTTACCGAGATAGGTCCGGGCCGTGTATTGCAAGGATTGGTCAAAAAAATAGATTCTTCTGTAGAAACCACTGCACCTACGATGGCATAAGAGGATATTTCTTCCATTTTTGTATTTTGACCGAAAAAGCCAGTTTTAATCTGTTAATTAATGGTTTAGGTATATTTTTTAGTAATATTGAACCCCTTTGAATGAACTTGAATATCTAAACCAGAGATATAATTTGTAATTAGTCAAATTGCACTTATGAAATTGAAGAGTCTCGATTTTACTTATAATCCAACGAATTTCTTTATAAGCCTGTTTATGTTGTTTGGCCTTTTCTCCTATGGTCAGACCATTTCGATGGGTGCTGGGGTATCCCAGTCGGAGGGGAATGCGGGGGCTACGGCCTTCGTTTTCACGGTGAACCGTACCGGGGACGTATCGGGTGCTTCCAGTGCTACCTATTCGGTTGCGGGAAGTGGCGTAAGCCCTTCCGATGCCACGGACTTTACCGGTGGCGTACTTCCGGGGGGCACGGTCAGTTTTTTGGCCACCGAGACCAGTGCCACGATTACGGTGAACGTCAACGGGGACACGGACGTTGAACCTGCCGAAACTTTTGAGGTCACCCTGAGTGCGCCCAGTGTCGGTACCACGATTGGTACGGCCACGGCGACGGGTACCATAAACAATGACGACAATGCGATCTCGATGGGTACCGGGGTATCCCTGTCAGAGGGGAATGCGGGGGCTACGGCCTTCGTTTTCACGGTGAACCGTACCGGGGACGTATCGGGTGCTTCCAGTGCTACCTATTCGGTTGCGGGAAGTGGCGTAAGCCCTTCCGATGCCACGGACTTTACCGGTGGCGTACTTCCGGGGGGCACGGTCAGTTTTTTGGGCGGGGAGGCCAGTACCACGATTACGGTGAACGTCAACGGGGACACGGACGTTGAATCTGCCGAAACTTTTGAGGTCACCCTGAGCGCGCCCAGTGCCGGATCTACGATCGGTACGGCCACGGCCACGGGTACCATAAACAATGACGACAATGCGATCTCGATGGGTACCGGGGTATCCCTGTCGGAGGGGAACGCCGGGGCTACGGCCTTCGTTTTCACGGTGAACCGTACCGGGGACGTATCGGGTGCTTCGAGCGCTACCTATTCGGTTGCGGGAAGTGGCGTAAGCCCTTCCGATGCCACGGACTTTACCGGTGGCGTACTTCCGGGGGGCACGGTCAGTTTTTTGGGCGGGGAGGCCAGTACCACGATTACGGTG
>NZ_JBLFEQ010000004.1:0-82868 GCF_047345125.1 Maribacter spongiae | reverse complement strand
AACGTCAACGGGGACACGGACGTTGAATCTGCCGAAACTTTTGAGGTCACCCTGAGCGCGCCCAGTGCCGGATCTACGATCGGTACGGCCACGGCGACGGGTACCATAAACAATGACGATGTGCCGCTTCCAATAGCTACTATTTCAGCAACCGATAATAGTGCTTCCGAAAATACACCAGCAACTGCTAACGGGGAATTCACTATAGAACTTGATCAGATAAATAATTCTGGAAGCGATATAACTATTACCTATAATATAAGTGGAAGCACGATTGCTGGAGATTATGTTGCTATTCCCAATTCTGTGTCCATTCCAAATGGAAATCAATCGGCAATAGTGACCATTATACCCGTTGATGATACAATAGTGGAAGTTACGGAAACAGTAATATTGACATTAACCGATACTTCACCTGATTATGATTTAGGCATATTGTCCACCAGGGTCGCTACATTGAACATTATTGACAATGACGATTTTGTAGCATCCATAAGTACAATAGATGCAGATGCCGCAGAAAATACACCGGTCAATGCCACAGGTAGTTTCCTGATAAGCCTTGATCAAAATAATGATACGGGTAGTGATATCATCGTGAATTTTAATATAACAGGCTCGGCTACCGTAATCGATGATTTTTCAAGTGTAGGGACCAGCGTGACCATTCCGGATGGCAATCAATCCGCAACGGTTCTGATAAGCCCGGTAAATGATACCGATGTAGAAAGTACGGAAACCGTAATACTGACCTTGGCAGCAGGAACGGGATATGGTATTGCCGTTGCTCCCAATAATTCTGGAACGGTAAATATTGCGGACAATGATGATTTAACGGCTACCATTACGGCCACCGATAATGCAGCTGCAGAAAACACCCCTGCCACTGCTACAGGGCTTTTTACCATTGACTTAGGTGCTCCCAATAATTCCGGAAGTCCTATTACCATTAACTATAATATAACAGGTACAGCAGGGAACGGAACGGATTATACTACCATTGGATCAAGCATAACCATTCCCAATGGTGCTCAGACCGGAACAACACCAATTGTTCCTACCGATGATGCCATACAGGAAAGTTTAGAAACTGTAACACTGACCTTGACTTCCGGGACAGGTTATATTCTGGGTGCTGTCCCCACAAGAACGGCCACCGTAAATATTAACGATAATGATCAGGCCACGCTTTCCATTTCAGATATTGCGGTAAATGAGGATGTAGCATCGGGAGAATTGGTGTTTAATGTGATTTTGGATATCGCCGTGGATGGTGGAACAACCGTGGGATATAGTTTTTCCGATGGTTCGGCCACAGGGGGAGGAACGGATTATACGGGGATTGCCGGCAGTCTTAACTTTTCCGGTATCGCTGGTGAAACGGAGACTATTACCGTTACTATTAACAATGACCAGCTATTGGAGGCAACAGAAGATTTTACGGTACAGTTGGGCTTACCGAGTAACGGAGTTGACCTGAATGGTGGCGGGAATGCTACAGGGTCTATAAATGATGACGATAACTGTGCACCGGCACCCATTTTAGACACCGATATCCCAACTGTTTTTTGTGATGTTATTGATAGAAGCTTGAATGATTATACCAATAGCACCGCTCCGGCAGGAACGGTTTTGACCTGGAGTAGATTATCGAATCCGCTTAATGAAAATGCCTATCTGACGGATGCCGATGTGGCAAACCCGCCCAATGATGGTTCTTACTTTGGTTTTTTTCTGAATGATAATGGAACGCCCGGTAATCCAGATGACGATTGTGCCAGTGGGGTTATCGAAGTGGAATTAACATTGAATATAAGCCCTACACTTATTGGTACTACCCCCAACGAACGTTGTGGACCCGGCACGGTTCTGCTGAGTGCCGTTGCCAGTACTGGTGCCTCTTTGAACTGGTATGATGCCATAGATTCGGATACACCGATAGGAACAGGGGAGAATTTTACAACTCCCGTCTTGAACGTTACCACTTCCTTTTATGTGGAAGCTATTGAAAATAGCTGCCCCACGGCCAGACAGGAAGTTATGGCAACAGTAGGGTTTCAGGCATCGGCAGGTACGGCTACCAATGCTTCAATTTGCAGTGTTCCCGAAAATGGCCCTACGATTTTAGATTTGGACGATCGACTTTCCGGACAGGATGCCGGTACTTGGGAAGTTACCACGGATCCATCCGGAGGATTGACCATAGGGGCTTCCAATATCCTTGATTTTAGGAATCTGGTTTCAGGGGATTATATTTTCACTTTTACGACTACGGAATCTACGGCTCCGTGCTTAAACGATGCTATTGAAGTGACTATTTCGGTAAGTGATTGTGATACGGATGCAGATGGTGACGGGCTTTTTGGGGGAGATGAGGCTACACTGGGCACAGATCCCGACAATGCGGATACGGATGGTGATGGAATTGAAGATGGCGATGAGGTAGGGGCGGATGTAAGCACTCCTTTGGATGAGGACAATGATGGGATTATAGATGCGTTGGACTCCAATATATTGGATGAAGATAACGATGGGGTGAACGATCAACAAGATCCCGCAAATGCCAATCCATGTATTCCCGATAATTCAGTAGGTTTATGCGATACGGATGGTGATGGGATCTCGGACGGGGATGAAGAGGCGAACGGATCTGATCCATTAGATGCCTGTGACCCTAATTTAACACCGGACTGTGATCCGGAGCCCATAGATTTGGAGATTACAAAATCCGTAGATAACCCCAATGCCAATATTGGTGATACGGTAGTTTTTACGGTTCGGTTGAATAACTTGTCCGATAATCGTGTATTGGGCGTACAGATCGGAGAACTTTTGGAGTCTGGTTTTGAGTATGTAAGCCATGTGGCCGATGATGGAGATTATAATGTTGATACGGGGGAATGGGATATTTTTGAATTACAGGCATTTCAAATGACGGAGCTGAATATAACCGTGACCATTTTGGATAGCGGTGTATATTCAAATACGGCTACCTTGTTGGAATCGTTTCCAAACGATAGTACCACGGATAATAATGAGGCTACCATAACACTTGAAATAGATGCACCGGAAGGTATAGATGTCGCCTTGGAAAAAACAGTGGATAACAGGAACCCATTGGTGGGTGAAGAAATTGTATTTACCATTAGGGCTACAAATCAATCTCAAAACGGGGACTTGATTTCTAATATAACAATAGAGGATATAATACCATCAGGACCCGATAGCCGATTTATCTATGTATCGCATCAGGCGGATACCGGTACTTATGATGTAAGTACGGGAATGTGGCAGATAACCACATTAGCTGTTGATGCACAGGCTACCCTTCGGATTACGGTACAGGTTCCAAGGGAAGGTATTTTTGCAAATACGGCAAACCTTGTGAGTTCTTCCCCCACGGATAGTACTCCGGATAATAATGAAAGTACGGTAGAGGTTAGGGTGAGTACTCCTACACCCGCAGATCCGGGCTTTCTGTTTAATCAATTCTCACCGGACGGGGATGGAACAAATGATGTGCTCAGAATAAATTTAAGAGATCCGGTTACGGGCCTAAACGTACCTATTGAATATAGCATTCAGATTTTTGATAGGTATGGTAATCAGGTTCTTGAGACGGAAAAAGTAAACGAAGCGGAAATATGGGATGGTACCAGAGAGGGCGAAGAGGCACCAAAAGGTACTTATTTTTACATATTAAACTATGATTTAGGTCAGGGTCCGGTCTTGGATAAAGGTTGGATTCAACTTATCAGGTAATATTTTTATGGAACAGAAAAAAATAGGTTCGGGGAATTTCGGGCTACTACTTTTAGTTTTCTTATTGTTGTTTTCCTTTGTTGAGGTAAGTGGACAAAAAGAACCCCAATATACACAGTATATGTATAATATAGGAAGCTTTAACCCGGCCTACGTAGGTTCTGTGATCTCACCCGAAATAACCGCTCTATATAGGGCACAGTGGATAGATATTCCGGGGTCTCCCCGAACAATAAGGTTGGGGGCCAATATTCCATTGAATAATGAGAAACACGGCCTGGGATTCAATGTGGTCAATGATCAGTTAGGACCCGTGACCCAGACTTATTTTGATTTAGCCTATTCATTTCAGATCAATTTATCCTCGAATACGTTATTGTCCTTTGGGGTTGATGCGGGCGGCTCTGCATTAAATGTGGATTTTTCCAAGGGTACTTTTGAAAATCCGGGGGAACCCATATTGGATAGGGAAACCATTAATAGATTTTATCCCACAGTAGGCGCAGGTTTGTTTCTGTATAGTGATAATTGGTATTTGGGAGCTTCCGTTCCCAATTTTTTAACGGAAGGCATTTATAATGATGATGTGGCCTCTGTTGTAGAGGATAGGCTTCAATTTAATTTTATAGGGGGATATGTATTTGGATTGTCCGATAATCTAAAGTTCAAACCAGCATTTTTAATCAATTCCTTACAGGGAAGCCCTATAAACATTAATGTGTCCGCCAACTTTTTGATTTCCGATGCTTTTACGGCCGGAGTCTCCTATAGGGTAGATAACGCTTTTAGCGGTCTTGCCGGATTTCAGGTCTCACAAGGCACCTATATAGGATATTCCTATGATTACAATACCAATCTGTTAGGAGACTTCAATAATGGCTCCCATGAAATAATTTTAAAGTTTTTCCTGGGTAAGGGCGGAGAGAACAAAACGGATAAAGCCAAGAGGAAAGAACTCAAGGATAAGCCGAAACAAATTGATAGTCCAAGATTTTTCTAAAGTATCTGTTATGAACTTCAAATTGCTTATTGCCATAATTTTGCTGCCGATGACAATGTTGGCACAAGAAAAAAAATCCAAGGGAGACGAATATTTTTATGGCTATCAGTATAAAAATGCGATTGCCGAATATAATAAAGAACGGGTCAAACGCCCTTTGGCGAACGAACAAATATTGAACCTGGCCGATTCTTATTTTAAGATTGGAGATTATAATAATGCATCAAAACTTTACCTGATCGTTCATAAGAACGATACCATTATGTCCGGTCATCGGTTTAACAAAATGCTTCAGAGCTTATCTAAAAATTCGGGCAAGGAACGTATTAAAACATTTTTAAGGTCAAAATCCCCCTCTTTTTCCAAAGAGCTTTTGGAGAATGCGGAATTCAATGATGAATTGTTCAAGAATTCGGAAAAAGGAAAGAATATTGAAATTGTCAATCTATATGCGAACAGTCCACAAGCCGACTTTTCCCCTGCCTTTTATAAAGAAAGTTTGCTCTTTAGTAGTAGCCGTACCCAAAAGGCCAAAAAAATCTATGCACCTTCCGGAGAATCCTATTTGGATATTTATGTTGGAAGACTGGAGAATAATGGAAATGTATCTAAAGCTGTTCCGTTTTCTAAAATTCCCGACTCTAAATTTCACAAGTCCACACCCTACTTTTCTGAAGAGTTGAACCGGTTTTTTTATATCCTGTCCAATACGGAAGACGGGCAAATGACATTTGATGATAAGGGTAAAAATGCACTTTCCATAGGAATGCTATATGATAGCGGACAATTTAGATTCTTGTTAAAGGACTTAAGTACTTCTTTTTATTACCCCTATTTTGATGAAGAGAACGACCGGCTCTATTTTGCCGCAAATTTTGAGGATAGTTACGGGGGAACGGATTTGTATTACGTTTTTACCAATAACGGGCAAATTATGTCCGCTCCCATAAATTTGGGTCCCCGGATAAATTCACCCGGAAACGAAATTGCACCTTACCTTTTTGAAGGTAGCCTTTATTTTTCTTCCGATGTTTTTTATGGACTTGGGGGTATGGATGTATATAAATCCAATATACAGGCAGATGGATCCTTGAGCATACCCGTTAATATTGGAGAGAACATAAATTCCAAAGCCGATGATTTTGGATTTATCATCAAAGAAGGAAGTGATAACGGATATGTGGGTTATTTTGCCTCCAATAGGTCCGGTGGAAAAGGGGGTGACGATATCTATAAATTTAAAATGGACAAGGCACCGGGATTAAGAACCTTTAGTTTAAAGGGCAAGGTTGTCAACTTATCTTCTAAAGTGGGGATAGACAAGGCCCAAATAAGGCTATTGGACCGTAAGGGGGATATTCTAAAAGAGTTCTATACGGCGGAAAACGGGGATTTTACCATAGAGATTCCCTGGCAGGAACAAATAACGATCCAAGCTACCAAAGAAAGGTATTCTATCTTTTCGACCACTTATACCGAAGAAGGTATGGAGGAGGCCCAAAAGACCTCCTTTAATATGGGGTTGGCCTTTTTAGACGATTTGATCGAAGAAAAAGAGGGCAAGACCGTTATCAAAATAGGGAAGTTCTATTTTGATAAGGGCAAAAGTACCGTGACTCCTTCCGTAGCCGCCGAATTGGATAAGGTAGTGGACGCTGTTTCAAGATTTCCGCAGCTACAACTTAAGATAGAATCACATACGGATAGTAGGGGAAGTTCCGCTTCTAATAAACAACTGTCCCAAAAAAGATCGGATGCCATTAAAATTTACCTGTTGAAGAACGGTCTTTCTATTTCAAATATTCTGGAATCCATTGGTTATGGCGAAGAGAGAATAAAGAACAATTGTACCAACGGTGCCTATTGTTTGGACTTTCTTCATAAGCAAAACGAAAGAACCCTTTTCGTGATAGGAAATCAATAGGATAAAGGCATTGATACCTTTGATAAAATCAAAATTACAATTGCTTATTTTTGAATCCGTTAAACGATAATTATCCAGAAATAATATATAGAGAACAAGGATAAAAACAAAATACCCAGATACGCAAGGGTTTTTAATTTATACCCCGGTCGGAGCTTGGGATCAATATCTTCACTGGTTACGTTCTTTAAATTCATATAACCAATAATAGGGGCTACTACAAAAGAAACAAAAGTGGCAAGAGCTACCAAATTGCCCATATTGGCACCAAAAAAGGAGATTACAATATAATTGACGGTGGCCAGTAACACTATCGCGATAGCAAAGTTCATTTTACTTTTTTTGAATTTTTTAGGAGGGGACAACAATTCAATAATATCCAAACTCACTCTGGCTACCGCATCATGGGCCGTCATGCAAGTACTGAACATGGTGGCAAATGCGGAGACCGCAATAAAAATGTATGCCCATGACCCGATATGGGTAGTGAAAAGCTGTACCACTTGATCAGCAAAGCTCACGGCGTTATTACTTAGTTCGGTATGGGTACCATACAATGTAAACCATCCTATGACCATAAAAAAGATGGCCAAAAGCGCAGTTAAAAAATAGCCGATATTGAATTCTTGTAAGGATTCCCTTAAAGTAGGTTTTTCCTGTGTTTTCCACTTTTCTAGACTCCACAAACTTACCCAACTGGATGCTTCGACGGTAGTGGGCATCCAACCCATTAGGCCGATGAGGAACAAAATGCCCGTCTCGTTAAAAATTGGAGTGGGTTCAAAGCCATCTGTAACCGCTACCTGACCTTGTGCCATGACCAATACCGTTGTGCCGATGAGTGCTATAAAAAGAATGCCTACTACAAATTTTAAACTAATTTCCAAAAAACGGTATTTACCAATGATGAGCAAACCACTTATAAAAATGAAAAGACCTAAAGCCACGGTACTTATGGATATTTTAGAAATTTTAAAAAGATTGATGAAAAGGCCGGATGTTACAGTGTACAAGGCGGCCAAAATAGTGAAAGTGGTCACTAAGGTTATGAGGGCATAGAACCACAAGTAACCTTTGCCCCGGTCTAAATAACCTTCTATTAAGGTTTTGTCGGTAACACTGGTATAGCGTACCCCGAATTCAAAAAATGGGTATTTGAAAATATTCGCCAAGATTATGGGAATGACCATGATCCAACCATATTGCGCTCCGGCTTTTGTTGAGAGGACCAAATGTGAGGTGCCTATGGCCATACTGGCAAACAATAATCCGGGTCCCAAATTTTTGAGCAATGCTTTCATTTTTTATGCTATGATTATCCGGTCCCCATAGAATTTGGCCCGGGTTTGAAAGGCAAGATCCAAAAATACCTTTACGCGCGCAAAATATTCCCGAAACCGTACTTTAAGTCCATATCTTATGGGTATGTCCCTTGCATTATAGCCAATAGCTTTCAATCCTTTTTTTTCGGCAATATAAATAGCACGTTCATTGTGGAATTTTTGTGAAATCACGGTAACGCTGTCCAGTTCGAATATATTTTTTGCGCGGACCATGGAATCCAAGGTTCGAAAGCCCGCATGGTCCAGAAAAATCTTTTCTTCCGGTACCCCCCTTTTAATAAGGTCTTTTTTAAAGGTATCGGGTTCATTGTAGTATTTTGTACCGTTGTCTCCACTAACCAGTATAAAATCTATTTTACCTGCTTTATAGAGTTGAACGGTGGCATTTATCCTATGGGTGTAATACGGGTTGGAACGGCCGTTCGTGAGTTTACTGGAAGTGCCCAGAACAAGCCCTACCCTGTTTTTGGGAACCGTATCGATATCTGAAAAAGTCTTTCCTATGGTTGCATGGTTAATGGTATAATCGCATAAGAAGATTAAGAGTACAAGGAAAATGACTATATATCCTATGATTTTGAAAAACAATTTTTTCATATAGAATAAAGATACATCTAAGGTTTGGAATTAAAGGTTGTTGAAATTAAAAAACCTTACACAGGGTAAGGTTTTTGTATTGGGGGTGGCTCTATAATTTAATATTGATCCAGAAAATAATTGATTAAATCCGTGGTCGTTACTATACCCACTAATTTATTGTTATCAACGACGGGAAGTGCATGAAATTCCTTTTTTGTTAGAAATGTAGCAACTTCTTGTATCGTATCTTTTGGGGATACCGTGATTACGTTTTTTGCCATGATCTGCGCTATGGTGAACATATTGTACACCGTGGTGTCTATTTGTTGTTCGCTTACGTCCGTAGTATCGGCAAAACTAATACGCATTAAATCGGTATGGCTCAACATTCCTATAATGCGTTCGCCCGAGGTTATCGGAAGGTGTCTTATCCGTTTCTTTTTAAATATTTCTTCGGCTGTGGCCAAATCATCCTTGGTGTGTAGGGTAACAACATTTTTGGTCATTATACGGGAAATAGGAATACGTTTTTTCATGGTATCCGGTTTTAAGTTCTTTTTTAAAATTACACGGCATAGACATTAATAAATATGATAAATGTCATTACCCGAAGGGAGGGACAATTTTATGGCCCATACTTTAAATTGTTATATAATAATCAGGTATGATGAGGCCTTTGGATATTAGGAAATTAAAAAGGAAACCTTGTTCAAGGTTTCCTTTTTAACGATTCGATAATTTAATTACACCATGTGGTTTTGAACGGTGTTGGAAATTTATTTAAACTTGTCCGTCCAAGCTATTTATTATCGCAATAATCTAAAATTAATCGGAATACTGTAAGGAACGCTAACATTCCTATTCCTTTGCCTGCCCGGTTTCATTTTAGGCAACATGGCTATGATTCTGTTGGCTTCTTTTTCCAGTACCTTATGTGGCCCTCTAGTGCGAATTTTGACCGTTTTTCCATTGGAATCAATTACAAAAATCACGAATACCTTTCCATTAAGCCCCAATTCAAGAGCTTCAGCGGGATATTGAAAGTGTTTTTGTATATGCTCTTGCATCTTTTGCTTAAAGCAATCCTTTTGCTTTTCTTTTGCGATGTTTTCACAGCCCGGAAAGACAGGAGGGTTTTCTATAACCATAAAGGGAACCTCAATATCCTCTTCAACTTCATCTACGGTGATATCATCAGCGGCAATTATGTCTTCTATTGCCATTTCCTCACCCGATTCCGTACTTTCTATAATTGTTTCTTCAATGTCCTCGATATCCTCAACAACCTGAATGATTTCCGGTGCGGCGGGCGGTGGAGGTGGTGGAGGCGTATTTAACGCTTTGGTGACCGGGACATCTTCATCCAGGTTATCGATATTTTCCGTTAGTACCAATGATGTAGTATCGGAATCATATGTTTTCATTTCCAATGCACGCCAAACAACAAACAATACAAAGGTAAGTCCAATAACAAAGAATAGACCGCTATCTCTATTCAAATCAGCTTTAGGATTCTTTTTTGGCTTCATGATCAGTAATTTTTCGATTATCAATAAAATAAAGTTACAATCAGAAAGAGACATTAAACATGATATTTATCATGTTATATGGTTGGAATTCAGTGATATATGATTTATTGTGGAGGTTTTTCCCTAATAGGATTGTGTTACTGTTACTTGTGAGCGGATTTTGGTCTGTCGCTTTTTGGGTTTGTGAAATTGACCTTAAAAATGAGGGCCAACCTTACCCGGTCATAACTAGCTGTTTTAAACTGGTTTTTAAGGTATCCAATTTCTCCCTGCACGTTTTTTGCAAAGCGATAACCGAACCCGACAAAAAGTCTATTTTGATTAAAATAAGGGGGCTTAAGATTCAAAAAGAATTCATTGAACGTCTTTGCATAAATACGATGGTTTATGGCATACGTGCCTTGTAACCTGTACCTAATGCGATTATTTAATAAGGTGCCTTCTACTGTATCGATCCACCTGGTTTCTAATCGTATTCTATTAGAAAGAGCTATTTTTTCCATTTGTGCAAGAAAAACCACCTCTTCATAGATCCAGAATTGTTCTGTCGTCCGGGCCGGGATGTCCCTAAGATGGGATTCGGCATTTAGATACGCTATCCCTGCGGTGGCCAGAGTTTTTTTATTGACCCGATAGGTTAGGCCCGTTCTAAAAAATGCGAATTCATATTGATTGAACAACGTATAGTGTCTTAAAATACCCACTGTAGGTATGCTGAGTCTATCGGATATCTTATGGGTACCCGAAACTACCAACCAAGAACCTGGCAAACTCTCTTGCTCTTGCTGGGAATGGTTTAAACCGGAACTCAAAACAAATAAGATCATAAAGGTATTTCTAATAAAAGATGCAAGTCCGGAACAACTATAAAAAGGCGTTGGATTATTATGTTTCATTATCGGGGCTATGTTTTGAAACCCGATGCAAGTTTTTAAAATGTTGATGTATTAAAACATGATAAATAACAGGTTGTCCGACAATTTTTTTTGAGTGTTCTATTCTTTCGGGTCAATGATTACCTCGAGGGTTGTCAAATCTTATATCCTACCTGGGGTTTTGTGATGTTTATTATAGGATGAATTGAGAAAACACGGACAACACCCCTGCCATTTACCCATTTAGGTTAGACCCCTGTTGTTAAACACTAAAAAAAAAATCAATTCATATACATAAATAAAGAACATGATAGATGTCATGTTTTTCGGATAAAGACCATAATACCTTTGAAGAAACTCGTAAAAACCCTAAATACAAATCGTCATGAATTCCATTTCTAAAATACTAGTACCCTATGATTTTTCCCAAAGCGCAAAACAAGCGTTGGATTATACGGTCGACTTTGTTGGAGATGAAGCCATAAAGATCGATCTTATACATATATCGGATAATCCCGATCATAATAAGATGCGCGAAACTTATGATGGCCTTTGCGAAGCATATAAAGATAAACTTAAGATTCCTTTGACCTGGGCTATTGGTTGGGACGGAACGGTTACGGATATCGTAATAGAGGCGCAACGGGAAAAGGAGGTAGATTTGATTATCATGGGTACTTCGGGCTTATCCGGGGATAATGATGATTCCCAGACCTCAAGGTTGGTGGAGCGTGCAAATTGCCCAGTTCTGGTAGTTCCTGAAAATTCCAAAAAAAAGGCTTTGAAGAACATAAGTTTGGTTTTGGGCAAAGATGAGATAGATTCCCCAAAGTCCTTAAATACCCTTTTGGGCATTTCTCAAAAGTTCAATGCCAAAGTACACGTATTAACGGTTCAAAATACATCCGGAATATTTGGGTATTCCCAGAATGATGAAAAAAACGAGAATACGCTCATGTATTACTTGGAAAATTTTTATAGTGAGCACACATTTATCGAAAACCCGGACATTGTGGAGGGTGTTTTCTCCTATGCCGATGAGCATAATATAGATATGATCGCAATCCTTCCCAGAAATCATATAAAACATGATGTCCCGTCGGATGGTTTGCTTACTAAAGAATTAGTGTTGCGTGCAAAAATACCTGTACTCACTATTGAATAATAACCATTAAACCCTTGAACCTTGTTTATAGTATCTATTGTTTTACTGGTTACCATACTACTTTTTATTTGGGGAAAGTATCCGCCGGATGTGGTAGCGATCTTATCCATGTTGACCCTTTATTTGACCGGTGTTCTGGATTTAAGTGAAACATTAAGCGGCTTTAGCAATCCTACGGTAATCATGATAGCGGCACTCTTTATAATCGGGGAAGGACTTTCAAGAACGGGGTGGACCGCATTGGCGGGTAAGAAGTTTGTTGAATGGGCAGGAAATAGCGTGCCAAGATTATTGATTATCGTTACTATGGGATCTAGTGTACTTTCGGGGTTTGTGAGTAATACGGGTACGGTGGCGGCTTTGTTGCCCGTTACGGTTTCCGCTGCCTGGAACGCTGCTACCTTGCCCTCAAAATTACTCATGCCCATAGCTTTTGGTTCCAATACGGGCGGGTTGCTCACATTAACGGGGACCCCTCCCAATATTATCGCCAGTAATGCATTGATAGAATCGGGATTGGAAGGATTTTCTTTTTTTGAATTCGGGCTTATCGGAATTCCGTTGTTGCTTATAGCCCTGGTGTATTTTAGATATTTCGGCTATAAGCTTCTGCCGTTAAACCAGACTAAGGATCGTCCCGTCAATATTGATTCCGAAATGCACAAATGGATAGAGGACTATAGCATTGGGGATAATGTTTACAGGTTCCGAATTCGTTCCATGTCCCCATTGATCAATACGAAAATAGGCGATTGGAATTTTGAGGAAGACCATAAAGTAACCATTGTAAGACTAAGGCGGAGACGCCCCAATAAGCTCAAAGGCATACCCGCATTTGTAGAGTTTCCCGAGCCACGGACCGAAATGCGATATCACGATATCATTACGGTCAAAGGTGAAGCCAAAGCGGCAGACGCCATGATGTTAAAATATAAATTGGGCGTTATTCCTTTTGAGCATACGGATACGGAATTAAAGGAAGAATTGATCAATCAGGAAGTAGGACTTTCCCAAATGATCATTACCCCAAATTCCGCTTTTGTCGGACGCAAGGTTCCTCTTGGGGCATATTTGGATAAAAATAGCATCCAGCTTTTGGGGGTATCCCGGGACAATGGGCCGTTGAAAGATATGGAAGTGACTATAAGACCGGGTGATGCTTTTATTATTAGAGGGTCTTGGAATGCCATAGAAGACCTGCAGAAAGAATATGAACATGTGGTCATCTCGGGTAGTCCGGAATCTATGGCCAAAAATGTGGATGAACTTACACCCCGATCATATATTGCCCTAGGTACCTTGGTACTCATGATCTTGCTGCTGGTTTTAAAAATAACGCCCGGTGCAATAGCCGCCCTGGTCTGTGCAGGATTATTAATGCTAACGGGATGCGTGCCTATTACCAAAGCATATAAAGGGATAAGTTGGACGAGTGTGGTAATGATCGCGGCTATGATCCCCATGGGAGTGGCCCTACAAAAAACGGGTGTTGCACAATGGGCGGCCAATAACCTTGTCACGTACTTGGGCGCAATTGATCCTACCATGCTCTTAGGCGGTATTTTTTTGTTGACAACGGCATTCAGCCAGACCATTAATAATTCGGCCACTGCTGTTCTGATGGCTCCCATAGCCCTGATCGCCGCCACTTCGTTGGGCGTATCACCAAAGCCGTTTATGATCGTTGTTGCGGTCTCCGCATCAACGGCATTTTTAACCCCGGTAGGGACTACGACCAATGCCATGGTGATGGCGGCGGGAGGATATAAATTTATGGACTATGTAAAGGTCGGAGGGCCATTGCTTCTCCTGTTTTTTATTGCGACAGTATTTTTAGTGCCATTAATATGGCCTTATTGAATATTAACCAGAAAATTGAAATGTTATGGAAGTTTTATCGAGAAAGCCGGCCAATTCCAATCTTGAAAGATATGGAATAAAAGATGCGACCATTCATTGGAACCTAGATGCGGAAACTTTGCAAAGGATGACCATAGAGAAAGGCATGGGTACGGCAACTGAAAATGGTACGCTATGCATTAATACAGGAAAATTTACGGGTAGATCGCCCAAAGACCGGTTTCTGGTCAAGGACGATTATACCAGGGACAAAGTATTTTGGAACCGTACGAACAAGGCTTTGGATCCGGACAATTTTCAGAAGTTGTACGATGAGGTCGTAAACTATCTTTCCGAAAAAGAAATATATATACACGACGGATACGTTGGTGCCGCACCAGAATATCGTTTGAATGTCAGGACGATTACCGAGTATCCATGGTCCAACTATTTCGTAAACAATATGTTTTTGCGTTTGGGCGATTCGGAATTTGCTGAATTTTCAGAAGATTGGCTTGTCCTTTGCGCTCCCGGTTATGAGGCTTCGGAACCTAAAGCTTTTGGTATACGTCAAGGTAATTTTTCTATTTTGGATTTTACAAGAAAAGTTGCTTTGGTAGGCGGTTCTGCGTACGCGGGGGAAATGAAGAAAGGTATTTTTTCCGCTTTGAACCTTATCTTGCCGGTAGAACGGAATGTATTGCCCATGCATTGCTCTGCCAACGTGGGGGAAGACGGGGAAACCGCAATTTTCTTTGGCTTGTCCGGTACCGGTAAGACCACGTTGTCCGCCGACCCTGCCCGGAAGTTGATCGGTGATGATGAACACGGATGGACGGCCGAAAATACCATCTTTAACTTTGAAGGAGGGTGTTATGCCAAAGTAATCGATCTAACGGAAGAAAAAGAACCGGACATTTACAGGGCCATTAGGCCCGGTGCCATGCTGGAAAATATCGTCTTTAAGGAAGGAACCAAAGAAGTGGATTATACCAATACTTCGATTACCCAAAATACCAGGGTGAGTTATCCCATACACCATATAGATAATATTGCCACACCTTCCTATGCCGAGAACCCAAAGAATATCTTCTTTTTGACCTGTGATGCATTTGGGGTATTACCTCCAATATCAAAATTAAGACCGGGTCAGGCAGCGTATCATTTTATATCCGGTTATACGGCGAAAGTGGCCGGTACGGAAGCTGGTATTACAGAGCCCGTACCTTCTTTTTCGGCATGTTTCGGGGAGCCGTTTATGCCTTTGCACCCCACCGTATATGCAGAGATGTTAAGCAAAAAGATGACCGAGGCCGGTGTTAATGTCTGGTTGGTGAATACAGGATGGTCCGGAGGGCCCTATGGTGTAGGTTCAAGAATAAAATTGCGTTATACACGTGCCATGATCACTGAGGCCATGAAAGGCGCATTGAACGATGTTGATTATGAAGAACATCCGATTTTTGGGTTATACATGCCAAAATATTGCCATAATGTGCCTACTGAGATCCTGGACCCCATGAATACATGGTTGCAAAAAGGGGCATATATTAGCAAAGCCATACAGCTAGCACATTCCTTTCACTTGAATTTTGATAAATTTATTGATCAGGCTTCCAATGAAATTATGCACGGTGGTCCGTTGATCGATGCACATCAGGTCCTGGATCATATGTAACGGGACAACCTTAAATTGTATAGCAGATTTAAAGTATCTCACTTTTATAATTATATTTTAATATGGTAAAATCACTTTTTGTAGCCACTTTAGAGGCCCATAGCGGAAAATCCTTGGTAGTTTTAGGTATTATGGAACTGCTTTTGGGAAAAATGGGCAAGGTGGGATACTTTAGACCTGTTATAGAACAGGTAAATTCAGAGGGGACGGACAATCATATAGAAACGGTTCTCGGTCATTTTAACCTTGATATCCCCATTGTGGAATCGTATGCGTTGTCCCAGAGCGAAGTCCTGGAATTGTACAATGAGGGGAAAAGGAGCGAAATTCTGGATAGAATTATCGATGCGTATAAACTTTTGGAAAAACGCTTTGATTTTATTCTGATCGAGGGAAGCGATTTTTACAGGGAGAGCAATGTCATAGAACTGGATTTGAATATGGATATCGCCAAAAACCTTGGCAGCCCTGTTATTTTGGTAGATAATGCAAAAGGAAAAACATTACGTGATTTTTGTGGTGATGTGGAATCCGCGGTCCGTTCCTACCGGGATAAAGGATTAAACGTGCTGGGAGTGGTGGCAAATAAGACCAGACCGGAGAATACGGATGTCATTATTGCCGAACTCTCTAAGGAATTGGATGGAGAGACCGAGATATATGCCGTGCCAAGGCATAAAGAGTTATCCCATCCTACCATGATGGAAATAAAGAACGAACTAGGGGCGGAAGTTCTTTTTGGTGCTGCTTACCTGAATAATCAAACCGGTAGTTTTAGTGTAGGGGCCATGCAATTGGGCAATTATTTAAAACATTTAAGTACCAACGGTTTGGTCATTACACCGGGTGACCGTTCGGATATACTCTTGGGGGTATTACAGGCTAACCTTTCCGATAATTATCCTGTTATTTCGGGAATTTTGCTTACCGGTGGTATTCTGCCCGAAGAATCCATTATGAAAATATTAGAAGGTTTTAGGCCGAACATCCCTATTTTATCGGTTAAACAAGGCACATTCGAGACCACGAACACCGTGGGGAATATAAAATCGAAAATTTATGCGAACAATAAAGGAAAAATAAAGACTTCCATAGAACTGTTCAATACCCATATCAATGGGAATAGGTTGTTGGAAAGATTAAAAACCTACGAGCCCAAGGTGATGACGCCCAAAATGTTTCAATATATGTTGTTGCAACGCGCACAGCGGATAAAAAAGAGAATTGTATTGCCTGAAGGCGAGGATTTACGGGTGTTGAGGGCCGCAGCTAATCTGACCGGAATTGTAGAGGTCACTCTATTGGGTATTAAAAAGAACATTGAAAAAATTGCGTTCAGGGAAAATATTCTTTTGGACGGAATCGAAATAACGGATCCGAGTTCTTCCGAACATTTTGAAAACTATGCGGAAACACTTTATAACCTCCGGAAACACAAGGGTATGAATATGGATACGGCAAGGGATATGATGCACGATGTATCATACTTTGGGACCATGATGGTGCATAAAGGTCATGCGGATGGGATGGTTTCCGGAGCGGCGCATACCACCCAACATACCATTAGGCCCGCACTTCAATTTATAAAGACAAGACCGGACAGTTCTATTGTCTCCTCTATTTTCTTTATGTGTTTGGAGAGCCGAGTGTGTATTTTTGGCGATTGTGCCATTAACCCTAACCCTTCCGCGGCCGAACTGGCAGAAATAGCTATTGCTTCGGCAGATTCGGCAAATGCCTTTGGTATAGAACCTAAAATAGCTATGCTTTCATACTCGTCCGGCACCTCGGGTATTGGTGCGGATGTGGACCGTGTGAGAGAGGCGACCACAATAGTAAGGGAAAAGCGCAGCGACCTTAATATAGAAGGCCCCATTCAATATGATGCCGCCGTTGATCCACATGTGGGGAAAAGTAAATTGCCCGGCTCAAAAGTGGCCGGACAGGCATCTGTACTTATTTTTCCGGACCTTAATACGGGCAACAATACCTATAAAGCGGTTCAAAGAGAAACGGGAGCATTGGCTATTGGCCCTATATTACAAGGTCTCAATAAACCCGTAAACGATTTAAGCCGTGGCTGTACGGTAGAAGATATTATTAACACGGTCATCGTGACCGCCATACAGGCCCAAGGCCAATAATACGCTATAAATCTTGATTCAATGAATATTTTGGTCATCAATTCCGGAAGCTCTTCCATCAAATTTCAACTCATAAAAATGCCCGAGGAAAAAGTGGTCTGTAAAGGACTGTTGGACCGTATCGGGTTAGAAAACGGCAGCTTTAGTTGTGAAAGTGATCGGGAATCGTTCAGGGAGGAGATGCGGATAGACGATCACAAAATGGGTTTGGAACTAATTTCCAAGCTACTTTTGGATTCTGGGAACAAATTGCTTTCCTCTGTATCGGATATTCATGTGGTAGGACATCGGGTAGTCCACGGGGGGAGTAAGTTTAATAGCCCTACGGAAATAAATGCCGATGTTTTACGGGAAATAGAGACCTTATCTTTTTTGGCACCTCTTCATAATCCTGCCAATGCGGAAGGCATCAAAGTTGCCATGAACGTATTTACAAGTGCGGTGCAGATCGCTGTTTTTGATACGGCCTTTCACCATTCATTGCCCGAAAAGGCATATACCTATGCCATATCCAAAAAAATATCCCAAAAGCATAAAATCAGGACCTATGGATTTCATGGTACCAGCCACAAATACGTAGCTGAAAAAGCAATCGTTCATTTGCAAAAAAGTAACAGTAAGATAATAACCGTGCATTTGGGAAACGGGTGTAGTATAACGGCCGTAAAAGATGGGCGTAGTATAGACCATTCCCTTGGGTTTGGACCTTCTAACGGTCTGGTCATGGGTACGCGCTGTGGCGATATCGACCAATCCGTAATCTTTTATCTGGTAGAGACCCTGGGGTTTTCCGTAAAGGAAGTCAATGAGCTATTGCAAAAACAAAGTGGCTTTTTGGGACTTACCGGCCACTCGGATGTTAGGGAGATAGAACAAAAAGCCAAAGCAGGAGATCGTGATTGTATTTTGGCACTGGAGTTGGCCGCCTACAGGGTGCAAAAATATATAGGAGCGTATATGGCGGCTCTCTCGGGGTTGGATGCGATCGTGTTTACGGCCGGAATAGGGGAGAACTCCGCTACTTTAAGAAGATTGATATGTAAAGATCTGGATTGCTTTGGTATTCTATTGGACACGGAAAAGAACAATGAGAACAAAAAGGATTTAAGGGATATTAGCGATGGTTCGGGTAAGGTGAGGGTTTTTGTAATTCCTACGAACGAAGAGCTGGAAATTGCGAGACAAAGTTTTGCCCTGGCCAATAAGGTGAATGCTTAAATTTAATATGTGGCCCAAGGGTCCGGTCAATGGTCTATATGAACAAAAAGATGATAAAGAATTTTACGATACCGACAATTGGAAAAGCATCCGTAGTATCTCCTCTTGATCTTAGCACGGTAAAAGGGGATCATATTTTTAATTTTATTCCGGATAACGATCGTATTCTGTTTAATTTATCCTTGGATGATTTTAACCATTGCCTTGCCAAAAATGAACAACCTTTATGTTTGGAAAAGGCCGGCCCTAGAAAAAAAATTTTTTTTGACCCAAACAGGACCAAAGCGGCGATCGTTACCTGTGGAGGGCTATGTCCCGGCATAAATAATGTTATTCGAAGTATTGTAATGGCATTGCACTATTTCTATGGAATAGATGATATTATTGGAATTCCTTATGGTTATGAAGGGCTTAACCCAAATAAGGGAAGGGAGTTCATTAGGCTTACACCGGATCGTGTAAAAGACATCCATGAATTTGGAGGAACCCTTTTGGGGTCTTCAAGAGGGGCACAAGACGTAGAAGTAATGGTAGATACTTTAGTGGACAATAAAATCGATATACTTTTTACCATAGGCGGTGATGGCACTTTAAAAGGAATGGATGCTATTGGTAGGGAAATAGAAAAACGGGGCCTGAATATCTGTGTGGCGGGTATCCCCAAAACCATTGACAATGATATAGACCTTATAGATAAATCATTTGGTTTTGAGACTTCATTTGATGTGGCGGCACCCATATTGCGTGACGCACATAATGAAGCTACCGGAGCCTATAACGGTATTGCCCTTGTTAAATTTATGGGGAGGGACAGTGGCTTTATAGCGGCCTCCGCAGCTATGTCCATGCCCGTAGTGAATTTTGTGCTGGTTCCTGAAATGGACTTTGCCTTAGAAGGGGAGAATGGACTTTTACAGGCATTAAAACAAAGATTGGACCATAAACATCATGCAGTAATCGTGGTTGCCGAAGGAGCTGGACAACATTTGTTCCAGGATACCGATAATACGGTCAAAGATGCATCGGGCAACACTAAGCATCAAGATATAGGGGTGTTTCTAAAAGACGGGATATCGGAATATTTTAAAACCATCGATCAAGAAATCACTATAAAATATATAGATCCAAGCTATATCATCAGGAGTGCGCCCGCTAATGCCAGCGATAGTATATTTTGTAGTAGGTTGGCGTACCATGCCGTTCATGGGGCCATGGCGGGAAAAACCAGATTTGTAATAGGTATGGTCAATGGTAAGTTCGTATACCTGCCCATTTCAGAAGTAGTCAACACGCGAAAAAAAATTGATTTGGAAAGTGAATTTTGGTTTTCGGTACTCCAAAGTACGGGGCAATCCTTTGTAATGAAGTAATGGTCGGGCCCATTGGGCATGCTACCCTTTTTTATACGTTCCCTTGCGTTGAACAGGGATAGGCGATTTATCTGCAAAACCTGACATCGATCATATTTTTTTGTCGGTTTCAATGCTAATTTTAACACAAAGAAGTCAACCTCTAAAAATTTGTATGGAGTTAAATGCTTTATGCGTGCATACACTGGTTCTCTCTATGTGAATCGATTTATTCGATAAAGGTTGAAAGAATCAGGATTACACCCGATGGCATAATAAAGATGATGCATTAATTAAAATAAAAGAACGGTTATGGATAAAATATTTAGAATATTGGTTCCCTTTGATTTTTCGGAAGTAGCCAAAGAAGGCTTGGAATATGCCGTAGGCTTTGTAGGCAATCGAAACGATATTGAAATTATGCTGTGCTATGTTACGGAGGCCCGGGATATGGAGGACTTAAAATCGGCATTTGACAAAAAACAGGCACTTTATATAAACAATCTGGAGTTGCCCATGTCCTGGGTGGTGCAAGAAGGGTCCCTAAACGCATCCATACTTAAAATTAGGGAAACCAAAAATGTTGATTTGATCATTATGGGAACTTCGGGAATAAAACATTTTGATAATGCCAACACCCATACTTCTGAATTGGTGCTGGAAGCGGACTGTCCGGTGCTTGTAGTACCGCATGGTAATAAAGGGTTTAAGCTGGAGAACATCGCATTGGTATTGGGGCCGGATAAAATTGAAGATTCCTCGATCTTGTCGTCCTTATTGGAAATAGCAAGAAGATTTAATGCCAAAGTACATGTATTGACCATTGAAAAGGAAGGGGATACCTATGGCTATTCCGAGGTGGATGAGAAGAATGAAGATATGCTTCAATATTACCTAGAAAACTTTTACAAAGACCATACTTTGATAAAGAATGAGGATTTGGTCGAGGGTGTTTTTTCATTTGCGATCAAAAACAATATTGATCTTATATCGATACTTCCTCGAAACCATAGCAAAATAAGTATCCCATCCAGTGGAAGTTTAACAAGAGAGCTTACGGTAAATAGCGAGATTCCGATTTTGGCCATAGAGTAGTACACGCTTTGTTCCCCGAATCACTGTTTTAGTGCATTAAGTTTTGGCGAAGAACTGTTTTTTAAGGTGCCTGATTATGGGTCCAACGACAATTTTTCCCTTGAACTTCCTGCACTTTTTTGATAGCTGGCAACGTCAGCGGTGATTAAGGTACGGATATGAAGGAGTTCTCTATTTTGACCTTTTTCCAGTAAGAATTTGGGTTATTGTTCCTTCCATATTTAGGTTTATATTCACAGGAAATAGTAACTTAACGATCACGCTTATAAAATACATAAACAATGAGGGCAATAATCTCCTCTTTTGATAGTATAGTATAATCTAACGACTAAAATTTAAAAATGATCGAAATAATTTTTTACGGGGCGGATTGGTGTCCGGATTGCAGAAGGGCCAAGACGTATTTAAAAGAGAACAATGTGGCTTTTACGTTCATAGATGTAGATTTGGATAAAGAGGCAACGGCAAGGGTGGAAGTCATAAATAATGGAAAACGTATTATTCCCACTGTCATCATCGAAGGCAAATCGTACACCAATCCGGATAATGGTAAATTGGCATCCATACTGGGAATAAACGATGTTGGAAGGGTACAGCTTTTTGGAGCGGATTGGTGCCCGGATTGTAGAAGGGCCAAAAGTTTTTTACGGGATAATTCCATTAATTTTCAGTTTATAGATGTAGACAAACACGATTGGGCCACTCAAAAAGTAGAAGAGATCAATAATGGAAAACGTATTATTCCTACGCTATTGATCGATGGTGTACCCCATACCAATCCCGATAATTTGGTGTTGACCGAGTTGCTGTCCATAAATGTTGAGAAAGAACACAGAATTTTCGATACCATCATTATTGGTGGGGGAGCGGCAGGGTTAACGACCGCTATCTATGCGCAAAGAGACCGGTTCGATACCTTGATATTGGAAAAATCCACCATTGGCGGAAATGCGTTTCTAACGGAAAAAATTGAAAATTACCCCGGGTTTCAATCTATTTCCGGTCCAAAGTTAATGGACAAAATGGAAGAACAGGCTAAAACCTATGGTGCCGTAATTAAAACGGGTGAAGAAGTTGTGGGAATAGAAAAACAGGAAGATCTATTTTCGGTAAGGACCAAAGGCAATTCGTTTCTGGGAAAGACTATTGTACTTTCCACAGGTTCGACCTATAGAAAATTGGGTATTCCAAACGAGGACGACCTTATTGGATCGGGCATACATTTTTGTGCCACTTGCGATGGTGCTTTTTATAGGGATAGGGATATTATTGTAGTAGGTGGTGGAAATTCCGCATTGGAAGAAGGTATTTTTTTAGCCGGCTTCTGTAAGAGCGTAAAAATTGTACATCGCTCCGAAAAATTCAGTGCTTCCGAGACCTATGTTGAAAAACTAAAGACCTTGGACAATGTTTCGACCTATATGAACAAGACGGCACTGACATTCATTTCAGATGAAAACGAAAACTTTAAAGGTTTAAAAATAAAGGATAACGGCACGGATGAAGCATCTGTTCTGGAAGCGGACGGGGTATTTATATTCATAGGTCTAATACCCAATACAAATGCTTTTAAGGGTATAATCGCCCTGGACGAAAGAGGTTTTATACGGACCACGGGCTTGGCGGAAACCAATGTAAAAGGAATCTTTGCGGCAGGGGATTGTAGGGAAGGTGCCATAGCGCAAGTGGCAGCGGCAACGGGAGAGGGTGTTTTGGCCAGTTATGGTATTAGGGGCTATTTAAAATAACAAGAGTTGAAAAGTGTCAGATAAAGGAAAAGGGAATCGGGCCGTAAAAGCATCGGAACTTAATATAAAACAATGGGTAGATGCCAGGGGAAACCGGACCGAACCGATCAAATTGTCCGATTTTGAGGGAAAATTCAAAGTGCTTTTCTGTTTTCAAAGTTGGTGTTCTGGTTGCCATAGCAAGGGTTTTCCAGATTTAAAGCAAATGGTAAATGCGTTAAAGGACAATGAAAACATCGTCTTTTTAGCCGTACAGACCGTTTTTGAGGGCCATCATGCCAACACCTATGAAGAAATGGTAAAAGCTCAGAACAAATACAGGTTGGAAATTCCGTTTGGGCATGATGATGAACACCACGGTAAGTTACAGTCCAATATTATGACCAATTATCAAACCGGGGGAACACCTTGGTTTATTTTTATAGATAAGCATAACAATGTGGTGTTCTCGGATTTTCATTTAAACCCGGAGGCGGCCATCACATTTTTAAAAGCGATATGATATTAGAATATATAAAACAGTTTCCGGTGGGTTATTCCATGGCCGTTTACAATGACAAAAAATATGGCGTTACCAGAACCGATTTTAACCATGGAAAAAGTTTCAAACTTTTTGCGAAAGAATTAGGGGGCAATGATTTTATTAGTCTCAATTATTATATGACGCAATCCGGCGATCGGTTGAAACCCTGTGAAATGCCGGAACAAAAAGTAATACATTTTTTAAAATACGTAGAGATCACATCCAACAAAAAAGATAATAAGGCATATGGGAAATTATAAAAAAGCATATATAGCGGGAGGTTGTTTTTGGGGAATGGAAGACCTTTTTCGGGCGAGACCGGGAATTATAGATACGGAAGTAGGTTATCTAGGAGGGGAAAACGATTATCCTACCTACAGAAACCACCCGGGCCATGCGGAAGGTATCGAATTAACATATAAGCCCGAAGAGGTTTCCTTTAAACAAATTTTAGACTATTTTTTCAGGATACATAATCCAACAACGATAGACCGGCAGGGCAATGATAGGGGATCTAGTTACCGGTCCGCCATTTTTTTTCAAAATGAAGAGGAAAAAAACGAAGCCCGGGAAATGATTACAATAGTGGACGATTCCAATAAATGGGAAGGAAAGGTAGTGACTACTTTGGAGCCATTTACCACTTTCTGGCCCGCAGAACCGGAGCATCAGGATTATTTGGTGAGAATCCCTAACGGATACACCTGTCATTTTGAAAGGTTTGGAGAGGGTTTTATATAAAACGAACTGAAGCAGCGATCAATTAAACTTTGGATTATGCAGGAGTGGTACCTACCTATTACAATATTGCCCGGTCTTGGAATGCTTATATTGTCCACAACCAATCAAATGATGACTTTGAGTGGTGAAATAGGAAAAATATTGGAGGCAAAATGTACACCTTTCCAACATAGGATTTCAGATCAAAAAATAGCACAATTGGGTTTATTGACACGGGCTTCCGTACTCCTTTATGCCGCTACCGGTTTTTATGTGCTGTCCGGGATTTTAGGTGCCGTTTTAAATGAAGGCTCTTATAATTATATAGCCAGTTCGGCACTATATCTAGGTACCATTTTGGTTTTTATTGCATTGGTTTTATTGATTATATATGGTTTTAAGGCGGTTGGAATCAGGAAAGAACAGCATTTTCACAATCATAGCCATAAATGATCGGTACCTTGCCTTAAAAAAATGATCGTTTACCAGTATATATTTAAATCCGAATAATGCAATATAGAACTTAGTGATGAGGCTTTTCTCTTCTATTG
This sequence comes from Maribacter spongiae, assembly GCF_047345125.1. NCBI lineage: Bacteria > Pseudomonadati > Bacteroidota > Flavobacteriia > Flavobacteriales > Flavobacteriaceae > Maribacter > Maribacter spongiae. Next base: position 57,826 of record NZ_JBLFEQ010000004.1, on the reverse strand, counting down.
GTATGAATTATACAAAGGAAACACAACTATAAATTGAATGGTTCTTTTAAAAGAAACCCCTCATTGTTTTAAAAAGGGCTTGAACCATTCACCGGATTTCTTAACAGTTCTTTTTTGGGTTTCAAAATCTACATAAACCAAACCAAAGCGTGCTCGGTAACCTTCCGCCCATTCAAAGTTGTCCGTAAAAGTCCAGGCAACATTTGCCCGATATGGTAGGCCGGGTAGGCAGGAGGCTTTGGCGGGAAGGTCCGGTGTGGGAGAACGTTGTCGCCGATACGGGTTACGGCGGCGGGGAGAACTACGTTTTGTTGGAACAACTTGGCCTGAAGAGCTTGATCCCTCCCCACGGCACCTACAAGGGCGGCCCGGAAGGTTTTGTGTATGTCAAAGGTGAAGACCATTGCCTATGTCCCCAAGGAAAGGTGGTTCCATTTACCAAGGTAATAGGGGATTATCGGACCGGTACCAAGAAGAAGGAATACCGTGCAAGGAAGCATGTCTGCGTCGATTGCCCGGTCAGGGCCCGATGCCTTGGCAAGAGCGCACAGGAGAAGAAGTTCGGCGTTACCTATTACCGCGGGGAATACGAACGCAACAACAAACGGGTCAACAGCCCATTGGGGAGTTATATGAAGGCCAAAAAGCAAAGCACGGTGGAACCCGTTCCGGGCACCCTGGCCCAGTTCATGGGTATGGGCAAGATCTATACTTTGGGCATAGGGTAGGCCAACAAATGCATGCATATGGCCACCACTGCCTACAATCTGAAAAAACTGTTGAAATATACCATGAAAAAAGCCAAGAACGGGGCTAAGTCCCTGTCTTTTGACTTTTTCGCCATAAAAGACCCGATAAAAGCCGTTTTGGGGCTTTTCGACCCTCCTTTTTTGGCAAGACCAGAGCAGCTATATACTAAGAAAGCCCTCGCAAAAGGGCTTATACCGATCTACGTTTTCGGGTTTTAGGGGCTTGTGCCGCGGCTACCATTGTTAGTATATTTAACGAAACAAACTAGGTTTGCTATTCGTTTGTTTGGTTCATTTCTATATCTTCTACATTACTTATATTAATACCAACTTTATGAATAATTGAATCTTTATTTAGAATAGGTTCTTTTTCAATTTGTAGATTCACGAAATTTGGTTTTCTCATTTTTCGCAAAGTGTCTAGCATAGCATTTATTTGAGAAGTTAATAATCTGTTTTTTCCATCAGTAGTATAATAGACAGTTTTTGTGGAATCTAATTCAACATATCTTACTGTTCTGAAATTTTTAATGCTAAAAGAATTAGTATCTTTTTTCGATAGTTTTCTATTTATGAAATTGTCAAGAGATATAGTGTCAGAAAGTAAAGGGTAGGCACTTGGAATAGCTCTGGCTTTTGCAAACTTCCAATTTGAATTAACAACTAAATGTGCTGATATTCCAGATAACTCAAATAAGTTTCTGGTTTTTGCATAATCTTTTGAAATTAGTTGAATACCTGAAGGCTTATTTGATTCAATATGCTTTTTCCATTTATCTCTATCTCCATCAACAGAAATATCAATAAAAACTATATCTTGATTGCTTTTAAAATGGTTTTTTAATTTTTCAAGTTTAGGTTTTTCTTCACGGCAAGGTCCGCACCATGTTGCCCAAAATGAAATGTATAATGTTTTATTTTTGAAAGTCTTTAAATCTAAAGGTTTATTACTAGTATCTAAAAAAACTGACTCTGGCAGTAAGTTGTTTTTTTTAGCTGAAAAATTCCAAATTGTCTTTCCATTTATCAAATTTCCATATTGATCCATCTTATAACCTTTTCCTAGTCGTATAATTAAAGGTTGTGAAAACAAAAAATATATGAATAGTCCAATCATTAGTATTAATGAAGACCATTTAATTTTAAAGCTAAATTCCTTTCGGGTTAATAGTAAACTAATTGAAGCAAACAAAAAAAGAAAATAAATGAGAGGGAAATAAAAACATCTCATAGGAATAAATAAAAGTAGAGAGATGTATAACAAAGGAATATATTTAAGAGGCGTTTTTCTGTTAATTAATCCAGAAATATAGAACCCTAATAAACAAATTAACAAAGCAAACCATTTTAATTGGTCGTACTGGTGTATTTGTATAATTTTATCAGCTGGATAAACAAGTGCTATAAAAGGAATAATTATTGATAAAATACCTAATATAATTTTAGATATTGTGATTAATTTTTTTTTCATATCTCTCAAATGTTGCCTAACGGTCACGGCTATGATTTCGTTGTGACGGCGTTTGCGAAGCAGTGGGCGAGTTGGCGCGCTAGCAAGTGAGGATTATTCCGCTTAGAAATCCAGCCGTAATTTACAAAACTCACTTTGGTAACGCATAAAACCACAATGAATTATAGCCGTCTTTGTTGGCGTGTTGTTATTTTTATAAAAATGTCAGTCCGATTCGTCTATTCAGTCCCTGTTCGAAAATTCGAATCAAAGTCGATAACTGAATATTCCCTTTGGCGTTTTCCAATTTCGAGATGTAACTCTTTTTTGTTCCTGCTTTTTCCGCTAATTGTTCTTGGGTCATTTTTGCTTCTTTTCGAGCCTCTTTTAGCATTTCGGAAATAATAAACATTTGAGCATTTTCCTCATATTTATTTCTGCTTTCAGTTCCAATTTTTCCGTGTTCAAGTTCAATTAGTTGCTCGAAATCCGTTATGTTTTTATACTTGTCCATTTCTTTTGTCTTTTTGTTCAAAATACGATTTCATCAATTTTTGAGCCTTTTCAAGTTCTTTTTTAGGTGTTTTTTGAGTTTTCTTTTGGAAACCATTGAAAAGTACTACTAGTTTACCTTCATCAAAACAGCAAAATATTCGATAAATATTTGATTGGTATTCAACTCGGATTTCATAAAGTCCGTCTGTTCCAGTCAAATGCTTTAGGAATTTTTCAGGTACTCTTTCCACTTGTTTAACCAGTTCAAAAGCGTACTGAATTTTTCCTTTTACTTTAGCGTTTTGTTTTTGATAAAATTCAATGAAATGATTTTCAAAGAAAATTATTTTTCTAATCATATCACAAAGTTAACTTAAAAGATAACTTTTTGAAAGTTTTGAAGTGTTTTTTAACGTTCCGCTTTAATGCACGCCAACGGTTTCGGCTATGAAGCGTAGAGACGGTTTGGTTGGTTAGGCCTATGCTTTATAGCCATCTTTGTTATGATGTCGTTTTTTTACTTTTTATGCCGACATTGGCTTCACGTTAATCTGTCCGCCGATGGCTCTCAGCACTTTCATTATTGTCCCGAACTGTGGTTTGGCCCCGTCTGATAATGCTTTGTAAAGACTTGGTCTGCTCATTCCGGTTTTCTCCGCTATTTTGCTCATTCCGATTGCTTTTGCAATGTGTCCGATTGCTATTATTAAATCTGAACTGTCTCCGTCTTCGAGAACAGTATTCAGATATTCAGCAATCATTTCTTCACTGTCTAAATAGTCGGCTATATCAAATTTTGTTGTTCCCATTTCAATCATTTTTTATTCGGTTCCAGATTTCTTTTGCTTTTTTGATGTCATTTTGTTGACTGGATTTGTTTCCACCAATTAAAAGGACAATGATTTTGTTTTCCTTTTCTTTTTCTTTGAAATACACTCTGTAACCTTTTGCGTAGTTTATCCGCATTTCGCTAATTCCGTCTCCAACAGGTTTACAGTCTCCGAAATGTTCGTCGGTTTCAAGTTTCTGAATTCGGAAGAGGATTTTTGCCTTTGCTCGAATACCTTTGAGTTTTCTAATCCACTTATCAAATTCAACTGTTTTTTCTGTAATAATCATTTAAAAGTGTATCCACTTAGATACAAAAATAAATTGTTTTTTGGAATTTCAAAAGTAAAATTTGATTTAAGCGAAATGTCTGTCAAAATGCACCACAACGGTAACGTATAAGAATAGTAGCGGATTTTTTTGCCTTTTCTTTTCAGTTTGTTACTGTTGTTTGACGATAAAGTTCATTTTCGTTTAAGCGATTAAACCGCTATTATTTTTATATAATGTTGGCAACTGGCTTTTTATCTTTTCAAAGAAAAATGTCCGGAAAAAGTTCGACCATTACCAAGGTCTGTTCTAAACCAATAATCATTTGACATCAATTGTTTACCATTATAAAGTCCATTCCAACCTAAATCATTTGATGATATTCTAGCTAATAGCTTTCCGTACCTGCCAAAAATTAAGGTCTCTGAATTAGGAAAATTGACTATACCTTTAATTTGCCAAAAATCATTATAACCATCGTTATTTGGTGTAAAAAACTTTGGGTAATCAATTACTGTAACTTCTTCTGAATCTTGTCCGCAACCATCTTTATCTCTCACAAATACTGTATAGGTTCCACCTTGAATATTTGAGAAATAATTATTGTCTCGGTAATTTATTCCGTCAATAGAGTATTCAAGATTCCCATCTCCAGATGCTATAATTTCAATATAATTATTACCCAACTCTCCAAAACTCACCTGTTGTATGTCAGGTAAAACAGAACGAGTAAGACTAAATTCAAATGAGTTTTCACAAGTTATACCATTCTTAATTTGCGTAACGGTTAAAGTATAACTGCCTTCTTCTGTTATTTCTGCACTATTTGCACTAGAAATTTGAGTTCCATCTTCAAATAGCCAATTATATGAATTATAGCCAGAATCTATGTTCAATGAAATGGATGGTTCTAAATTACAAATGAAATATTTATCTTCTAGGTTAATTACAGGTAACTCGTTTACAATTAAATCGAATGATGTTTCAGAATAACAAATTGGATTCAAGGCATCTTCAACTATAATACTTATGGTTTGAGAAAAAGGTTCTGTATTTTGGAATAGTGTGGGTAGAGGACTTGGAAGAGGATTATTATTGTAATCAAAGTACTTGATAGTTAAACCTGTTTGATTTCCAATAAGTTGTTGTTCTATTATCGATGTGTTAAATTCGGCATAACCATTGCCTTGATCACATGAATACAAATTATTAGGTTGATTTATGTTTGGCTGTGTTACAGTTTGCAATTGTAAAGTTGTTTCTGCATAACAAGTTGAATTGTTATCCGTAACCCTTACGGTTATTAGTTCATTGAAAGCATCAGAGTTTGTATAAGGATTTGGCAAAGGGTTTGGTAATTCATTGCCAGTTAGATCAAAATAACTTACCGACATTCCTGTTTGTCCATTCAAGACCTGACTTTCAATATTAGAGGTGTCAAAATATTCTGAAATTCCGTCATTATTATCGTCACAGCCATATATAATTTCAAGTGGATTTGCTTCAGGTAAGGGGTTTACTATTAAATTAAAAGAACTTTCATTATAACAATTAGAATTTGGGTCGGTTATTCTTGCGGTAATAGTTTCTTGATTTAGAACTATATTTTGAATTGTATTAGGTAATGGATTAGATAATTGTTGACCATTTTCGTAGAAAAATTCTATTATCATTCCAGATTGATTATCTGAAATAATAGTTTCAAGGTTACTAATGTCAAATTCAGTTATACCATCATAATCATCATCACAAGCATAAATATTATTAATACTATTAATTTCTGGTAAAGGATCAACTATTAAGTCAAAAGTTATTTCTGTAAAACAAGTCAAATTGTTATTATATGCTACCCAAGCTGTAATAGTTTCTTGCCCAAGAACAGAATTAGACATTGGATTTGGTAATGGGCTTGGTAATTCAATTCCATTAGAATTAAAGTATTTAATTGTTAAGTCTGATTGATTTCCAATTAAATCACTTTCTACAGTAGATGTGTCAAAAGTACTGGATATTTGGCTTCTAAAACTGTCTTCGCAACCATGCAAATTATCAATTTGATTAACTGTAGGATTTGATGATATAACAACCTCAACTTCAATTATTTCTGTTTCAACTCCACAGGTAACCATAGCGGAGACATTATAGATGCCTGAGCTTGTAAAAGTATGGCTAGGATCAGTTAATGTAGAAGTGTTATCTAAACCTGAAGTTGGATCATCAAAATCCCACAATACAGAATCGAAATCGCCTCCAATTAAAAACTCGGTAGTTTGAGACAAACAGGTATTTTCAAATGTTATTAAGCCACCTGTGTTGGTTTGATCTAGATTGTGTTTGTAATAGAGAACGTCTCTAGCATTATTCCCGCTATTATTAACTATGGTAATATCATTAATAGTTATAGGAACACTTATAAAAGAGGACGTTATATGTATACTATTATTGACAGCAACTATGGGGCCTGCAAGGTCCCGGTAGACGGCAGATGGATAATAATTTTCTCCAGTTGATCTTAGTATGAGTTCTTCCGTAAAATTAGTCAAATCGATTTTGTACAATATTAAATCAGAATTGTGTTCACCGTGAATGTCTTGGGTAGTAGTCAAAGTTTCACCGCCAATAGTTATTTCTCCTCTGAAGCTAGATAAAACATATAGGTTAGATCCCTCATGTGTTATAAAACTTCTTTGTTCCACATGACCAATACCGTTCGATATTGAATGTAAAAAACCACAATTATCAATGACTTTATAATTTTCTAGATCACCAGAGTCTTTGGATATTTCCATTATAACACTTCCAGTATCACATCCATTGCTAACAGCTATGTTATTGCTATAAAAACTAGCGTTAATATAATATTTACTCCAAACATAGAGCTTTTGATTATTTTCGTTATAGTAAAGGGTCATCGGTTTAAAGACTCTGGTTGGTTGGTTGTTGGACATTTCTCTGGACCAAATCAACCCTAAGTTTGAATCTACTTTATTCAAATAAGTTTTAATGTTTTCGGAATGTGAAACTGGTATGATTGAGCCAGTAAAATAGATGTTCCCGTTTTCATCAATTTGCGAATCATGAAGTGTTTCATTAGACTCTGCTCCATACTGTTGAGCATCTATTAGGTTTCCAGAAGCATCAAATTTAGCAATAAAGTATTGACTTCTAGAGCCACTTGCAACAGTTAAACCAATATTGGTATTAATTGCCTCGTCCAATTGACCTACCACAAAAACATTATTATTCCATATGTGCACTTGACGTGGAAGATACCTTTCATCACTTATTTTTCTAACCCATTGTATATTCCCACTGGAGTTTAGCTTTATTAAGCTGTTTCCCCTTTCAATACTAAATCCGTCAACAACAACGCCTCCTCTATTATTTCCTACTACTGAATAGATGTTGTTGTCCTCGTCAACCGTTGTATTATAAAAGCCCATATTATCTGTTGAGCCAGTATCAGGAGTAAAATCATTAGACCAAATTAAATTACAATTAAAGTCATATTTATAAATTGATCTTCCCCAACCTTGTTGCGGGTTAAAAGTAAGAACAATACCATCTGATGCTTTATCAATATCGACGACATAATCCTCAACATGACCGCCTAAACTATGCCCACAATCAAAGCATTGGGAATAAGAGAATACAGAATATGTAAGAAAAAGGATGAGTAGTTTAAATTTCATTTCAGTTTCAAGCTTGCACCTAACGGTCTTGGCTATGAGCAGTTGGGGATTTTGTATCCTAACTTTTCGGTTTAGCACCGACCTTTGTTTTAAGTTTGTTTTTTGTTTTGACAACTAAGCCCCAATTGATTATAGCCGTTGTTGGCAACAGTTTTTTCATATCAAATTTGTAATCTTCCTTTTTTCCAATATAATTAGTTCCGTCTTTATGTTCAATAAATCTTATTCCTCGGTATTGAATCAAATTACATATTATATTATTTATTAAAACGAATAGTGTGTGATAATTTTTTGAAGAATCTTTTCTGTCATAACTAATCTCTCCTTGGTGTATAGCAAGGTTCCTTAATTTCGGAAACAATTGGTCTATTTCTTCAGTTCTTTTAATCTCACAAAACTCAAGCAAAATATCAATTTTATTATCTGTTTTACTCAGTTTATTAATATTACCGAATTTAGATTTTAATTGGTCTACTTGTTTTTTTGAGACCTTGCCTTTTATGTAAGTTTCTATTAGTGGCAAAATGTTTTCTTTCAATTCGGTGAATGTCTCGTCTTCTATTATTAAACCATTTTTTTTGTCAATAACTCCCGAATCGTATAAAGAGTTAGCAATTTTTTCGATGACAATTAAAAGAATAAAAAAACTACTCTCAATATTAACTTGTTTTGATTGATTTATAAGATAAATTACTTCGGAAAGATTTATTTTTTTATCCCAAACTAAAAAATTCGCAAAAGTATTAGCATAATCATCTATTATTCGTTTATGCTTAAAATGTACATTATGAATAGGTAAAAAGTGATTTACATTATATTCTGTTATTTCACTTTGAGAGTAAGTTCTTGTAAAATGCTGATAGTCGGATAAATAATACTCCTCACGAATTATGGCATTGTTGCCACATAAATATGAAATGAAATATTTTAATGATGGTTTTATTTTTTGATAAATTCGATAAGGAATTAACTTTTCTTGGTAAAAATTTATTAGAATCGATTTTTCATTTTCAGAGTCTTTGATTAGTCCAATTTCTAAATCAAAATTTCTCTGTTTATCGTAGTAATTATATCGTATTTCAGAATTGTCTAATTCAAGCGATAACATTCTTGAATCATCTTTACCAAACATTGTTCTTATCCTTTTCTTTTCAGATGTTTTGGTAAAAAGCATCTCAACTCCTTCAACTACTAAATATTTTAAACCGCTTTTAAAAATATCATTCTCATTATTGACATTTATATATTGAGTTGAATAATCGTAGCAATAGAAACTAAATTTATAGCTAGGATAGGATTCTGACTGCACAACAACTCGGTTAAAAGTAATTTTAGAACCGTGTGATTCTATTGCTTCAATTGTAAACGTTTTATTGTCTAAAACACTTTTCTTATTAATAATAGACTTTTCTCTATCCTCACCAAAAAAAATCTTATTTATGTAGCAATCAATATAAATCAATCCATTTTCAATTCTTAATTCAGGTAAATCAAGTTTGACAATCGGTTTATTTTCTAAGTATAATATTGCTGAATTAATTTCTTTCAATTGTTTGTTTTGGTTCAAATTGTTGTCAACGGTTCAGGCTATGATCTGTTGCGGGTTTGTCCGCCGTGGTCTGTCTGCCCGAGACCAAACCTTTGATTAGAATTAATAACTTTCGGGTAATCGCTTAGCTCACAATTGTTTATAGCCATTGTTGTGCAACGTTTTTTTATGTTTTTAATTCAGTTTTTTGTTTATTAGAAAATATTGAAATCATTAACAAAACAGCCCAAATAATATCAATCACATTCCAAAGTTCTCGTCCAAGAGCGATTTTTAAAATCGGATTGATTAAAACTGCTGATGATAGCCAAATCAAAAACCAAGTTTTATTTTGCTGATAGTTGTTATATGCTAAAATTCCAAACCCAACCATTCCGATAAACCTTACCAATTGGTAATAACTATAATTCCAATCGAATAGGCAACCAACAAATAAAACAATCAAAATAGTTTTTAAGAGCAACAACATTTTGTTCATACTAATATTGGTCTGCTGGTTCATAATCGTACTCTTGCATTTCATCCATAGCATCTTCAACTATTTCGTCTCTGGTAATCATTTCGTATTGGTAGCTAAATATGATAGATGCAGTTATTTTCTTTGGTAAATTATTTTTCCGTGCGATTGTGTCAATAACTTTAACAACATATTCAGGATTTTCCATAGTCAACATAGTTGAGCCATATGTTTTAGTCAAGTAATCTATTAAAACTGAATTTGCTTTTTCGTGCGGAATATCTTTGATTATTGATATTAAGCCGATTTTTTCTGCGTCATACTCCAAAAACATATCAGCAATTTCATAATCCATTTCCGTTTTTGATTTTGTCGGTTCCCTTTCTTTTGTTGATGAGTTACAAGAGCAGATAAGTAAGATAATGAGGAAAAGAGGTTGAATATTTTTCATTTTGTTAAATCAGTTTCGTTCTTTAAAATCCCCAATCTCTAAATAAGTTTTATTCGATGGAATGTACATTGTTCCAGTTCTCGTGTCCAATATCACAGAGGATTCGTCCTTGAAAACATATCTACCATTTCGTGAATAATTGTAGAGAATAATCAGTAATAGAATACTGAAAACTGAAAAAATTATTAGCTTGTTTTTTTGGTATTTGGTCATTTCCATAGGTTGGGTTTAAATGTTGCACAACACATAAATAACTCTGTATTTATGTCCGTTTTTCCAAAAATAAGGATTATTCGATATCCCCTATGGTATAAGAGGTTGTATAAAATGAATCATACAGGTATTTTATATAACGTTTCTAATAATTTTGCCTAACTTGTTATTCAAAATACCCGTATGGATTTTTTAAAATATTCTTTTGAACCATCTGAACATCGCGGCAAGAACATCGTTCTTATACAATTTGGGTTTGATAAGACCTTGACCGCGGATTTGCGCAAAAGGTTTTCATCCGCAAAATGGAGCGCCACCAAAAAGGCATGGTACCTGCCCGACTTACCCTCGGTACGGCGAGAGTTGAACATGCCGCAGCGCAAAACCACGGAAGCCAAAATACAGAACGTTCATTTGGTCAATCAAAACGCCTATCTAGATTTTGAAAAACAACTGATCTTAAAAAAATATAGTCCAAGTACCATTCGTATCTATTTGGCCGAATTCCATCATTTATTATTGTTGCTCAATAACCATTCGGTACAAGATTTAAACCCCAAAAGGCTTAAAGATTATTTTTTGTACTGCATTAGTGTTGAAAAAATGGGTGAAAGAAAAATAAACGGAAAGATCAATGCAATTAAGTTTTATTTTGAGCAAGTATTGCACAGGCCTAAAATGTTCTTTGATATACCACGCCCCAAAAAACCGTTGACATTGCCAAAAATGTTGAGTAAAAATGAGGTCAAAAAGATTTTTAGAGCTACTAAAAACCTTAAGCACCTTATCGCCTTGCAACTCTCATATGGTATGGGGCTCAGGGTCTCAGAAGTGATCAATCTTAAGGTAGGTGATATCGATAGCAAAAGAATGATGGTACATGTAAGGGCGGCCAAAGGAAAAAAAGACAGGTATGTGCCGTTGCCAACGAGTATTTTGCCCGAACTAAGGTCATATTACCAAAAATATCGACCACAAGATTACCTGCTAGAAGGCCGATACGGTGGCCCCTATGCAAAATCGAGTGTGCAGCAAGTATTTAAAAAGGCAATGAACAAGGCAGGTATTCAAAAACGAATAGGTATTCATGGCCTACGCCATTCATATGCGACACACCTGTTGGAGTCTGGAGCCGATATGCGTTTTATCCAAGAATTGCTAGGTCATAATTCTATCAAAACCACACAAATGTATACCAAAATAACCCCCCGAAGCCTTTCTAAAATACAAAGCCCGTTGGATTCCCTATAAATAGAATGGGTTTAAATTAAACTTTTTGGATTATTGCGAAAGTCGGGGTGCAAAAGGATAATTTTTTAACCCATTGAAAAAAGTTTGAATGGGTTCATAGATCTCCCCCTTGGTATAAGTTATATGATCAAAACATTGAACCTTGATCGATTTTGATGATATGTATTTTTTATAATGTTCCAAGACGATTTCTTTTCCACTATCTTAGAGTTGAATGATCCAAAGATGAAATTTGTAATAGCTCCCGATAAATTTAAAGACTCGTTAACAGGACATGAGTTCTGTGAAGCTGCCGAAAGCGGTATCCAAAAGGTTTTTCCTGATGCAGTTATTCTTAAAAGACCTTTGGCCGATGGCGGAGACGGCACTATCGAAGTAATAAGGCGTTATTTGGATGTGGCGGAAATAAGTGTGGAGGTCAATGATCCATTGTTCCGAAAAATGGAAGCACGTTATCTTTTTTCGGAAAAAGAAAAAATGGCCTTTATAGAAATGTCCGAAGCATCGGGATACAAATTACTGGTCAAAGAAGAGTTGAATTGCGTATATACAACATCCTTAGGTACCGGGGAACTCATTGTAGATGCTTTGAACAAAGGGGCGAAGGAACTGATCTTGGGTATTGGGGGCAGTGCCACGAACGATGGCGGTATGGGCCTTGCTTCGGCTTTGGGCTATAAATTTTTGGATGGTAATGGAAATACATTGATACCCATTGGGGAAAACTTACACAAAGTAAAAAGGATAGAAGGGAATAATCTTCATAAAAGACTCGATAGGGTAACGATCAACGTGGCCTGTGATGTCAATAATCCGTTTTATGGGAAAAACGGGGCCGCCTATATTTATGCCTCCCAGAAAGGGGCCTCTAAAACAGAGGTACGCTTATTGGATGACGGCCTAATGAATTTTGCTGAAATTATTAAAAGGAAGTTCGGTATAGATTTGCAAAACTTGCCGGGCTCGGGAGCGGCCGGTGGGGTAGGGGGCGGTGCAAGGGCCTTTCTAGGGGCCACCTTATCGCCAGGAATAGATTTGATCAAAAAAATGGTTGATTTTGATCATAGCATCAAAGGGGCCGATTGGATCATTACGGGAGAGGGATGTCTTGATGCGCAGACATTGTCCGGAAAGACCATGACCGGAATCATAACATCTGCCCAAAAACACCATATTCCCGTAGCTGCCCTATGTGGGTCCGTACATATTACGCCCGAACAACAAAAATCCTTTGGACTGAGTTATACAACCTCTGTTTTAAGAACCATAGGTACACTAGAGGATGCAATGGCGAATAGCTATGAAAATGTAGAAGCAGCCGCCTATAATTTTGCAAAAGTGATTTCCCGTTAAATGATCGCCTTTTCTTTTTTAATATCCTGAACGATCAGTTTGGCGTGGACCCTTGAGTTTTCAATAAACCACTTATGGGTTTCCATACCGCCGCAGATAACACCCGCCAGATATAATCCGTCAACATTGGTTTCCATGGTATCCGGATCGTATTTGGGCAGTCTTTTATCATCTTTGGAAAGGGTTATTCCCAAATGCTCCAAGAACTCAAAATTAGGCCGGTATCCCGTAAGGGCCAGCACGTAATCATTAGGGATGTTCTTCTTGCCATCTGGCGTATTTAGAGCGATCGTATCGGGGTGTATCTCGGTTATGGTAGTATTATAGTATGCCGCAATGCTTCCTTCCTCTATTCGGTTAACGATATCCGGTCTTACCCAATACTTTACCCGTTGGCCCACTTCTGGCCCTCGTATGATCAGACTTACCTCTGCCCCTTTTCTCCAGCACTCCAAAGCGGCATCAATGGCCGAATTGCTGGCTCCCACGACCGCTACTTTCTGCCCGGCATAAAAATGGGGGTCCTTATAATAGTGGCTTACCTTGGGTAAATTTTCCCCCGGTACCTCCAAGAGATTGGGCAAATCATAAAACCCGGTGGCAACCACTACATTTTTAGCGGTATAGTTGCCTTTTGATGTGTTTACGGTAAAGGTACCGTTCAATTTTTTTACGGTCTCCACCTTTTCAAAAAGATGGATGTGCAGGTCATTGGAGGTTACTATTCTTCGGTAGTATTCCAAAGCCTCGTCCCTTTTGGGTTTTGCTTCCTTACTGATAAACGGAATACCGTCTATTTCCAATCGTTCCGATGAGGAAAAGAACTGCATGTTGACCGGATAATTGTACAATGAATTCACAATAGGGCCTTTTTCAAGAATAACATAGGACAATCCATTGTTTTGGGCCTCCAGACCGCAGGCTATACCTATTGGGCCACCTCCGATGATAACGATATCTAAAACTTCCATTACCCTTTTAGTTCTTTTATGGTGGCCAAAGGATCATCACTTTTAAATACAAAACTGCCCGCTACCAACACGTCTGCACCGGCAGCTACCAGATCTTTGGCATTGTTGTTATTGACCCCGCCATCTATCTCAATGAGCGTGGAAGCATTTTTTTGTCGTATCAGCGCTTTTAGGGCCCGTACCTTGTCATAGGTATTTTCAATGAACGACTGACCTCCAAACCCGGGATTTACGCTCATGATACATACCAAATCGATATCCGTTATAATATGCTCCAAAAGATTGACATTGGTATGGGGGTTAAGGGCTACTCCGGCTTTTACTCCTGTAGTTTTTATCGCCTGCAATGTTCTATGTAAATGGGTACAGGCTTCATAATGTACCGTAAGTGTTTCCGCTCCCAGGTCGGCAAATGTTTTGATATATCTGTCCGGCTCAACGATCATTAAATGTACATCCAATGGTTTGGTAGCATATTCTGCAATAGCCTTAACTACTGGTGTTCCAAAGGATATGTTCGGAACGAAGACGCCGTCCATAACATCAATATGGTGCCAATCCGCTTCACTTTGGTCTACCATTTCCACATCGTGCCGAAGATTTCCAAAATCTGCAGCTAATAGGGACGGTGCAATCTTTACATCACTCATTTGAACATAACTTTAAAATCAGATGCAAAAATAACGAATTGCTTATACAACTGCCGAAAATGAACGTGTACGGACTACTTTATTTGCCGTAACCCTTCATAAACCGCTATAGCGACCGAATTTGCTAAATTAAGACTTCTGATGTGCGGACTTTTGAGTGGGATTGTGGCCACTGCCGTATTTTTATCCCCTAGGATTTTTTTTGGTAACCCTACCGACTCCTTGCCAAAAACCAGGAACATATCGCGTTCATAGGCAATGGACCAATGGTCCTTTTTTCCGTGGGACGAGAAAAATACCATCTTTTTGTCTTTATGGGCCTTAAAAAATGCGTTTTGGTCTTCATAAGTGAATAATGGGATATGTTGCCAATAATCCAGACCGGCACGTTTTAATCTTTTGTCGGTCAATTCAAACCCAAAAGGTTTTACCAAATGAAGTTTAGCGCCCGTTGCCAGGGCCAATCGCCCAATGTTTCCCGTGTTATTTGGAATTTCGGGCTCTATAAGTACAATATTAAAGGCCATTAGCTATTTATGGATGTTAGATACAATGCTTCCACTTTTTTACGTGCCCAGGGCGTTTTGCGCAAAAACTTTAAACTGGATTTTATAGATGGGTCGTTTTTAAAACAATTGATATTTACCCTATCGGACAGTTCGTCCCAGGTATATTTTTGGGTAAGATGTTCCAAAACATCCGTCAATTTTATACCGTGCATCGGATTGTTGGGTTGTTCCATTTTTTTCTATTTAAGATGGGCAAATTCCGCTTTTTTGATTTCTCCATTATTATAATTTTCCTTTATTGAAGGCACCTAGGAGGGTTTAAAATGAAAAAACTCCGGTAATCAGCCGGAGTTTATTCATCAATCAAAAAACGAACAGTCATGATAAACTGTTGTTACCGTTAAAATTACAACTTATATGCCAAATTTCCAATTTAAGGATTATTTAACGTGTAATTTTTAATTCTTCATCTACCCAAGGTAGGTTTTCAATATCTTACTTCTGGAAGTATGCTTTAACCTACGTATTGCCTTTTCCTTGATTTGACGTACCCTTTCCCTTGTTAGGTCAAAAGTTTCCCCGATCTCTTCCAAGGTCATGGAATGTTGACCTGCAAGGCCAAAGTACAAACGAATAACGTCCGCTTCCCTAGGGGTTAGGGTTTCCAGGGCACGCTCTATTTCCGTACGTAGAGATTCGTGCAACAATTCCCTATCGGGATTTGGAGATTCACCGCTACGCAGTACATCATAAAGGTTGGAATCCTCGCCATCGATCAACGGGGCATCCATAGATACGTGTCTCCCGGAGTTTTTCAGGGATTGTTTTACGTCTTCCACGGTCATGTCCAGTTCTTTGGCGATTTCTTCCGCGGAAGGAATACGTTCATGTGCCTGCTCCAAAAAGGCAAACGTTTTATTGATTTTGTTTATAGATCCGATCTTGTTCAATGGCAAACGGACAATACGGGATTGCTCGGCCAATGCCTGTAATATGGATTGACGGATCCACCAAACGGCATAGGAAATAAATTTAAATCCACGGGTCTCATCAAAACGCTGGGCGGCCTTGATCAATCCCAAGTTTCCCTCATTGATCAAATCCGGTAAAGTAAGTCCTTGGTTTTGATATTGCTTGGCTACGGATACCACGAATCTAAGGTTGGCCTTTGTAAGTTTTTCAAGAGCGATCTGATCGCCTGCCTTGATGCGTTGTGCCAACTCTACTTCTTCGTCTGCGGTAATCAAGTCAACCTTGCCGATTTCCTGCAAATATTTGTCCAAAGATGCGGTCTCCCTATTGGTGACCTGTTTTGTAATCTTAAGCTGTCTCATTAAAATAAATTAAGTTCAATTCGCATAGACTGCATATATTTATACGTAGAAAAGTGCAAAAAGTTACATTTAGCTATAAAAAAACTTCATTTTTCGTTAAACGGTATTAAAAAAGCCCCGACTTTATAAAGTCAGGGCCTATTTTTACGGAGATTTTAAATTAATCCCTTCTTGGTTTCCGGTCACGGTTATCCCTTCCGCGCCTGTCGTCCCTACCACGATTTCTATCATTGTTTCTTGGCGGTCTTTCCACATACCCTTCCGGTTTTGGCAATAACGCTTTTCGCGATACCTTTTCCTTTCTGGTCCTGGAATCGATGCCAAAATATTTTACATCAAAGACATCGCCCATATTCACTACATCCGAAACATTTTCCGTGCGTTCCCACGCCAGTTCGGACACATGGAGCAGTACCTCATTGCCCGGAGCATCCTGGTATTCCACAACAGCACCAAAATCCAGCATCTTAATGACTTTAACCTCATAAGCACTGCCTACTTCCGGTTTGAACATCAATGAATCTATTTTGGCCAGTACGGCATCTATACCATTCTGGTCCGTACCCAGGATTTCAACAATACCCTCTTCGGTGACGGGGTCTTCATTGATAACGATCGTTGTACCCGTTTCCTTTTGAAGTTCTTGGATTACTTTTCCGCCAGGACCAATAAGGGCACCTATGAATTCATTAGGGATGACCCGGGTTACCATTTTTGGAGCATGTGCCTTTACATCTGTATTTGGTGCCGTAATGGTATCGGTCAGCTTTCCGAGAATGTGCAAACGCCCATCCCTGGCTTGCTTCAATGCATTTACTAAGATTTCATAGGACAGTCCTTTTACTTTAATGTCCATTTGGCAAGCGGTGATCCCATCTTCGGTACCGGTAACTTTAAAATCCATATCGCCCAGATGATCTTCATCGCCCAGGATATCGGAAAGTACGGCATACTTCCCGGAATCGGCATCGGAAATCAAGCCCATGGCGATACCGGAAACCGGTTTCTTTAATTGTACCCCGGCATCCATCAGTGCCATAGTACCGGAACAAACGGTTGCCATAGAAGAGGAACCGTTAGATTCCAATACTTCCGAAACAACCCTTACGGTATAAGGACAATCCTCCGGCACCATTCCCTTTAGGGCACGCTGTGCCAGGTTTCCATGGCCTACTTCCCTACGGGAGGTTCCACGGATCGGGCGAGCTTCCCCGGTCGAGAAAGGAGGGAAATTGTAATGTAAGTAAAAACGCTCCTCGCCTTCGTGGGACGGCATATCTATTTGATTGGAATCTCTTGATGTTCCTAGGGTTACCGTTGCCAATGCCTGGGTCTCTCCCCTGGTAAAGATCGCGGAACCATGTGTAGAGGGCAGGTAATCGATTTCACACCAAATAGGACGAATTTCATCAGTCTTACGGCCATCCAAACGCAATCCCTCATTTAAGGTAAGGTCACGCACGGCCGCTTTTTCGGCCTTATAAAAATATTTAGAGATCAAACCGGCATATTCCTCTTGCTCTTCTTCGGAAAAGGAAGCGATGACTTCTTCTTTTATTTCTCCGAACGCAGCACTTCTTTCATGCTTGGCCGAACCGGCTTTTGCAACTGCGTACACTTTATCATAAGTAAGGTCATGTACTTTTTTCGCCAAGTCCTCATCTTCCCTTTCGGGTTCGTACTCACGCACTTCTTTCTTTCCGAAAGCTTGGGCCAACCTTTCTTGAGCGGCACATTGTACTTTAATGGCTTCATGGGCAAATTTAATGGCTTCGGTCATTTCTTCTTCGGAAATTTCGTCCATCTCACCTTCTACCATCATCACGGAATCGGCAGAGGCCCCGATCATCATGTCAATATCGGATTCTTCTAGTTGTGCCCTAGTGGGGTTGATGATCAGTTCACCGTTTACACGACCTACCCTGGCTTCTGAAATAGCACACTCAAAAGGGAAATCCGATAATTGGATGGCGGCAGATGCCGCTAAACCTGCCATGGCATCCGGCATTACATCTTCATCATGGGACATTAACTGGATCATCACCTGGGTTTCGGAATGATAATCTTTAGGGAATAAAGGTCGTAAAACACGATCTACCAGGCGCATGGTCAATACTTCACCATCACTTGGTCTGGCCTCTCTTTTGAAGAAACCGCCTGGATAACGGCCTGCAGCCGCAAATTTTTCGCGATAATCCACCGTCAACGGTAAAAAATCCACATCGGCTTGTTTGTAATTGGAAACAACCGTACATAACAGCATACATTTTCCCGATTGTACGACAACGGAACCGTGTGCCTGTTTTGCCAATTTTCCGGTCTCGATAGAAATTTCCCTACCGTCACCTAGGTCTATGACCTCTTTAAATACTTTTGGAATCATAAAATTGATTTTTACCCGATAATTATAGTATTCGGGATTTTGTTAAACAATGGTCACCCGCCATATTTTTTTGGTCGGGGTCGTTGTTGTGTTGTGTGTTTGTGCCGTTGGCACTGACCAATGAAAAACTATGTGTAGCTTTTTGTTTTCGCCCTATTATTTACGCTCCAAAGGACCAGGAGTATTTAAAAAAAGGGGATGGTTTACCATCCCCTTTTCCAATTTATTTTCTAATACCGAGTTCTTTGATCAGTTCTCTGTATTTTACAATGTCTTTCTTTTTAAGATAATCCAGTAGGCTTCTGCGTTTACCTACCAATTTTACCAATGACCTTTCTGTATTGAAATCTTTGTGATTTTTTTTCAAATGGCCCGTTAAATGGTTGATCCTATGCGTGAACAAGGCTATCTGCCCCTCGGTAGATCCTGTGTTATCCGCTTTACCGCCATGTTTCTTAAAAATGTCGGCTTTAATTTCTTTGGTTAAATACATTCCAATATTGTTTTAAATGATTTTTATGTACCCGATTGGTCTTCAATCAGGGCGCAAAGATAAGCATATTTTTAAAATGACCGCATATACATTTTTGTTTGCCGATTAAACCTTTTTGAATTGAAATAGTCCTAAAGTTGAAATTCTTAATAAAATGTTATGGCCATTTTGGAGAACGGTTTTCATCAATGAGTTATCGAGACCGGTTGAAAGCCGTATTTGAAAGGCTATAACAAATATTAATCTAAAAAAATAGTAAGATGAAAAATTACCCCACACTTAAAAAAATGCTTATCGGTTCCATGTTATCGGCATTTACTTTTTTTATTTCATGTAGTAAAGACGAAACGACAAACGAAACTGAAGAAAGTACGGCGTTAACGGCTGCCGAATTAAAGTTTAGTGATGAAACAGAGCTGATATCAGAAGATATTTTGGGCCTGGTGGAAGATGTCTATACCACCGATGAGATATCTTCTACCTCTAAAAGTAACTACGGATCGGATTATTTGCCCGATTGTGTAACCATAACCACGGTTGTTACGGATACCACGAAAGAAAAGACGATCGATTTTGGGGAGGGGTGTGAATTGCCCAATGGCAATGTACTAAGCGGAATTATCTATTTGAGTTATGAAAGGCAGATGGAAGTTGCCCAAAAAAACCTTTCCCTTTCCCTGGAAAATTTTGCGTTTAATGGGGTTTCTGTTGAAGGAACGGCCAGTGTGGAGCGCATTCGTTCCAATGAAAACAATAATCCGCAGTCCGATGCCATTTGGTCATTTACAGCTTCCTGGCCGGATGGGGAGACCGTAAGCTTTAATGGTGATAGGACTAGGGAGTGGGTCGAAGGTTTTGGTTCGGGGTTTTGGGGAGATAATGCCTTTCTTATTACCGGAAAGGGAACCTACACGGGAAAATTAGGGAATACGATACAAAAGGAAGTGCTGGAGCCGTTGCGAAGGGAATGGTCCTGTAGGTTTATTGTAAGTGGCATACTTTCCATTACAAAAAGCGATGCTCGGGCTTCGTTGGATTTTGGTGATGGAAGTTGTGATGCTAAAGGGATTCTGACCTATCCTAATGGTGAGTCCCAAGAGATTTTCTTAAGGCGTTTCTCAAAATAACGATTTGGATAAGGCCGTCATACATGGATAACCGTTATGGCGGTTTTACTTTTCCATAACCGGAATTGTTCATATGACCCCGATATTGGGGTCATTTTTTAGTTTAAGAATATCTTCTGCGGCCTAAAAATTTTGATTATCCTCGTTCGGGGAACGATGGCCATCTATAAAATTAAAAGGGAAAGACCGTGTTCTGTTAATGATTTTATCGGGAAAATATATTATTTCCGTATTGGTTTATTCTCTATTAAATCGATATACAGGTTTATGTTCTTTTTCAAATCTTTACGATGCGAAATAAAATCCAGAAAACCGTGTTCCAATAGGAATTCCGCCGTTTGAAAATCGTCCGGCAGTTCTTTTCCGGTAGCTTCTTTTACCACTCTTGGTCCGGCAAAACCGATCAAGGCCCCGGGTTCGGAGATGTTGATGTCGCCCAGCATGGCATAGGATGCGGTTGTACCACCGGTCGTAGGATCTGTACATAAGGAAATATAAGGTATTCCCGCTTCCGCCAATTGGGCCAGTTTTGCCGAGGTCTTGGCCAATTGCATTAAGGAAAGTGCGGCTTCCATCATCCGGGCACCGCCACTTTTTGAAATCATTAAAAAAGGAATTTTCTTTTTGATACTATAATCGATACCTCTCGCAATTTTTTCCCCAACAACGCTCCCCATGGAACCTCCTATAAAACTAAAATCCATACAACAAATCACCAGATCCTTGCCCATGGATTTTCCAACCCCTGTTTTTACGGCATCTTTTAAACCTGTCTTTTTTTGTGCCGCTTTTAAACGGTCCGCATATTTCTTGGTATCCTCAAATTTTAAAGGGTCTTTGGAACTTAGTTTGGCGTCCAGTTCGGTGAACTTGTTGTCATCGAACAAAATTTCAAAATATTCCTTGCTTCCAATACGTACGTGATAATCATCCTCTGGACTTACATAAAAGTTCTTGGCCAGGTCCTCGGACTCTACTATTTTTCCTGTAGGGGATTTGTACCAAAGTCCCTTTGGGGTATCTTTTTTCTCTTCAGTAGAAGTCTGTATCCCTTTTTCTTTTCTTTTGAACCAAGCCGTCATGTTTTCCATTTTAGGGTTAGCGTTTTTCGAAATTACAAAGTATTTATATTGTTTAGGTCTTCAAACGCTTTTTTAAGACGTTCCACAAAGGCCGTTTCACCAGATCGTAACCAGACTCTTGGGTCATAGAATTTCTTGTTCGGTTCGTCCGAACCTTTAGGATTGCCTATTTGAGACTGTAAATAGTCTTTATTGTCCTGAACATAATCCCGAACTCCCGAAAGGAATGCATATTGCAGATCGGTATCAATGTTCATTTTGATGACACCGTAACTAATACCTTCACGAATCTCTTCTACGGAAGAACCGGAACCGCCATGAAATACAAAATCGATGTGATTATGCCCAACATTGTATTTCTCGGAGAGATATTCTTGTGAGTTCTTCAGTATTTTTGGTGTCAGTTTTACGTTGCCCGGTTTGTAAACCCCATGAACGTTCCCAAATGCCGCAGCTATGGTAAATCTATGGCTTACCTTGGAAAGCTCTTCGTAAGCGTATGCGACTTCCTCGGGCTGTGTATATAATTTGGAATCGTCAACATCGGAATTGTCCACGCCATCTTCCTCTCCTCCGGTGATGCCCAATTCTATTTCAAGGGTCATTTCCATTTTGCTCATTCTTTCCAAATAGCCTTTGCAAATCTCAATATTCTCCTCCAAAGGTTCTTCTGAAAGATCGATCATGTGCGAGCTGAACAATGATTTTCCCGTTTCGGCAAAATGCTTTTCACTGGCATCCAAAAGACCGTCTATCCAGGGTAATAATTTTTTTGCACAGTGATCTGTGTGCAAGATTACGGTAGCACCATAGGCTTCTGCCAGTTGGTGTACGTGTTTTGCTCCTGCAATAGCTCCCTGTATGGCTGCGTTCTGGCCTTCATTGGAAAGTCCTTTTCCACCATTGAACTGGGCACCGCCGTTTGAAAATTGAATGATTACGGGTGCATTTAACGCTGCGGCCGTTTCCAGAACGGCATTAATGGTATTTGAGCCAATAACGTTTACCGCGGGCAGGGCGTATGCCTTTTCCTTGGCATGATTAAAAATTGCCTGTACCTCATCTCCTGTTGCAACTCCGGGTTTAATATTGTGAGCCATAGTTTTTTTTGATCTGTTAGATTGAAAATTATCGGACAAAAGTAATAAAATAAAAAGGGCTTAAAAAAGCAGTTTTATAAAAACAATTTAATCTTTGATTATCGTATTGGATATTAAGTGACCTTCACTGGAAAAACCTTGTACTGAAAACAATAATTCTTTGACCCTATGATTTTTTGTGATCTTAAAAAATGTTTCTCCCTTACTGTTTGTCCTTAAGTGCGGTTTCCAATCGATATCGATAAATTGTGTTGGCCGTTCGGGATTTGGATTATATAAGGGAGCATAATATTTTTTGCTGTGATCATAGCCATTTTTGACAATATGTTCGCTGAATAGCTCAATGGCCTTGTTCCCATATTTTTTTTTAGTGAATACCTGATAGATTTGTCCGCGGACTAACTTACCATTTATTACTCCTTCATTAGATACCATTATATTTTCTATCTCTTGCATTGATAGGGGTATTCCCGGGAGTGCTTCCGCTAAAATTAGTCTTCCATCAATTTGTACGAATACCTCACGTGAGGCAGGATCTAATAAATGGATGTCCGATGGGTTGTCATTTATCAACCTGATACCCTGGGCATTTAAATAGGGGAGTATTCCATAATCGTATTTTAGAAATATTTCCGGAATGGGGATATTATAATACCTACCAATATCAGAAACAATGGGTTTGTATTTTTCAATGATTCTTCTTCTGTCCAAATATCTTTGACTGCGTTTTTTTTTAATAACGATCGCCTCATCAAGTACTATTGTGCTATTAGTGGTTATCGTATCACTTTTCATATCAAATGCATATTTTTTTTGTGCATTCACTATTTGTTGAGAACCGCTATTTAATATAAAGTGTTTGTTTTTAAATGGAATTTTGGCAACGGGGTTTTTTTGCCCGTCCGAATTAAAATAATTTATTTTTTGAGGTTTGATTATTTTTCCTTGCTCATCAATAAAAGATACTTTTGTAGTATCTCCCGTATAGAGTATTAGATTGCGAAACCTAAAATTGGAATCATGATTTAGGCTTTCTTTGCGAATAATCTGATAGTCGTTGCGCAGTAATGCAATAGTATCATATTCCAGCGATGATGTGACGTTTCCTTTAAGTTCAAAACCGTATTCGAACTCGAATTCTGGAGATGGGTCCAAGGACTTTATCATTTTCTGGAAGCTATATTGGGTCCACCCTTGCGTAAGTAATAAAAGGTCTAAATGTCCTTTTCTTTTTTTGTTCTTGGAATTAAAGTAATATGCCGGATTCTCAATATGCCCTGTTAGAAAAGGGGTTAATAAAAAAGCACTTAGAATATTTTGTTTTTCATTTAAAGTATTTGAATAAGCTGGGAGTACAGAAACACTCAGGTATGCGCCTATATGGTTTTTTTGGTTCCGAGTCTTTAACTTGTAGTTAATGGAATCATTTTCCCAACCTATTTTCTCTATTTCCACAACGGTTTGTTTTTTGCTCTTTTCTATAAAAAACTTTCGTTCTGCAATGGGATTTTGTTTTTTGAAAAGTGTTACTGAGTTTACACCATTAAAAAAGCTGTTTTTTTTCATGCGGATAGTTCCTGTCAAGGAATTAAACCTGGTCAATGAAAACAAATCTAAAATTTGATGATCTTGGTGACATAAGATACTATAATTTGAATAATCTTCCTCGTAAAACGTAACTTCATTGGTTTTTAGGGTAATGTTTACAAAGTCTTTATCAGTGTTTGTATCAACGTGAAGCACAATTCCCTTTTTTTGAGCAATAGGGACATTAATTTTTAGGATTGTATCATGAATGGCAATGTTAGCGGTATAGATTTCTCCGGTTTTGTATAACAGTTCACATTTGGCCATTCCTATGTGTTCACTATCAAAGGAGGAGATAGATTCACCTTTATTGTTTAGGATATCTCCCGAAAAATCTATTCCCTTGCCGTTTACCAAAGCCTTTATTCCAAGAGTGTTTTTTACACCTTCCAAAAGATATCCGCCTTCCGGTAGCAGTTGTACGTCATATATGTTTTTGATAATGCTATCCTGTTGTTTTAAAGTTTTGCCCAACACCTCTATTTCGAGTAGGTAATGATAGTCATCACCAAAATTTCTCATGTAATTCGTATATGCTTGAATGTAGTATGTGCCAGGAGCTATACCTGCCTTTAATTCAAATTGACCGAAACCTACTCCCTCCTCTATGAGAATCATCTTTTTATGAATAATTACACCTCGGTCGTCTATTAGGTTTGCATAGAGTTTTGTTGTGCGAATAGAAGGGTGATTGATCATATCTCCTATGTACGCCTTAAACCAAATGGTATCATCGGGGAAATATGCCGTTTTATTGGTATGAATAAATACTTTTTCTTTTAGTGCCGGATTTTGCTGTAGCAGGTGCAATTTTTCAATTAGGTTGTCTTGAGCAGTGCCTTGAAAACAAAGTAACAAAAATGTTAAAAAGCTACGGATGTTCATAGATTGTTGAATTGATAAGCAAAAGCTCATATGAAACAAAACCCTAAAACGGATAGTTTATACCTATTTGAAGTACCGAATTGGCAAAATTATAATCCCTAAACCATCTTTTGGAAGGTATTTCCGCGGGATTATAGGTCTTAAAGCCCAAATCCAATCGAAATAGAAAATAGGTAAAATCATAACGCAGGCCAAATCCCGACCCTAAAGCGATATCCTTTAAAGATGAAAAACCGTTAAACGTAGCGGCCGGATCCTCTACATTGTCAAAAACGTTCCATATATTTCCGGCATCGGCAAAAATGGCCCCATTGATATTTCCGGCCACCGGGAACCGGTACTCCAGATTAAGGGCAATTTTCAGGTTTGCCTCGTTAAAATCGTTCACCGCAGAAGTACTTCCGGGACCCAGCGAATATGGGAACCAGGCACGATTGTCATTTGACCCGCCTCCAAAATAACTGCGTACGAACGGAATGTTATCCGAATTTCCGTAAGGTATGGCAATGCCAAAAAATGTCCGTGCCGCCAAAACATTGGAACGGGACAGGTCCCAATATTTCACATAGTCGAACTCCGTCTTTATATATTGTGAGAAAGGCACCCCAAAAACCAAAAGTTCGTTTTGTTGATTTTTGTTGAAGGGAATAATACTGGAAATACCCGAAAGTAAATTCCCCGCACTTTCCAGTTTAAACCGAAACTGATAAAAACTGTTGTCCGTAATTCCGTTTCTCGTATTTTTATTAAAGGTGTAGTTGGTGGCAAAAATAAGGTTGTTCTCCGTAAGCCGTTCCCTTCGTTCCTCAATGCGCACTACATCGTTAAAATCTTGCACGGATGTTGGTAAGGTCCCGTTCTCAACGGTATTGATGAAATTTTGGGCACCTACGGGGATGATAAGCCTTGGCTCGTTGGAACCTTCGGGTGTTTCAAAAAAATCCGCGACCAGTGGATTATCTTGATAGGTGTCGGCAATTTCATCCAATCGGTCATAAGTAGTTCGGTACACATTAAAAAAGCGCTCTCGGTTAACGTTTCTAACAAATTGGATGTTCAGCAGTTCAATGGCATTTTTCTTAAAATCATTGGGCGTCCAATTGTAACCGAATATGGTATTGAAGGTTTGTTTATCCAAACCAATATTCTTTTGAAAACTGGTTCCTATGGCTATCCGGGTTTTGGGAAGCATATAATTGGGAATGATCTTAGTCGTATTTAATGGAAACCAAATACGCGGAAAGTCCAATGTTATTTCACCGCCGATTTCGGAGAAGAAATCTTCTTGGAACGATGAACTGCTCAAGAGGCCAAAGGCGCCATCTACGGAAAGGCTTAGATTTTCCGCTCCCTTGAAAATGTTCCTGATAAGTAAAGATGCACCGACCCCTATTCCTAAACGTCTTATGTTTGATCTGCTGACCTCAAAATTTGCCCCTAAAGAATACTTGGGCTTTGGGGCCAAATAAATACTCGTGTTTACTTTATTGCCGGTACTGTCCTCCTCAAAAATAACGTTGGGGTATTTAAAAACGTTTAAACTGTTCAATTGCCTTGCCGTTCTTATTTTGTCCAGATCCCGATAAATACTGTCCTTTTTAAAAAAAATGGCATTGGCCAATGTTTTGGGCTTTATTTTAAATTTATCCGAGTAGTAAAAGGTGTAATCTCCATATTCTACAGTTCTTAAGGAATCACCGGGACCAGAGGCCAGATAATCTGTGTAGACGTTAACGGAATTGATTTTTTCGATTTTATAGGCCGAAGTGGTCACTTGGTTTTCGCCCCGTTTTTTTAAATCGCCAATGTTCAAGGTAATGCCCATTTTCTGGTCATCGGCCGCTCTTGTGGTATCCCGTGCAATATCAAAAGCGATGGAACTTTCCTGAAAATTGCGAATGCCATTGTTCCTGAAAGTGGTAGTGAGCCTTTCCCGCTCACCGTTAAAATTGTCCAAATCAAATTTGTCCCCTTCCTTTACCAATGAAGCGGCGGAATTGAGAAAATAAAGGGAATCAATGGCCTTGGAAGAAATATCATTGGATATGGAGCCTATGATGAAAGGTTTGCCAAGGCTGATCTTATAATCTATTTTGGCCCTTTGTTTTCTTCCCGTAGAGTCTATCGTATAGGTGGTGGTATTATTAAAATATCCTTTACTATCGTAATAGGTACTTATTCTTTCCAGGCTCCTTCTGGTTCTGGCGGTATCCAGGATTACGGGCGTCTCGCCGATATCCTTTAACCAATTGCTCAGTCCTTTGACCAAAAAAGACTCACCTAACCGGTTTACCTGCTTGGCGGAAAGTAATTTGTTCAATCTTTTTTTTCTATTTTCTTTTTTTGTCAACCAAACTTGATATAGGGAATCTGGGTCTTCTTTGGCCAGATTATAAAGGTTCAACCGCAAAGGATAACCCAAAATGACGGTATTTGGTTTTTGATGGATGAGACTTTCCACATCCTCGTCATTTACTTTCAGGGAATCTACGTAAATGGTATTCTTAACGACCAAATAGGCATTGTCATCAACTTTTTTGAGGGAATTACAGGACAGGACGACTGTTGTAAGAAGCGATAATAAGCTTATTTTAGCGATGTTGTTCTTAGAGCATAGTGCCGTCCTCATAGGAATCAAAAATACATTATTTGAATGGTTGTTAAAAGTGAATTGAAACTTATCAAAAGCCTACAGCAAAAAAAGTACCGAAATGTACACGGCCTTTTTGTAATGGAAGGTAAAAAGGCAGTTGAAGAGGTGCTCTCCTCTCATTTTAAAGCCTTTCGGATTTATACCGCAAAAGGGAACGAATTGTTAGATGGAGCGGAAAAATCGGTTTTGGTAACCCAAAAAGAACTCCAACAAATGAGCGGGTTAAAAAATCCCAACGGGGTGTTGGGGGTCTTTCATATACCTAAACCGTTACCGATGCGCACGGACAATTGGATCCTGGTTTTGGATGGTATCCAAGACCCGGGGAATTTGGGTACCATGATCCGGTTATGTGATTGGTTCGGGATTACAAATATGGTCTGTTCCACCAATACAGTGGATCGTTATAATCCCAAAGTGCTGCAGGCAACTATGGGCGCTATTACAAGGGTTGATATTTTGTATACGGATCTGGTCGATTTTTTAAAATCGACTTCATTACCTGTTTACGGTTCTTTTATGGAAGGCGATGCCGTTTACGATAAAGTGTTGCCCCAAAAAGGGATTCTGGTCATGGGGAACGAGGGTAATGGGATATCAAAAGAAGTAAGCGGTCTTTGTAAAGATACTTTGGGAATTCCCCAATATGGAAAAACCACAGGGGAAAGCCTGAACGTAGCTACGGCAACGGCTATTTTGTTGAACGAAATACGAAGGTGAAAGTAGTTTAGGAATCCTGAGGTTTATGGAGTGATAAATATTTTAAGCATCGAACATCGACTGTCACTCAAAAGTGAAGTTTACGAAAATACCCCTTGTACGCATAGCATCAATGTTTCCGGTCCATGGGCTATTAGGGTCATTGTCCCTTACCAATTCATCGGTTATGGCAAATACCCCCCGGATGGATGGTGAAAACTTGAAATACTCCAAGTAAAAATCGATTCCAAAGCCCAGTTCATAATTATAGACCCATTTTTTCATTCTAAAAGTTCCCGCACTGTTATCGTCAAGACTATCTTCGTTGCTTCCTAAATTCAGGGTCATGGATCCGCCCCCGATCAAAAAAGGTTTCCAATTGCCGAATCTTTTGGCACTTGCCTTGAGTAATAAGGGAAAATTGATATATGTTGATTTTACTTCACGGATGGGGTCATTTCCGTCATCAAAACCGGGAAATCCTAAAATTCTTTGGGTATGATGAAGTCCCGGTTCCAAGCGAAGGTCTAAGAACTCGTTCAGGCGCATTTCGCCGATAAGGCCTACATTAAAACCCAAACTTTTGCTTACCAGAACATCCGTTCCCCGGGGCCCTAGATCCTCTTTGTAATCAAATTTGAAATCATATTGATTAAAACCTAGAAAATAACCCCAGTTCAACAATTTCTTGTCCTCGTTTTCCTTATTGAGAATAGGGTTCTCGTTAAACTGCGCATTAAGGGAAACGGCAATGGACAAAAAGCCCAGACCGCATAAAAACCATTTCTTCATGTAACTAATATTACAAGTATATGCATCCTAAATTAACAACCGCAGGACTAAATTTTCAAATCCCCTTTTTGGCTATATAAATGGAAGCTACCCCAAATGTTTGGGGTTTGTTAACTATAGCTATAAACCCGATTTTGCGTAAAATATTGTTGAAATTTTCACCATAGGGAAAAACGGCCGCGGATTCACTCAGATAGCCGTATGCAGAATTGTCCTTGGAGAATATTTTGCCTATTAACGGCAATACATATTTTGTATAGAACCGATACCCTTGCTTAAATGGTGTTTTTATGGGAATGGAGGTCTCCAAAACTACTAAGGTTCCATTTGGTCTTAAGACCCGCAAGATTTCGGCGAGTCCCGTTTCAAGGGTTTCAAAATTCCGAACACCAAAGGAAACCGTGACCGCATCAAAAGAGTTGTCCTTAAAAGAAAGGTTTTCACTATCCCCAACTACCATTTCAATGGTATCGTCAAGTTTCTTTTGTTGTATCTTTTCTTTTCCAACGGCCAGCATTCCCGGGGAAATATCCAATCCTATAATTTTTTTAGCTCCCGTTTTTACCAATGCTATGGCCAAGTCCCCGGTACCTGTGGCAATGTCCAAAATAGATTCAGGGTTCTCTTTTTGTAGTATGGCGACTACCCTTTTCCGCCATTTAATATCAATACCAAAAGAAATAACCCGGTTTAGTCCGTCATAATCTTTGGAAATGGTATCGAACATTTGGGTGACCTGTTCTTTCTTACCCAATCGGGAGTCTTTGTAAGGGGTGACTTTTTCGGCCATAAGAGCAATTTTGGGCAAAGATACAATTTAGTATATCCTTCCAAATAGTTTTGTTTTGAATTCGCGGGTTCTGGTTAAAAGGTTGAAAATAAATGATAACCTAAGAAAATTATGTAATTTTGTGCGGTAATATTTGCCGAATTTTTTGGGCGACCTTATATGATGGATGATGTGGCCATGTGTGACAGGACCTCTTCCCGAAAACCAAAAATGGGCAATCTAATAAATTAAATGAAGATCATAATTGCAGGTGCCGGTGAAGTAGGGTTTCATTTGGCCAAACTACTTTCCTATGAGTCTCAGGATATAACTTTAATAGACAGTCATAAAGAGAGTCTTGCCTATGCGGATAACCATCTTGATATCCGTGTGTTAAAAGGAGATGCTACTTCTGTATCCGTTCTTCAAGATGCGCAGGTCCAGAATTCCGATTTGGTCATTGGGGTCACTTCTTCGGAAACCACGAACATTACACTCTGTATGTTGGCCAAGCAGTTAGGTTGTGAACGTACCATTGCCCGAATTTCCAATACCGAGTTTATAGATAATAAGGAAGTTTTGCACTTTTCGAACTTGGGGATAGACGAGTTGATCTCTCCCGAGGAATTGGCGGCCACGGAAATTCAGTTGTTGTTGAACAAGTCCGCTTTTAATGATACCTATGAATTCGAGGAAGGTAAACTGATCATGGTCGGTGTTTCTTTGCCTAAAACTGCGCCTTTTGTAGGCAAGATGGTGAAAGAGGCGGCCAACATATTTCCCGAACTCCATTTTATGCCCATTGCCTTGCAGCGTATGGGTACCCAGTTTACGGTCATTCCCAGAGGTGATACTGTCTTTAAGGAGGGAGATCAGGTCTATTTCATTACGGTAAAAGAAGGAGTGGACGAATTGTACAAGCTTACCGGAAAGAAAAAAGAGGATATTAAGAACGTAATGATCCTTGGTGGAAGTAAAGTAGGATTTAAGACCGCACGTGACCTGTGTGCGAATAAATTCAATGTAAAGCTGATCGAAAAGAACAAGGAGAAGGCCTTTGATCTGGCGGACGATTTGCCCAATGCACTCGTTATAAATGGAGATGGACGTAACGTTGAGCTGTTGAACGAAGAAAGTCTGGAATCTATGGATGCCTTTATTGCGGTGACAGGAAATTCTGAAACAAATATAATGTCCTGTTTGGTGGCCAAGTCCAAGTACATAAAGAAAACGATCGCCTTGGTAGAGAACATGGATTATTTTCAACTCTCCCATTCCATAGGCATAGATACGCTTATCAATAAAAAACTTTTGGCCGCCAATAATATATTCAGGCATATCCGTAGGGGAGAAGTGGTGGCGTTGATGCGTTTGAACAATTTGAATGCAGAGATTTTAGAATTTATTGTAAAGCGCGATTCTAAAGTAACGGGTGCTACGATCCGGGAACTTAACTTTCCTAAATCCGCGACCATAGGCGGTGTGGTGCGGGATGGGGAAGGTATAATTGCACTGGGTGGATTTAAAATACGGGAGGGCGATCGGGTAGTAGTGTGCTGTTTGCCCACCGAAATTCCAAAAATAGAACGAATGTTCTTATAGCATGCAACTAAATTCAAGAATTATATTCCATTTAATGGGACTCCTGATACTTTGTAACGGGGGGTTTATGATTTTGGCCGCCGTAATAAGTGGTATTTACCGGGACGGGGCTACCTTGAGTATTACCATGGCCGCCATAACCACTATGTTTGCCGGTGTAATAGCCATGTATTATACACGGGGACACAGAAAGGAGGTAAAACCAAAAGAAGGTTATCTTATAGTTACGTTCGGATGGATCGTCATGTCCATTTCCGGAATGTTGCCCTATGTTTTTTCAGGCGCGATACCGGATATTACCAATGCCTTTTTTGAGACCATATCGGGATATACCACCACTGGAGCCTCTATTTTGGATGATATTGAGTCCATGCCGGAAGGTATTTTGTTTTGGCGCAGTTTGACCCACTGGATCGGGGGAATGGGAATTATTGTTCTGGCCATTGCCATTTTGCCCTTATTAGGTATTGGGGGCATGCAGCTTTTTGCCGCGGAAGCGCCGGGTCCCAGTGCCGATAAATTGCATCCCAGGATTACGGATACGGCAAAGCGCTTATGGTTTATTTATGTAGGCTATACCTTGGCGGAAACTTTGCTTCTAAAGTTGGCCGGGATGTCCTTTTTTGATGCTGCGAATCATGCCTTGGCCACTTTGTCCACAGGCGGTTTCTCTACAAAAAATGCTAGTTTGGCCCATTGGAACGATCAGCCTTTGATACAGTACATTGTAATGCTCTTTATGTTTTTGGCCGGAACCAATTTTGTGATGAGCTATTTTGCCTTTAAGGGAAAGGTGCAGCGTGTTCTTAAGGATGAAGAGTTTAAGTTTTATGCTATTTTCATTATTTCAGCTACCATTTTAGCGGCCTTGGTTATTTACTTTAGAGCGAATATCACGGATATGACCCCGGGTTATCCCATGGTTTTGGGTAAAATTGAAAGTTCTTTCAGGCATGCCATGTTCCAGGTGATAGCGGTTGTTACGACCACTGGTTTCGTGAGTGCGGATTTCACGGCATGGACGCCCTTTTTGACCATCTTCTTTTTTGGGCTTTTCTTTTTGGGAGGTTCTGCCGGTTCTACTGCCGGGGGTATTAAGGTGATGCGCCACTTGCTCATTATCAAGAACGGACTTTTGGAATTTAAGCGAACGCTGCATACCAATGCCATAATTCCGGTGCGCTACAATAAGAAGACCGTAACCGAGCATATTGTCTACAATATCATTGCCTTTTTTGTACTTTATATGCTATTGTTTATTATTGGTGCATTGGTGTTGGGTTTATTGGGATTGGATTTTGAGTCCGCCATTGGCGGAGCGGCCTCCTCTTTGGGGAATGTGGGCCCCGCTTTGGGTAGCCTAAATCCCGTAAGTAATTTTAACGGCCTTCCCGATTTGGCCAAATGGTGGTGCGGATTTTTAATGTTGGCGGGTAGGTTGGAACTCTTTACCGTATTAATTTTATTGACGCCCTATT
Organism: Maribacter spongiae; assembly: GCF_047345125.1. Taxonomy (NCBI): domain Bacteria; kingdom Pseudomonadati; phylum Bacteroidota; class Flavobacteriia; order Flavobacteriales; family Flavobacteriaceae; genus Maribacter; species Maribacter spongiae. The sequence continues at coordinate 24,954 of NZ_JBLFEQ010000004.1, read as the reverse complement.
TTTGGAAAAGGACGTAATTTTATCTCGTTGGAAACCTGTATTCGTGGTATAAAAAACCCCGAAGATATCCTCCGGGGCCTATGTTTTTCCAATTTATTTTTTGAATATCAAGATACTACCTTTTTAATTCGCCCTATCGCTTCAATAATCTCCTTTTCCGAAGCTGCGTAGGAAATCCGGATACAGTTTCCATTACCAAAGGCATCACCGGTTACGGTCGCCACATTGGCATTTTCCAACAGATACATGGCAAAGTCCGAAGCGTTATTTATTTTGGTGCCGTTCAAGGTCTTCCCGAAAAATGCCGTTACATCCGGATAGACATAAAAAGCACCTTCGGGTTCATTGCATTTGAATCCTTCGATATCATTTAAGAGACCAAGAATCAGTTTTCTTCGCTCTTTAAATTCATCTACCATATATTGGATACGGCTTGGAGATTCCGTCAAGGCGGTAATCACGGCGCGCTGTGCTATACAGTTGGCACCACTGGTGACCTGGCCCTGTAATTTGTTGCATGCCCGTGCAATGTATGTTGGAGCTCCTATATAGCCAATACGCCATCCGGTCATGGCAAATGCCTTTGCCACCCCGTTCACGGTTACGGTACGCTCATACATATCCTCAAATTCCGCCATAGAGGCATGGGCGGTGACCCCATAATTAATATGCTCGTAAATCTCATCGCTCACTACAACGATCTGTGAGTGTTTTTGGAGCACATCCGCAAGGGCCCTCAACTCTTCCTTGCTGTAAATGGATCCGCTGGGATTGCAAGGGGAGCTATACCATAGCATCTTGGTTTTGGGCGTGATGGCCGCCTCTAATTGGGCGGCTGTCATTTTAAAGTCATTTTCCAATGCGGTCGGTACTTCAACGGGTACGCCATCCGCCAGTTTTACAATATCGCTATAACTTACCCAATACGGACAGGGAAGAATAACTTCATCTCCTTTATTGAGTACTACTTGGGCCACATTGTACAAAGCTTGTTTTGCACCGGTGGAAACTACAATTTGGGAAGGTTCATAAGCAATATTGTTGTCCCGCTTGAATTTGGTGATAATCGCATCTTTAAGTGCTACATAACCATCTACCGGGGTATAGGAATTATAATCATCTTTTACCGCCTGTATGGCGGCATCTTTTACGTAATCCGGTGTGTTAAAATCCGGTTCGCCTAAACTAAGCCCGATAATATCTTTTCCTGCTGTTCTTAATTCACGGGCCTTGGCGGCCATTTCCAAGGTGGCGGACGGTGTAAGGCTGTTGATCCTGTCCGAAAGGTGGTTGCTCATAATCGGTATATAACTAGTATTGGAATGAAGGCTGTTTGCCCAATTCCCTTAAATGTTTAAAGTGCGAAATTATGGCTTTTCTAGTAGTTTTATATTCGTTATAGGGCAAATTAAATTCCTTGGCCGTCTGTTTCACAATTTTAGAGATTTTTGTGTAATGAATGTGGCTGATGTTAGGGAAGATATGATGCTCCACTTGATGGTTCAACCCACCGGTAAACCAGTTTACAATTCGGTTTTTAGTGCCAAAATTCACCGTGGTGAACAATTGGTGAACGGCCCAAGTATTTTTCATGGTTCCACTTTCATCCGGTAAAGGGGTCTCCGCATCGTCAACAATATGGGCCAATTGAAATACAACGCTTAAAATAACCCCGGCCACGTAGTGCATCAAAAAGAAACCGATCAGTATTTTCCACCATGAGATATCCAAGATTAACATGGGCAGTACGATCCATATGGTCGCATAAAGTATTTTGGTGATAATCAAGGTACTCCAATTCATGGTCGTACTGGGCAATTTACCATAAGATAATTTACGCTTCATATACCGGTACATCTGCTGAAAATCCGTAGTAATGGCCCAATTGAAAGTTAAAAGCCCATAAAGGAAAACGGAGTAGTAGTGTTGGAACTTATGATGCTTTTTCCATTCCGCATGTTTTGAGAAACGCAGAATCCTGCCTGCTTCCATATCTTCGTCATGTTCATGGATATTGGTGTATGTATGGTGGAGGACATTGTGTTGTACTTGCCAGTTATATACATTGCCCGCTAAAATGTAGATGCTACTTCCCATAAGTTTATTTACCCATTTTTTGTTGGAATAGGACCCATGGTTGCCATCGTGCATTACGTTCATCCCTACTCCGGCCATACCAATGCCCATAATGATGGTAAGCAATGCATTTGCCCAATTGGGGAGCCCCAAGGTCAATATTAGGAAATAAGGAGCCAAGAACAGGGTAAACATAATTACGGTCTTTAGATGTAACCTCCAGTTCCCTGTCTTTTTAATTTTATTTTTTTTGAAGTAATCGTTTACCCTGCCATTAAGGGTTTTAAAAAACTGTGTAGAGTCCTTTCGTGAAAATCGAATGGTATTTTGTTCCATATTTGGCAATCTTTCTTTAAAACATAACGCAAATGATTTCAAATTTGTTTGATAGGTTCTCTTAAAAAAGAAATCTTTGCAAAAGTGAATATACTAATTTTATCGTTTTACAAAGATAAGGATGACCGTTGAAACCATATTTGAATATTTTCCCAATTTATCCGAAATCCAGCAAAACCAGTTTAAATTGTTGGAGTTGCTATATAAGGATTGGAACCAAAAAATAAATGTGGTTTCCAGAAAGGATATCGATGAGCTTTACCTTAGGCATGTGCTACATTCTTTGGGTATTGCAAAAGTTCAGGATTTTAAGAAAAATTCCACTGTTTTGGATGTAGGTACCGGAGGTGGTTTTCCTGGAGTTCCCCTGGCCATTCTTTTCCCGGAAGTTCGATTTACCTTGGTAGATTCCATTGGTAAGAAAATAAAAGTGGTAGACGAAGTGGTGGAAGGATTGCATTTGGAGAACGTTAATACTATTAATTCCAGGGTCGAGGAAATCCCCGGACATTTCGATTTTATAGTAAGCAGGGCCGTAGCGGTAATGCCTACTTTTGTGCATTGGGTCAGGGGAAAAGTTAAAAAGGAATCCCTTCATGAACGAAGAAACGGAATATTGTATTTAAAGGGTGGTGATTTAAAGGATGAACTACAAAACTACACCACAGTGGAGGTTTTTGATTTATCGGATTATTTTAATGACCCTTTTTTTGAAACCAAAAGAGTAGTTTATCTGCCTATGAAATTTAAAGGCTGATCTACAAACTTAGCATGCTGTAGTAGCATTTTCTGTATTTGTGGACATAGCATTTTAAAAGGTTCCAATAATGGACCGGAATTTCCGTAAATTTCATTTTTGTATTAAAAAACTTCATTGCTCAAAAGTTAAACGCAGTATAAGTTACGTGTTATTTACAATAAATTAACGTTAAATTTACATATAAATTATATCATTTAACGGTTTTGACCGTGTAAACTTTTTCTTAAGACATAAAAAAACCTCCAGTACGTACACTGGAGGTTTTTTACATTTCGGAAATTGTTCACTTACTCCACGGTGGAACAACGCCATTGGAACGGGCATAGGCGATCAATTGCCCCTTATGCTCCCCATTGTGTTCCATAATGACCAAAAGCCCTCCCATTTTGTTCATTTTGGTAAAACCAAAATCCACTTCTTCATTAAGTTGGTCATTTTCGACCATGGTAATTTTTTCCAACACAAATTCATTGGATTTTTTTAGTGTAGCAATGATATTTTCTTTTCCGGTGATTTTTCCCAAGGACATCATATCCACATCTTCGGGAGGGGCAAACCCCATTTTAGAGGCTATATAATAATTACCTCCTGCAATGTGCAATAAGGCCTCGCCTACGGAATTTATACCTTCCGAAGGTCTCCAATCATACTGCTCTTCGGAGAAAGCCTCGGCAAGTTGGATGACCTGTGCCTGATTTCCGGCCAATACGCCTTTAATGGTATTTTGCGCTAAATTGTCCTGTGCGTATGTTAGACCTGCCGCCAATAACATACATAATACTGTTAATTTTTTCATTTTTTTAAGTTATAGTTGTGTTTAGGGCCAAGAGAGATAATCTCAGAAGGCTATTAAATTTAAACAAAAACCCCGATGGATCCCCAGTTTTGTACTTTCTTTAACACCCGTTCGTCATCCTAAGAAAGGATACCTGTAATCTTCTGGTGTTACAAAAGTCTCTTTGATCAACCTGGGGGATACCCAACGCAATAAATTTTGGGCGGAACCTGCCTTGTCATTGGTTCCCGAGGCTCTGGCCCCTCCAAAAGGCTGTTGCCCTACAACGGCACCTGTTGGTTTATCATTGATGTAAAAGTTACCAGCACAGTTTTGAAGTGCTTTAGTGGCCTCATCTATGGCGTAGCGATCGGTAGAAAGAACGGCTCCGGTCAATGCGTATTCTGAAGTACTGTCTACCAGTTCCAGTGTTTTGCGCCAAGCTGCATCTTCATAGATATAGACCGTTACTACAGGTCCGAACAGTTCGGTGCACATGGTCGTATATTTGGGATCTTGTGTTAGAATTACCGTAGGTTCTATAAAATAGCCCTTGGATTTGTCATAACTACCGCCAGCATATACTTCGGCATTAACATCCGCTTTGGCCTGATCTATATATTTGGCCAATTTATCAAAGGACCCCTCATGAATGACCGCAGTGATAAAATTGCCCATATCCTCCGGCGAACCAGGTTTGTTAAAACTTTCAATATCTTTTTTTACCGATGTTAAAACTTCGTTCGCAATTGATTTTGGTAAATACACACGGGAAGCCGCACTACACTTTTGGCCTTGGAACTCAAAAGCGCCCCTTACAATGGCCGTAGCTACTTGTTGTGGCTTAGCGGACGGATGTGCGATGATGAAGTCCTTTCCACCGGTTTCCCCAACAATCCTTGGATAGGTCCTGTAATTGTGTATATTGTTTCCAATTTGCTTCCATAATTCCTTGAAAACATAGGTTGAACCTGTAAAATGGATGCCCGAAAAGTCAGGACTCGCCAATACGGTCTCGGTTATCATTACGGGGTCGCCCATGACCATGTTTATAACCCCGTCCGGTAATCCGGCTTCTTTGAATACATCCATAATAACCTTTGCGGAATATACTTGACTGTCACTCGGTTTCCAAACCACGGTATTTCCCATCATGGCCGCACTGGCGGGAAGGTTTCCTGCAATTGCGGTAAAATTGAAAGGTGTAATGGCGTAAACAAACCCTTCCAAAGGACGGTATTCCACCCTGTTCCAGATACCTTCTGCGGACTCGGGCTGTTCCTGATAAATTTCGCTCATGTATTCCACGTTAAAACGAAGAAAATCTATAAACTCACAGGCGGCATCTATTTCTGCCTGGTGAATTGTTTTGGATTGCGCCATCATGGTCGCGGCGTTTATTTTTGCCCGGTACGGTCCGGCGATCAGTTCGGCCGCTTTTAGGAATATGGCTGCCCTTTGCTCCCAGGTAAGGTCCGCCCAGGCATTGCGGGATTCCAAGCAATTGGCTATTGCTTTTTCAACATGACTTTTTTCAGCGGTATGATAATGGCCGATCACGTGCTGGTGATCATGGGGGGGCGACATAGGTTTTGTGTCGCCTGTTTTAATTTCCTCCGAGCCGATATAAAGAGGTACCTCTACTTGACCATTATAATATGTTTTGTATTGCTGGAGAACTTCTTCGCGCTCCGGAGTGCCTGGAGCATAACTTTTTATAGGTTCATTGAATGCCGTAGGAACCTGAAAAAAACCTTTACCCATAATAGAATTTTTAGTATTTTAATTAGTCTGGCAAAGGTAGTAAAACGTTTATTGTTTTATAACGGAATCATGCAAATAAGTTAAATATTTGAAGGACCCAATCTGTGTATGTTTGGTCCAAAATGTATTGGGTTTGATCAATTCAATGCAAAAGGAGCATTGAACTTGAAGATAGGAATATAGACCCTGAATTTTTCGGTAGAGCTAAAGTTGACCATATTATAATGCCCTTTCATGGCCCCGATCGGGGAGGTCAATAAACAACCGGAATTATAGGTATGGGATTCTCCCGGCTTGATTACGGGTTTTTTTCCGATTACACCTTCACCGTCCATAGTATCCATATCATTTAAGGAGTCGTATATTCTCCAATGGCGCGAAGTGAGTTGAACAGAATCCTTACTTTGGTTCTCTATGGTAATGGTATAGCCAAAAGCATAGTGCATTTTGTAATTTTTGAAGAAAGTACCTTCAAAACTTGTATTCACCGAGATTTTAATACCTTTAGTAACTTGTGTAATCATAACGCTAATACGTAAAAATGCTTATGGCCAATAGGAAAATCATTCCTATACTAGCTAAAATAATGAAAATAGTGTTAAGGAAAAGGTATTTAACAATAGTTTTAAACCTTCCTTGCCCATAGAATTTCCGCATTGCCTTGTAGAGGTATATGCCAAAAACCAAGAGAAAGGCCCCCGCACTTTCAGTGCTAAAAACACGATCAACCAAATAGCTAATAATGAGCAAGATAAATAACAATGACTGATTGTGAAAGCTGAAGATCAAATGATCGGTATAAGTGTATTTTTTTCTGATATATATCAATCCTATAAAGATGGCGAATACCGGTAGGAAGAAAAATGTGGTGAAAGGCAATTTAGAAAAAAGGGAATTTAAATACTCTCCCGGTTGCCGTTTTACCTTTAAAATACTTTTTGAAGAGCCAAAAGCCATTTTGTTCTCCAAATTATTTTCAAATCCATATTTCATTATGGCATCATCAAATGAATAAATGGTGTCCTTTCGTATCAAGACCCTAAAAAATGATTGTTTTGAAAAATACCGGTCCCAAAAAGGTTTTGTTTCCAGTTCTTTGAATCGTTTCTTTGGATCGGCCAGGATCAACGAATCCTTTTTTCTTGCTCGTTCATTGATTCTCTCTCCCAGTTTTAAGGAATCCAGTTGAGTTAAAAGTTGCTGTTTTTCGTTTTCCTCCCCCAAATCCAGGTTCTCAATGGCTTCTGTATTGAACGTTAGGATATCCTCTGCGGATGTATCCGCAAGTTTGTTCAATCGATCAAAATCTCCTGAGAAGCCCATCAATAAAAAATAAATAATAGCCAGACTTAAAAGAAACCGGAACGGGTTCGTGTAGGACATCCGTTTGCCCTCTATATAATCCCGGGTTATTTTGCCGGGCCTTAGCACTAATGCCGCCAATGTTCTAAAAAGCCTGGAGTCATAGGAGATGGCATTGGAGAAAAATTCATTGAAAAAATCTTTGAGCGTAAGTTTTTTGACACTGTTGGCTTGGGCGCAATTGGGGCAGTATTTGTCACTTATATCCAAGGGATGCCCGCAATTAAGACATTTTGTGCCCCTGTATTTTAGCTTAAATCTCCCGGATGTATTTACTCGAGGTCTGGTTTCCATAATACATAAAAACCCTAAGGCCCGTTAGTTGCTTATAGTTCTGGAATTTGCCGAACCTATGCCGATGATACTATCGTACATATCTCCAAAATTCCTATAATAGACCAATATTAAATAATTATTTTCAGTAAAGTGAAAATTTCCCCCCACGGCGTTGAGCCGGGTATTTTCTCCTTCACCCTGTATAACGTACTTATAATTGTAGAATCCCTGTTTCATTTTTAATACCGCTTCCATCATTCCATTTTCGGCGTTGTAGGTCATTCTATTTTCATCCGTTAATGCATAGTTGTTGTATTTGCCAAAAATATAGACCTGATCCAGGGCCATTGTTTCCCTGTAGGGCAGGCTAAAATGAACATGGGTGTATTCCGCTTCCCTGGAAGCGTTGTCCCCTTGTAAGGTACGTATGACAAAGTCGCCGTTTATATCGGGAAAAAAAGTATAGGGCTCGTCCTTTCTATGGTCGTCGGAAAACAAATAGTGGTTATAAAGTTCCGTAACGTCAATTCTGGAAATTTGCGAACTGGGTGCCCTTAGGTCGCTCGTATCGAACAACAGGTATTCGTTTCCGCCAAAAAAAGCGGTTTCCTGATCATATTTGTAGACCAATTGGCTGCCCAAGGTAAATTGTGGGGCTATATTGAACAATGCCGTGGGCCAATGATAATTTTGGATGATGGCTACTTTCACTTCCCTCTTAGGGTTTACCAGTCTGAAGTTGGCGGAATTGATGGTAAATTGAACAACTTGTTTTTCATTCAGAAAATTAAAATCCCTCGACCTTTTGATCGTTGCCCCTATCTTCACGATATCTTTATAGACCACAAAACGCCTGGAAAATTGAAGCTCATAGCTATTGTTGTAAATTTCCAACACGTAATTTCCGCTAACCTTTACGCTTGTATTTTGGTTTGGAATGGTCAATTGGTAATTGGAATAGGTTTCTAAGGTGGTATAGCTGTTTTCGTAATTGATGATGCGTTGATTGTCCACACCTTTTAAATATTGCGACTTCAACAGATCGGAAGGTGTCCAGTCATAATCACAATGCACGATTTTATAATAATAGTCCTGTTCGTTGGCCAGTAAATCATCAAACTCCAGGTGAATGGATTCTCCAATTTGTACAATAGGGAACTGATCTTCCGTAGGGCCCTTAAAAATGATGGATTTTATATGCTCTGGTGGATTTACCTCTTCCTGGACTTGTCCGAAAGTTGTGCAAATACAGAATAAGAATATCGTTTGCTTAAGGAATAAACGCATTATTCAATTAATTTTTGGATAAAGGTAAGCAAAAAGGATGCCCAACAAATTCGCATCGATGTAATGCCGAATTTATGAGATAATAATTATGAAAACTTTCCATTTAGTAGTAAATTTGCCCCAAATTTTGTTAACCTAAGGTCTACCATAAATATGTCTAAAGACATTCGAATTAAAAAAGGTCTGAACATCAACCTTGTAGGTGCTGCAGAACTGACCACTTCCAAAGCTGTTTTAAGTAATGTTTACGCTATAAATCTTGAAGACTTTCATGGGATAATACCCAAAATGTTAGTAAAGCAAGGGGCGGAAGTAAAAGCGGGAGAGCCGTTGTTTTACAATAAGAGTATAGAAGACATGTTGTTTGTGTCACCAGTTAGCGGTGAACTTGTTGAAATAGTCCGAGGCGCAAGGAGACGTATTTTAACGTTGAAAATACTGGCGGATAAAACCCAGGAAACGATATCCCATAATGTATTGGATGTGGATAAGGCCTCAAAGGAAACTATAAAGGCCTTTTTGTTAAAAGGAGGGTGTTGGCCATTTGTAAAACAACGTCCCTATGATGTTGTAGCGGATCCCGATACCACCCCAAAATCAATTTTTATTTCGGGTTATGCAACGGCTCCTTTGGCGGCGGATATGGATTATGTATTGCAGGGAAAAGAAGCTGAATTGCAGGCAGCTATAAATGCGCTGTCCAAATTGACTCCGGGCAAGATTCATGTTTCGGTAGGAAAAACGGGAAGTTCACCATTGTCGCAACTTGATGGAATAACATTGCATAAGGTTTCCGGGCCACATCCGGCAGGACTGGTAGGTACGCAGATCAACAAAATAGACCCTATTAGCAAAGGGGAGTTGGTCTGGACGGTTTCCCCACAGGATTTGATAATAATGGGCGAACTGCTCTTGACGGGCAAGTTCAATGCCGATCGCACGATAGCTTTGGCGGGATCTTCCGTAAAAGCACCAAAATATTTTACCACCAAGATAGGAGCGGAAATCTCAACATTTTTATACGCTAGTGGTGTTAATGAAGATAAATTTAGGGTCGTCAATGGAGATGTACTTACAGGAAGCCAAAGTAGTCCGGATGGATACTTGGGTTTTTATAACCATACGGTTACGGCCATTCCAGAAGGGGACGATTATGAACTTTTTGGTTGGAACAAACCTGTTTTCAACAAAGTTTCCGCGACCAGGGCACTCACTTTTTCCTGGCTGCAACCCAAGAAAAAATATGATTTGAATACCAATACCAATGGGGAACATCGGGCATTTGTGGTTACAGGACAGTACGAAGAGGTATTTCCTTTGGATATATATCCCATGCAATTGTTAAAAGCCTGTATGGTGAAGGATTTGGATGAAATGGAACAGTTGGGACTGTACGAAGTTGCTCCAGAGGATTTTTCTTTAACGGAATTTATATGCATTTCTAAACAACCGCACCAGAAAATCATTCGTGAAGGACTGGATTTATTACAAAAAGAAATAGGATAAGACATGAGCATAAAAAGTAAAATGCATGGGCTGAAAATGAAGTATAAAGGCAAAAAAATGGCTCCGGCCTTCAATGCCATCCATACTTTTTTATTCACACCGGATGAGGTTACCCATGGTCGTGGTACCCATGTAAAAGCAGCGGACGATTTAAAACGGACCATGAATACGGTCATCATGGCCTTGGTTCCAGTTTTACTTTTCTCCATGTTCAATGCGGGATATCAGCATTATGCCGCCATCAATGGTTTTCCATCCAGTTTTTCGGTAATGGAACATTTCCTTACCTGGGATAATTTTTGGATAGGAATCGTTAAAGTGCTTCCACTGTTGGCCGTTTCTTATGGCGTTGGGCTTTTGGTAGAGTTTATTTTTGCCGTGATCAAAGGACATGAGGTAGAGGAAGGGTACTTGGTGACAGGAATATTGGTTCCGTTGATCGTACCGGTAGATACCCCTTTATGGATGTTGGCCGTTGCGGTCGTTTTTGGTGTGGTGATCGGGAAAGAGGTGTTCGGGGGAACGGGAATGAATATTTTAAACCCTGCCTTGACCATAAGGGCATTTTTGTTTTTCGCCTATCCCACATGGATGAGCGGTGATAAGGTATGGGTACACGGGGCTGTTGAAAGGGCCGGTGGCCCCGATGCCATTTCCGGAGAGACTATTCTTGGATATTTGGCACAGAATAAAGGTGCTGAAATGGGCTATTCCGTTTCGGATATGTTCTTTGGGTTTATCCCGGGTTCGGTTGGTGAAACATCCGCCTTTTTAATATTGCTAGGAGGTTTGTTTTTGGTCTTTAGTAAAATTGCCAGTTGGAGGATAATGTTAAGTGCCGTGTTGGGTTCTTTGGTCATGGGGCTTATGTTCAATCAAATAGTCGCATTGGGTTGGATCGGGGAAACCAGCAAATTTTACGGATTAATGAGTTTTGATTTTTGGAAACACTTAATTGTTGGTGGTCTGGCCTTTGGAATCGTATATATGGCCACGGATCCCGTGACCGGTTCACAGACCAATCGTGGAAAGTGGATTTACGGCTTCTTTATCGGATTCATTTCCGTGATGATCCGTGTTTTCAATCCGGCGTACCCCGAAGGTGTGTTCTTGGCAATTTTATTGATGAACGTTTTCGCACCTACTATTGATCATTATGTGATCAGGGGCAATGTAAAGAGAAGAATGAAAAGACTACAAAATGCCACTACCTTTCCCAAGGATTCTGAAAATAAAGCGGCAGAACTTAAAGCAGAAACAGTTTAATTATGGCAGTGAATACAGATAAAAATTCCTATACCGTGATATTTGCCGGTGTAATGGTAGTGATCGTAGGGTCGTTACTGGCTTTTTTTGCTTCCGGTCTACGACCTAAGATCAAAGAGAACGAACGTTTTGAAAAGCAGCAGAATATCCTTTATGCCATGGGCGTGAATGAAAATGAGGAGGGCAGTGTCAACTTTATTCCCACGGATAGGGTGGAGCGCGAGTTCTCCAACTATATCAAAGAGCAATTTGTAATCGAAGGAGATAAGATCACACCGGATGACGAAGCCTATTTGATAGATTTGAAAAAACAGCAAAAGGCTTTCAAAAACGGGGAAACACCAAAACTTCCGGTTTTTATCGGGGAGAAGGATGGTAAAAAGTTCTATGTATTGCCATTGTACGGTAAAGGATTATGGGACGCTATTTGGGGCTATGTTTCCTTAGATGATAACATGGTGATCCAGGGGGTTTATTTTGATCATAAAGGGGAGACGCCCGGTCTTGGGGCCAATATTAAGCAACGTTATTTTATGGATGATTTCAATGGGGAGACCATCTTAAATGGGGGGCAATATGCAGGCGTTAAGGTAGCGAAGGGGAATAACGATCCTTTAAATTCCACTAAAGATGACAATGAGGTAGATGCGCTTGCGGGTGCAACGATTACTGGAAATGGAGTTTCCGCCATGATCAAAGAAAGTGTGGATTTGTATAAGGACTATTTAGAAACTGTAAGAGTTAAATAAGTATGGGACTATTGACAAAAAAAGATGCGGGTTTAATTTTAGACCCATTAGCGGACAATAACCCCATTACCATCCAAGTACTGGGTATTTGCTCGGCATTGGCTATTACCGCAGAACTGGAAGCGTCGGTCGTAATGGCCATTTCGGTAATGTTCGTATTAGGGGTGGGTAATGTGGTGATCTCCTTGATGAGAAATATCATTCCGTCCAAAATCAGGATTATTGTACAGTTAATAGTAGTGGCCACTTTGGTTATTATTGTAGACCAGGTGCTAAAGGCCTTTGCTTATGAACTGAGTAAAACATTGGGGGCTTTTGTAGGTTTAATAATCACCAACTGTATTATTATGGGGCGTTTTGAAGCTTTTGCCCTGGCCAATGGCCCTTGGAAGTCTTTCTTGGATGGTATTGGTAACTCTTTGGGATATGGTATTATTCTGATTATTGTCGGTTTCTTTAGAGAGTTGCTAGGTTCCGGTACCTTATTCGGAATCCCTGTTTTGGGAGACCCTATAGCAAAGACAGGACTTTATGCGACAGGTTATGAGAATAATGGTTTTATGATCATTCCACCGGCGGCGTTGATCGTGGTCGGAATTATTATTTGGGTCCAACGATCCAGAAACCCGGCTTTGGTAGAAGAAAACTAACAAGACATTTTAAAAAGAGATTATGTTAGAGCATTTGGAATTATTTTTTAAATCGATTTTTATAGATAACATGGTATTTGCCGTGTTCCTGGGAATGTGTTCTTATTTGGCGGTTTCCAAAAAGGTAGCCACGGCCGTAGGTTTGGGAGCTGCCGTTATTTTTGTATTGGCGGTGACCGTACCGTTAAATTGGTTGTTGGACAAATACCTGTTGCAAGACGGGGCTTTGGTATGGCTAGGGCCTGAATATGCGGATTATAACCTGAGCTTTTTGTCGTTCATTCTTTTCATTGCTACCATTGCTACTATGGTGCAACTGGTAGAGATCGTGGTAGAAAAATTTTCACCGTCATTGTATAATTCATTGGGTATCTTTCTGCCTTTGATTGCGGTAAATTGTGCAATATTGGGAGGTTCCCTGTTTATGCAGACCAGGGAAATAGAAACTTTGGGATTGGCCTTTAATTATGGTGTAAGTTCCGGTATCGGTTGGTTTTTGGCCATATTGGCCATTGCAGCCATCCGCGAAAAGATAAGATACTCCAATGTGCCCGCTCCGTTAAGAGGTTTGGGGATCACTTTTATTATCACCGGATTAATGGGAATAGGTTTCCAAAGTTTTGGCGGTATGTTAACGGGTGGTGACGAGGCACCGGCACCTTTGGAAGAGACTACTGTTCAAAAGACACAAGAAAAGGAAATCCTGCCAAATACCGAGGTAGGGGAAATTAAAAAGGAAATCGATGAAAAAGAGATTTCTTATAATGACGTAAACAAATAAGGATGATTTTAGCTGCAAGTACAGGTGGGACAATATTGATTACCGTAGTCGCCTTTCTAATACTTTTAATGGTATTGGTGGCGTTGCTATTGTTTACTAAGGAAAAACTATCACCTTCCGGACCGGTTACCATTACGATTAATGGTGAGAAAAAGGTAGAAGTAGCTTCGGGAAGCTCTTTGTTGACCACTTTAGGAAATCAGAAGGTGTTTTTGCCTTCGGCCTGTGGTGGTGGTGGCACATGTATCCAATGTGAATGTCATGTACTTTCCGGTGGGGGAGAGGCCCTACCTACGGAAACGCCACATTTCTCTAAAAAAGAATTGAATCACGGTGCTCGTTTGGCCTGTCAGGTTAAGGTAAAACAGGATATGGAAATTACCATTCCCGAAGAAGTTTTTGGTATTAAAAAGTGGCCTGCCAAAGTGGTACGTAACTATAATGTCGCATCCTTTATAAAGGAATTTGTAGTTGAGATACCGGAGGACATGGGATACAAGGCAGGTGGATATATACAAATCGAGATTCCTAAGTGCGAAGTAAAGTTCGCCGATATGGATATTACGGCACACCCCGAAGAGCATGAGACTCCGGATAAATTCCAGGCGGAATGGGACAAATTCAATCTATGGCCTTTGGTCATGAAGAATCCCGAGACGGTAGAAAGAGCCTATTCCATGGCTTCTTTTCCGGCAGAAGGTAGAGAGATTATGTTGAATGTGCGTATTGCCACCCCGCCATGGGATCGTTCCAAAAATGGGTGGATGGATGTTAATCCCGGGGTCGCTTCCTCTTATATTTTTGGATTAAAACCAGGTGATGATGTTACCATTTCGGGGCCATACGGGGAATTCTTTATCAATGAATCCGAATCCGAAATGTTGTATGTTGGCGGAGGTGCCGGTATGGCCCCAATGCGTTCACATTTATACCATTTATTTAAAACATTGAAGACCAATAGAAAAGTAACCTATTGGTACGGGGGGCGCTCCAAACGGGAATTGTTCTATTTGGATCATTTCTACCAATTGGAAAAAGATTTCCCGAACTTCAAATTCTATTTGGCACTTTCTGAGCCCATGGAAGAGGATAACTGGAAGGTCAAAGAGAATATAGATGCACCTGGGGACGGTTTTGTCGGTTTTATCCACAATTGTGTAATAGACAACTACCTAAATCATCATGAAGCGCCGGAGGATATTGAGCTGTATTTCTGTGGGCCACCATTAATGAACAAGGCGGTACAAAAAATGGGAGAGGATTTTGGTATTCCCGATGAGCATATCCGTTTTGATGATTTTGGAGGATAAGTCTCTATTTGTTCATATATAAAATGATTAAACCGATATGTTTGGGCATATCGGTTTTTTAATAAAACAAGTTAGATGCGAGCTTTAACAGCACAGGAACTTCATAATCTGGCCATGAATATCGTAGGGAAACAGTTAGAGGCCGAGGGTTATGAATTCATGGGGGTCAATAGTGAATTGAAAAAAAACCCTCAATTCGTTTGTTTGAAAGAAAAAAAACTTCACTTTATCATGGTACGTACCGTAACCTATCCAGAAGACCCAAAGGTATATGATGAAAAATTAATGGAAAAAATGAAAACGCATGCGTTAAAATTTGAGGCCAAGACCTATTTTGCCGGGGTAGGATTGGCCAATGCGGAAGATGTAAAACTACCTGTTTACCTCAATGAGGCATATGTCGTTGATTATGACGGACTAATTGAAATTTAGCATGAGAAGTATCATAGTTGTCGGATTAATTTTTTTGATGGGGTCTTGTGGATCCAATAATGAACTTATACGAAACCAGTCCACGGGAGAAGCTCTGGGAACCACGTTCACTATTATTTATTTAGCTAATGGGACTTTAAATCTTGACGTTGAAATAGATTCTGTTTTTATGGCCGTAAATAGCTCGCTGTCCACCTACATTCCCAACTCCGATATTTCCAAAATAAATAGGGGAGATAGTACCGTACGGGTAGATAAGATGTTTAAGGAAGTTTTTAAGCTTTCAAAAAAAATCCATGCACAAACAAACGGTTATTTTGATCCCACGGTCGGAACTTTGGTAAATGCCTGGGGCTTTGGGCCGGGGAAACAAATACAAATGGACAGTGTAACGGTGGATAGCCTTTTAAACTATGTTGGTTTTGACAAGGTTTCGTTATCCATGGAAGATAGGGTCGCAAAGAAAAGTCCTAATATCTATTTTGATTTTAACGCTGTTGCCAAAGGATATGCCATAGACCGGATAGCCGTAATGCTCAATGATAAAGGTATTGGAAACTATCTTGTAGAGGTAGGAGGGGAATTGGTAGCGAAAGGAAAAAATCTGATAAAAAATAAACCTTGGATGGTGGGTATAGACGATCCGGAAGCAGGGGAAGAAAGATCCTTAAAAGTACTGATCAATCTTGAGGACAGGGCATTGGCTTCCTCCGGAAACTATAGGAAATTTAGGATAGATCAAAGTACGGGTAAAAAATACGTTCATACCATAAATCCAAAGACCGGATATACAAAGGACTCCTATACGTTAGGAGTTACCATTTTGGCCGATGATTGCGCAACGGCCGATGCCTTTGCTACGGCCTTTATGGCTATGGATCTGGACAAGGCGTTCAAGGTCATATCAATGCGTCCCGATTTGGAAGCCTATATCGTTTATTTGGACGAAAAAGGAAAAACACAGGAGTTCCTGACCAAAGGGTTTGCTAAATTGGTCGTTGATTAAACCGTTCTATTTTTTCTGCCAATTAAATCCATACCAATATTTCAAGAGATTATTTTTTTGCCAAGGGTATAATCTCTCCCTTTGCCAATCTGTATCTATCAATTTCCTGAGTAGAAAGTTGGGTCGTATAATCGATTTCCGATACCGAAAAACCAACACTTCTCAATTGGTCGAAATAATCACGACCGTAGATCCGTACATGGTCATATTGACCAAATATTTTTGCCCTTTCCCATTTGTCCGTGATGGAATCATCTTCATAGGTTTTTTCACGATTCAAATCCTGAGGTATTTGAAATATGCCCCACCCCCCTTTTTTTAATATACGGTATAGCTCTTGTATTGCTTTGACATCATCGGGAATATGTTCCAATACATGATTGCAAAGAATAACATCAAAGGAATTGTCCATAAAGGGAAGGTTGCAAATATCGGCTTTAACATCGGCCAATGGCGAATTCAGGTCTGTAGTTACATATTCTAGATTCGGGAGTTTTTTAAACCTTTTGTAAAAAGCTTGCTCCGGGGCAAAATGCAATACTTTGAGCGGTGCCGTAAACAAATTTGTTTCTGCTTTTAGGTACAACCATAAAAGTCTATGACGTTCCAAAGATAGGGTAGAGGGCGAGAGCACATTTTCTCTGGGGCTTTCATAACCATAGGGCAGAAAGCTTCTAAACTTTTTACCATCTATGGGATCCGTATAGGTATCGCCCTTGTAATATAATGTCAATAAAGGACGAACTAAATAACTCAGTTTTATGAGCAATGGCCTAGGTAGAAGATTCAAGAAAAATTTAAAGAACCGTTTCATTTTATTTGGATGAAGGTGCTGACAAATCTAATCTTGAAGTTTTTTACCTCTAAATTCCTCCTCCTCATCACTTTGTATGCCCAAAGCATCATAAATGTATTTAAACGTGGACAGTAATTCCGGTTTGCCGTTCACAATGGCCACATCATGTTCAAAATGGGCACTGGGTTTGCCGTCTGCCGTAAGAATGGTCCACCCATCTTTTAGCTGTTTAATGTTTTTGGTACCCATATTGATCATGGGTTCTATGGCGACCGTCATACCTTCCACAAACTTCTTTCCTCTACCCCGCTTTCCATAATTGGGCATTTCCGGACTTTCATGCAGTTTTTTTCCCAATCCATGGCCTACCAGCTCACGGACTACGCCGTAACCATGACTTTCACAGTAATTTTGTATGGCATATCCAACATCCCCGACCCTATTTCCCGTTCTAAATTCACGTATGCCCATATACAGGGATTCTTTGGTGACCTTTAGTAGTTTTTTAATTTCTTCATTTACCTCTCCAACTTCAAAAGTATAGGCATGATCTCCGTAGTAACCATTTTTTATCGAACCGCAGTCAACGGAAATAATATCGCCATCTTTTAAGGGGTCCGAGTTTGGGATTCCATGGACCACCTGTGCGTTGGGACTCATGTTAAGGGTGTTTGGAAAACCATACATTCCTAAAAAACCAGGTTCCGCACCATGGTCCCTAATGAACTCTTCGGCCAATTTGTCCAAATACAGCGCATGTACGCCCGGTTTGATTTCCGCTGCCAACATCCCCAATGTTTTTGAAACGATCAAAGCGCTTTCGCGCATGAGTTCTATTTCTTCCGATGATTTTATTTTTACCATGATGCAAAGGTAATTTAATTTGAAGGCCCTATTAAATCAAGGATTTTTGGGTCATTAATTCCGGTTGCGGAACACCAATGAGCTTTAAGATGGTGGGAGCTATATCACCCAATACACCGTCATTTATTTGATTTAGTTCAGAATCTACCAATATTAATGGAACGGGGTTCGTAGTGTGGGCCGTATTTGGGCTTCCGTCAGGATTTACCATCGTTTCGCAGTTGCCATGGTCGGCAATGACCAAAGTTGTGTATCCGCTTTTTAATCCGGCGGTAATAACATCGTTTGCACACGTATCAACAGTTTCACAGGCTTTAATGGCTGCGTTCATGTCACCCGTATGGCCCACCATATCCGGGTTGGCAAAATTTAGACATACAAAATCGGTCGTTCCTTTTTCAAGTTCGGGGATAATCGCATCACGAATTTCATAGGCACTCATTTCCGGTTTTAGATCGTATGTGGCCACCTTTGGAGAAGGACACAAAATACGCTCCTCCCCATCAAAAGGAATTTCCCTGCCACCATTAAAAAAGAAAGTGACATGCGGGTATTTTTCGGTTTCGGCGATACGAATTTGCTTTTTACTGGCATTTGCCAATGTTTCTCCCAATGTATCCTTAATGTTCGCCTTATCATAAATTACTTTTATTCCTTTAAATGAATCATCATAATTGGTAAGGGTCACATAATACAGGTCCAGTTTTTTCGTGTTCTGCTCCGGAAAATCCTGTTGGTTTAACATTTGTGTCAATTCTCTACCCCTATCCGTTCTAAAATTAAAAAAGACGACTACATCCCCTTCTTGAATTTTTGTTAACGGCTCGTCACTATCATTGGTCATGACCAGAGGTTTTATAAATTCATCGGTCACGCCATCGTCATAACTTTGTTGTAGACTTTGGGCAATGTCCGTGGATTTCTCCCCAACGGAATTAACTACAAGGTCGTAGGCTAATTTGACCCGTTCCCATCGTTTGTCCCGATCCATGGCATAATATCTGCCGATTACAGAAGCAAGTCTTGCTTTTTTATCTTTTAAAAATAGATTCAGGTCCCCTAACAGGCCTTTTCCACTTTTGGGATCAACGTCCCGTCCATCGGTGAAGGCATGAATAAAAACATTTTCCAGATGATATGCCTCACTGGCTTTTACCAATCCCTTTATGTGATCGATATGGCTATGGACTCCACCATCACTTACCAAGCCCAGGAAATGCACTGGCTTATTATTATTTTTCGCATAGGAGAAAGCATTTTTTAATACTGTTTCATCCTTTATAGCGTTATTTTCAACGGCAAGATTTATTTTTGCCAAATCTTGATAGACAATCCTGCCCGCACCTAAATTCATATGACCAACTTCACTGTTGCCCATTTGACCTTTGGGAAGCCCAACGTTCATGCCATCGGTCAACAGATCGGCATGGGCATATTTTTTATACAGACCATCTATAAATGGAGTTTTGGCCTTATCTACGGCAGATACTTTAGGGTCGGTAGATTTGCCCCAACCATCCAAGATCATCAAGATTACTTTTTTATTCATTTTTCCAGTGAAATTTAAGGTTCAAAAATAAGATGTTCTATCAAGTTTAACTATTGAACTCATTTAAACTTTTTGGGATGTAACGAAAATTAGTGGTTTTGTGTACGGTTGCCGGTATTTTTGAGTTGCACCTGCCTACCGGTAGGCAGGAAGCAGGATTACGGAAGGGGAAGAGTTGGTTATATCTATTGGGATCTTATGTAGCGATTAAAGGATTTTGATTTTTTTTAGCGTTGAATGCGGTGGAAATTTGTTAAAATTTAGTTATTTAAGTGTTAATAGTGAAACAAAACGGAATAAATGGAGTCTATATTTATATAATCAAAACTTATTCATCAATTAAATGCATTCATCATGAAAAAAACAATCCTAACCTTGTCCTTGGCAGTAATGTTCTTGGGTAACGGCCTCATGGCCAATGAAACGATCTTAAATCCTGATTTTATCGTAAAAAACACAACTTCCGTTGAACTTAGCTCATTTTGCAAAGCAGTTATGCAAGGTGATGTCGATATGGTAAAACGTATGATAGAACTGGGTGAGGACGTAAACAAAAAATCCTTGGGTATGACCCCGGCCATGTTCGCCGCCCGTTATAATAAGGCGGAAGTATTGAAGGTTCTTATCGATAATGGAGCCAACCTGAAAATTAAAAGCAATCAGGGTTTTTCAGTTAAAAAATATGCAGAATTATCCAATGCTACCGATGCTCTTGCCGTGCTGGAAGTTGCGCTAGGTAGTTAAACGACCATCATCAATCAAGAAACAAAACCCGCTATCTTTCTGATAGCGGGTTTTTCAATTTTGAGAATTCAACTCTTATAGTGTTCAGGTAAAAGAGTAGCTACGTTAAAATTCAAAACCGCTTAATGCCCTATACATAAAGGCGTATACCGCCATAACTAACATCAGTGCACAAAAAACGGAATATACTTTTAAAAGCACGACCAGAATTTCTGGCTTACAGTTGTCAAACGCTTCTGAATAAAGCGTTCTAAAGTGTGATAGTGTTCCCATTATAGTTTTGCTTAAAAGATTTAATCTCAAAGCTATAAGGGTCAAATTTAATGTGGTAATACTAATTTGGGATATTCAAATATACGAAAATGCAAAGGTGATGTCCGGGCTTTTAACGTTCATTGGCAGAAATTAACGTTCAACTTTTGTTTTCGTATTTTTTAATGGCCTCTTTTATTTTTTCTATGCGGTTTTCGGGATCTGGATGGGTGCTTTGGAATTCGGGTACACGGTTGGGACCTGCTGCGGCCTTTAGGATTTCCATCACCTTGATCATCTCATAGGGGTCATAATTTGCGCGGATCATAAACTCCACGCCCAATTCATCACTTTCCAGTTCGTCTCCACGTCCATTCTTAAGTAATGTGTTTTGACCTATGCTGCCTACTATATTTCCCATGTCGGCACCTACAGTGGCTCCCATGGTCAGGGTCTGCCAAAAACTGCTTTCTGCTATACGCTCGGCGGAATGTCTCCCGATAACATGGCCAATCTCATGGCCGAGAACCCCTGCTAATTGAGATTCGTTCAATTTTGAAAATAGGGCATAGGTAATAAAACATTGGCCTCCCGGCAAGGCAAAAGCATTTATGGTACGGTCATCCGCTAAAAGGTGAAAATCAAATTTATAAGGAGTTTCCCTGGCGTAGCCGGAATTTACCAGCTTGTTTCCCACGGCATCCACATAAGCCTGGAGCCGTTCATCTGGATAAAGCCCTCCATGCTGTTGGGTCATTTCAGGAACACTTTGCAGACCAATGGCAATTTCCTGCTCGGCGGACATGTTGATATGCTGTGTCCTTCCGGTATATGGATTTTCTTCTTTGTTGTTACATTTTTGGATAAAGGCAAATATTATTATTGCCAAACCTATGAATATTCGGATTTTCCAACTCCCTCTTCTCATGGTATATGTTCGTGTTCCTTAATTACCGTAATATACGAAAACGGTTAAAGAAGCACTTTGTTAATTCCAAGAATATTGTCTTGAATATAGGTTTTTAAAAAGCCTATGGTAAAATGTTCCGCACCTATAAATTCTTCGCGCTGCAGCAATTGAACAATGTTCTTTCCTCTAAAAGTCTCGAGCATTGGTCTTGAAATTGGGGCATAACTGTAATGCCAGGGCTCGTATTTAAATCCCCTGCGTTTTGCATCATCGGTATAAACCAAATGATAATCATAGGTTTTGGAATTTTCGCCCATCCATTGTTTTAAATCCTCAAAAGGGCCGCCCGCTCCAAATTTTTCAGTGACCAATACATCGCCTTGGGTCTTTCTATGGCCATCTATAATATCGATATCCGTACCCCAATGATGCCTGCTCGTACCCGGAATGGTAGAATATTCTATAATCTTGTCTATAGCGGCCAATGCTTCCATCCCATCCTCTTCGGTATATTTTAGGAACTTCCTTTCAAATATAGCTTCTTGCCTTAGAAAATTTCGATAGCTGGATACGATCTTAATGTCAATACCGTCATTATAGGCCGCTCTTTTCATTTCTAAAAAAGCATCATGCGCTTCTTTTCTAAGATTGATATCTTTTCCATACAGATCGATGTCCGTTTTGCCCATTAGTTCCATAACGGAATATTCAACTTCTTGTCCAATAAGTTCCATAGGTATGGCCGCAAGAACAATTCCTGTAGCTCCACTTTTTTTGATGAAAGTTCTTCTTCGCATAATATTTAGCCCATATAGTAAAAAGAGATATAACGGATACGCTGAACTATACTCTTTTATCGTACTAAAATTAAGCAAATATTTCTGGCCTATCGGTATCGGGAACAATTATATCATATGCCAACGGCACCATCAATTCTCTTGATAGGTGGTAAGATATAGGTAACCTTGGTGTTTTTGTTTAAGATCATTTAAGGTTATGATATAAAAATATACTCCAGATGCCAGTCCGGTATTCCTAGAGACTGCACCGGTAACATTGGAAATACCGTTAAAATTGTTATCGTAATTTTGTTTGGAATACACCATTACCCCGTATCTATTGAATATCTGGAGCGAATTGTTCGGGGAATTTTCGAGCCCCTTTATGACGAGAACATCATTAATACCGTCTCCATTGGGCGTCATATAATAATTACCCAACTCAATATTATCCAAAGTCTCGAGTATATCGCTATTGCCCCCAAGGGTCAATATAGCATAGTCGCTAGGGATAAATTCTTCCGAGGTTACGGTACCCTTATCTAAATTTCCTTCAACATTGGTATTCCCTAAACTCACCCATTTTCTTTCAGAAACGCTCCAACCGACTACTTTTAAATCTGTGACAAATTCCGCCAAAAGGCTTGCATAACTCAATTCATCCCAAGAAAGTGTGACTGTAGAAGGTTTTTCGCTTTCCAAATGCCAAAATTCGTAGTTGCTCACAGAAAGAAGGTCCGTTGCAGTTTTGTCCGTATTGAACGATATGCCAAAAATACTGGGGGTATTTGGATCCTCATAGAAATAGGCACACTTGGCATAATCATTATTTTCATTGGAATTGATCTTTAAGGGTCTCCATCTATTTTCCTGACCAATTGGAAATGTAAACTCCCCTTTGTTGCTTACTGATGCATAACCATCTACCAGAGTTTCATTGCCCTCTCCAATATAAAAGGATTCATTTAGGAAATTGATGTTTATTTGGGATGCGACCCTTGCAGTAATAATATTACCGGATATGAAACTGGTATTGTTCAAAACACCAATGGTATTATCTACATATAAATTATGATCTACCGCTATTTCTGTATCATAAAATACCGGATTGGAACTTCCTGAAACCGTTAAAGCCTTGTCTTCACTATAAAAACCTACCAAACCTTTATTTTGATCGAAGGCACCGTTATTTATAATATCCATATGAAACCCTACCAGACCGGTGTCGTGTATTTGGATATTTCCAAAATTATGAACGGCATCCTGCCCCCAGACCAAAATAGGGAATAGAAACAAGCTGGTTATATTCGTTATTTTCGGTAAAATTCTCATAATCTTATCTATATGCTTCGAATATTACAACAATTCCATCAGCAAAATTATCCGTATTCAAGGTAAATCCATTGGTGTTAAAACTGGTTACCGTGGCCGTGGTAAGTCCTAATTTGTCACCGTTCTGGTTGGAATACCGAAGCCCTATGGAATGTGAACTTGAAGCATATCGTGATATGTCATTAATTGAATTTCCACTCCCTCCATTATAAATGACCTGTTCTGTAACCGTGCCACTATCATCTCTGGCAAAACCTTTCATGCTTCCATAAGCATTTGCTATGCCCCTATCATTGTTTCTTGTGCCATTGTCCCTATCTATATTAAAGTCTTCAATATTGGCATAAGCCGTAAACGTAATGGATGAGGGTTTAAAAGGTATACCTGTAATGGTAACATTTCCGGCAGCCGTTATTCGGAAGGTACCGACGTAAACTCTTGGTAAATTATCCACATAAGCCTTGGTTGCGGCATCTTGATCATTCGTGGGAGTTCCCACATTGATAATTTTGTTATTGCCGGCGCTATTTCCTTCAGATAACACCTCTGATAGATTTTGATTATCCGAAGCTGGATCACCTGGGTCACCTTTTTCTCCTTTCTGTCCCGGTTCCCCCTTCTGTCCGGGTATTCCCTGTGGTCCTTCTTTACCTTGCGGCCCCTCGTTGCCCTGTAGTCCCTGTGCTCCGGGGTCTCCCTTTTCTCCTTTCTGTCCAGGTATTCCCTTCTGTCCGGGTTCCCCTTGTGGTCCTTCTTTACCTTGCGGTCCCTCGTTGCCCTGTGGCCCCTGTGCTCCGGGATCTCCCTTTTCTCCTTTCTGTCCCGGTTCCCCCTTCTGTCCGGGTATTCCCTGCGGTCCTTCTTTACCTTGCGGTCCCTCGTTGCCCTGTGGCCCCTGTGCTCCGGGGTCTCCCTTTTCTCCTTTCTGTCCCGGTTCCCCCTTCTGTCCGGGTATTCCCTGCGGTCCTTCTTTACCTTGCGGTCCCTCTTTGCCCTGTGGCCCCTGTGCTCCGGGGTCTCCCTTTTCTCCTTTCTGTCCCGGTTCCCCCTTCTGTCCGGGTATTCCCTGCGGTCCTTCTTTCCCTTGCGGCCCCTCGTTGCCCTGTGGCCCCTGTGCTCCGGGGTCTCCCTTTTCTCCTTTCTGTCCCGGTTCCCCCTTCTGTCCGGGTATTCCCTGCGGTCCTTCTTTACCTTGCGGCCCCTCGTTGCCCTGTGGCCCCTGTGCTCCGGGGTCTCCCTTTTCTCCTTTCTGTCCAGGTATTCCCTTCTGTCCGGGTTCCCCTTGTGGTCCTTCTTTACCTTGCGGTCCCTCGTTGCCCTGTGGTCCCTGTGCTCCGGGGTCTCCCTTTTCTCCCTTCTGTCCGGGTTCCCCTTGTGGTCCTTCTTTACCTT